>JAAURK010000352.1 GCA_012032275.1 Tabrizicola sp.
TTGCCCCCGGTCCCGCCTCGCCCGCGGCAACCGCCCGCGCGACGGGTGTCGCCAAAGCCGCAGCCCTCCTGCGTGCCGATCACTACGGCTGGTTCGAACGCATTTCGCGCGGGCTTTACGGCCTCACCCCCCGGGGCCAGGCCGCCCTTGGCGAATACCGCACGGTCCTCACCACCCTTCACGCCGCATAACCCCTTTCCCTTTCGCATTGGCTCAAATATCCCACGGGGGGTGCGGGGGGTGTGAAACCCCCCGCTTCAACGCGGAGGCATGCATGATCCCGGTCATCGGCTATCAGGGCCAGAAAGTCGCTGTCCTCGGCCTTGGCCGGTCGGGTGCGGCCACGGCGCGCGCGCTTCTTGCCGGGGGGGCAGAGCCGCTCCTGTGGGATGACAGCCCCGAGGCCCGCGCGAAGGCCGAGGCGGAGGGTTTCACCCTGACCGACCTGACCCGTCAGGCCGCCCTCGACGGTGTCGCGGCGCTGATCACCTCGCCCGGCATTCCGCATCTCTACCCCGCGCCGCACAAGATCATCGCCCGGGCCACCGATGCGGGCATCCCCGTCGACAATGACATCGGCCTCTTCTTCCAAAGCTACGCCACCCCCGAATGGCAGGGGTTCGAGCAACCCCCGAAGGTCATCTGCGTGACCGGATCGAATGGCAAATCCACCACCACTGCCCTTGTCCATCACATCCTGCTGGCCGCGGGCCGCCCGGCCCAGATGGCGGGGAACATCGGCCGTGGCGTCCTCGACCTCGATCCGCGCGGACGGCGAGGTTGTGGTGCTGGAGCTTTCCTCCTACCAGACCGAACTTGCCCGCAGCCTCACCCCCGATATCGCCGTCTTCACCAATCTCTCGCCCGATCACCTTGACCGGCACCACGGCATGGGAGGCTATTTCGCAGCAAAGCGTCGGCTTTTCGCCGAAGGCGGACCGGATCGCGCCATCATCGGCGTGGACGAAATCGAGGGCCGCTTTCTTGCCGGCCAGCTTCAGCAAGGGCCGATGGACGACCAGGTGATCCGCATCTCCTCGGGGCAAAAGCTGGATGCTTTCGGCTGGTCCGTCTTTGCGCGCAAGGGGTTTCTCGCCGAATGGCGCAAGGGCCGCCAGGCCGCCAGCATCGACCTGCGCGAGGTGAAGGGCCTGCCCGGTGCGCATAATCACCAGAACGCCTGCGCCGCCTTCGCCGCCTGCCGCGCGCTTGGCATCGCGCCGCGCATGATCGAAGAGGCGTTCAACAGCTTTGCCGGCCTGCCGCATCGCAGCCAGCTTGTCGGCGAACGATCCGGCGTCCGCTATGTCAATGACAGCAAGGCCACCAATGTCGACAGCGCGGCCAAGGCGCTTCAGGCCTTTGCGAGGATCCGCTGGATTGCGGGCGGCCTTGGCAAGGACGGCGGGATCGCCGCGCTGCAGCCTTTCCTTCCCGCCGTGGTGAAGGCCTATCTCATCGGCCATTCCGCCCGCGACTTCGCGCTTCAGCTTGGCGACACCCCGCATGAGATCTGCGAGACGATGGACAAGGCCGTCGCCCGCGCCGCGGCCGAGGCGGAGACGGGCGAAACCGTCCTGCTTGCCCCCGCAGCGGCCAGTTTCGACCAATACCCGAATTTCGAGAAACGCGGCGAGGATTTCACCGCGCAGGTGCGGGCGATCCTGGCAGGCTGACGGGCGGGTCTTGCAGTCTTGCGGTGGTCTGTGGCATTGATGCTGCCTTGCGGCGAGATGCGCGCCGCCGTGGTCCGATGCGGATGAGACCGCCCTTTTTCCGGAAGATGCGATGTTCGGATTTGAGCTTGATGCAGGCCTGCAGCCCTGGATTGCCCTTGGCATTCTGGCGGTGATGCTGGTGCTTTTCGTGCGCGACACCTACCCGGTCGAGGTGACCGCGATCAGCGGTGCCGGGCTGATGCTGGTGCTTGGCATCCTGCCGCAGGAAATGGCGGTGAAGGTCTTGTCGAACGCCGCGCCCTGGACGATTCTGGCGATGTTCATCATCGTCGGCGCGCTGGTGCGCACCGGCGCGCTGGACTGGCTGACCCATATGGCGATCCGGGCGGGAGAGCGGTCCGCAGGGGGGGCGCTTGGCGGCATTTCGCTTGCGGTTGTCGGTGTTTCTTCGGTGCTCAACAATACCCCGGTCGTGGTGGTGATGATCCCGGTCTTCATGAAGCTGGCGCGATCGCTGCGGCTGTCTCCGTCCAAGCTGCTGATCCCGCTTTCCTATCTTGCCATCCTGGGGGGCACGATCACGCTGATCGGCACCTCGACCAACATCATCGTGGATGGCGTGGCGCGGGCGCAGGGGGTGGCGCCCTTCGGGATCTTCGATATCGCGCCGGTCGGCATCGTCGCGGCGATGATCGGGATGATCTACCTCGCACTTTTCACCAACCGCCTGCTGCCGGACCGCGACAGCATGGCGGCGATGCTGTCCGACCGCTCGAAGATGAAATTCTTCACCGAGGTTGCCATCCCCGAACAATCGACCCTGATCGGCAGGCGGGTCGAAGAGGCCGAAATCTTCAAGCGCGAATCGGTGCGCGTCGTCGATGTGCTGCGGGGGGAGGACAGCTATCGGCGCAACCTCGCCGAGGTGGTGCTGGCAGCGGGGGACCGGGTCATCCTGCGCACGCCGATGGCCGAGGTGCTGGGGCTGCAGGCAGAAAAGGACCTGCGGCTGGTCGACAAGCTGAGCTCGGTTCAGACCGCGACCGTCGAGGCGCTGATCACGCCGGGCTGCCACATGATCGGGCGCAGCCTCGGCTCGCTGCGGCTCCGGCGGCGCTATGGCGTCTATGTGCTGGCGGCCCATCGCAAGAACCAGAACATCGGGCGGCAGCTTGACGACCTGGTGGTGCAGGTTGGCGATACGCTGCTTCTGGAAGGCGCCGCCGCCGATATCCAGCGACTGGCGGTGGACATGGAACTCGTCGATGTGAGCGAGCCCTCGGACCGCGCCTATCGCCGTCGGCATGCACCGATCGCGATCGGCGTGCTGCTGCTCGTCGTCGGACTTGCGGCTCTGGATGTGGCGCCTATTCTGGTTCTTGCACTTCTTGGCGTGGCACTTGTGCTGGTGACCCGCTGCATCGATGCCGAGGAGGCGTTCGGCTATATCGAAGGACGGCTTCTGGCGATGATCTTCGCAATGCTGGCGGTGGGCGAGGGACTTGACCACTCGGGCGCGGTGCAGCTGATCGTCGGCTGGCTGTCGCCCTATCTGGCCGCGATGCCACCGCAGCTGGTGGTGTTCTGCGTCTATGGCCTCGCCTCGTTCTTCACCGAGATCGTCAGCAACAACGCGGTCGCGGTGATCCTGTCGCCGATCGCGATCGGCTTGCGGCCTCGCTCGGGATTGATCCGAAGCCGCTGCTGGTGGCGGTGATGTTCGGGGCCTCCGCCTCCTTCGCGACGCCGATCGGCTATCAGACCAATACGCTGGTCTATGGCCCTGGCGGTTATCGGTTCACCGATTTCATCCGGATCGGACTGCCGCTGAACCTGACGCTGCTTTGTTCGTTGAGCTTTCTGATCCCGCTTTTCTTTCCCTTCTGAAAGGTTCCACCCATGCGTCGTCTCTTGCCTCTTCTGTTGCTGGCCGCCTGCGGGCGATCGGCAATCCGGTGCCGCAGGCGGCCCGGCTGTCCGCCGACACGCTGACGCTGACCTGAGCGACGGCACC
>JAAURK010000353.1 GCA_012032275.1 Tabrizicola sp.
CGCCGGAACTTGATCTGGGCAGCCGTCGTCATCGCTGACGAAGTTCACGGTTTCAGGCTCGTTCGGGCACTTGTCGAGGCGATCGACGACGCGAGTCACCATCCCATCCTTGTCCGGGCAGCCAGCATTTTCCGCCACGCCTGGTCGCGGCGGCGCACCGTCTGGGGATGCTGCCGCGCCTCTCCGCCATCGTTCTCGACTATGCGCTGGAGGATATCTCGGGCGATCCGGTCGCCTATCGCGACGGAATGCTGGCGCTGATGGAACGGATCACCCGGTTCATGGCGACACGCGGCCTCGTCCGCCCGGCGTTTCTTGCCGCTTTCGATTGCGGAACCCAGCGGATAACCGCAGGCCCGGCGCTTGAGGGTCAATGGGAGCTGTCCTGGAACCACGGCGACCACCAGCTTCTCGTCACCTCGCCCAGTTATGCGTTCGAGATCGACGACACCGGTCGGCTGACCGACGCCGGGCGCAGGCAGAAGGCCGCACTTTCGGCGGAGGCCCTGCTGGCGCATGAGGCCGGGACCGGCTGGATCTGCCCGACGATCCAGCTTGCCGAACGGGAGGGTGCGCATGTCAGGGTCATCTGCAAGGCCGCAACTCCGCTGGTGATCGACCCGGCCGATCCCTTCGGCGCCGGAAGCAGTGCAGGGTTCAGGCTGGAGGGCGTGACCAACGGTGCCACGATCCGGTCGGCAGAGGTGGATGCGAAAGACCAGAAATCCGTGATCCTGCGCTGCTCCCGTCGGCCCGAAGGCGAAGTCTCGGTCGTCTACGCATTCGGCGCCGCGCCAGGCTCGGGCCCTTTCCCGGCCAATGCGGGCGCGCTCCGCGACGAATGGACGGCGGGCGGGCTGCACCGCTGGGCGCTGCCAGCACGGCTGAAGTTGACCGAGGGCGGCGCCTGATGGCCTTCACGGCGGAAACGGTCGCGAACGACAACATCTGCGTGATCTGGGTGGATGACATGATCGATGTCTTCACCTGGCGCAACACCTTCGGGATCGAGATCAAGACCCCGCATCTGGACCGGCTCCTCTCGCGCGGGCTGCGCTTTGCCAATGCCTATGCGACCGTCCCGCTCTGCGCGCCCTGCCGTGCCGAACTTGCGACCGGGCTGTCCCCCTTCCGCACCGGACTTGTCGATCTCAACCGGTTCTGGCGCAACGTGATGCCGCCGGAAAAGGCCTGGGCCTACGATCTTCGCCGCGCGGGGTTCTACACCTTCACCACGGGCAAGGTGGACGCAACCTATATGCCGATGCCGGAACGCTACCGGCGGGTGTTGTTCCACGAGGATGTGCCCGCCGGAGATCGGTCAGACCGGACCGGGGTGAAGGAATATCTTGACCGCGGGCCGGGCATCAAGGGGATCAACCATCCCGACGACGACGGCTCGCAGGATGACAGGTTCTATGATCACAAGGTCGCCCAGAATGCGATCGATTTCCTTGGCCGGGCCGATCCTTCGCGCCGCCATCTGATGCAGCTTGGCTTCAAGCATCCGCATTATAACCTGGAATGCCCCGACAGGTTCTATGCGCAATATGATGCGGGCGCGATCCGCTGGCCCGAGATTGCGGCGGCAGAGGATTACCACGGTCCGCAACCCGGCTTTGCGGTCTATGAGGCCGCCTATATCGCCAATGGCAACTGGACGCCGGAAAAGGCCGGTGACGAGGGATGGCGGCAGGTCGTGCGCGCCTATTTCGCCGCCATCAGCCATGTGGATCACGAGATCGGCCGGTTTCTGGCCGCGCTCGAAGCCTCGCCCCTCGCCAGAAGACCACCGTGGTCTTCCTGTCCGACAACGGCTTCAACCTTGGCAATCACGACAGTTTCCACAAGATGAGCCAGTGGGACAGCGCCGCCCATGTGCCCTTCGGCATCTGGAGCCCGCGCATGAAGGGCGGCCGGGTGGAGGATCTGCCGATCTCGCTGCACAACTTCGCCAAGACGATCCTGCATCTCGCGGGCCTTCCCCCGCGGCCGGACTGGGTTTCGGGGCAAAGCCTGCTTCCCCTGGCCGACCCTTCCTTCGGAACCTTCGACACCTCGAAATCGCCGGTCACTTCGGTGTTCGGAACGCTGTCCGTCCGCCCCTCGGTCGAGGGCTACCGGCAGTACCGCTATTTCCGGTATCCGAACGGCGAGGAGCATGTCTATGACGTTGTCGCCGATCCGGGAGAGACGGCAAATCTGGCCGAGACAGCCCCGATTGGGTTTCTGCGGGCAGAACTGGTGCAGGGCGCGCTCGATCTCGGGCTTGACCTGCGCGGCTTTGAAAATCCGGCCGACGGGGTCAATGCGATGATGGCCGTCGACGGCTCGGTCGTGCTGGAGGGCAATCGCGGGAACGACAATTACTGGGCCTACGGGCGCGAGGCCGAGAAGATCCGCGAAGAGAAGGATGGCGGCACCGATACGCTTTGGTACATGGGCGGGCCGGACGATTACGTGCTGCACTGCCCGATGAATGTGGAACATATCCGGATCGCCACGGTCGTCGCCCGCAAGGAACAGGTGGCAGGCGACAGCTCGGCAGGCCGGGTTCTGCGCATTGTCGCCCATCCCGACAGCCCGATCACCTTCGAGACCTCCGAGCGCGTGATGGTCGATGTCCGCGGGTCACGCGGCAATGACGTGATGATCGGGCCGAAATACGGCGGCGCGGTCTTTTTCGGCGGCGAGGGGGACGACCGTCTGATCGCGATCGCGGCACTTCCCTCGGCCCGTCATCGGTTCTTCGGCGGGGCGGGCAACGATTATCTCGTCGGGGGAGGCGGGCGCGATCTGCTGGACGGCGGCAGCGGCAATGACACGATCATAGGCACCGCGGCGCGCAACCTCATCTATGCCGGTCACGGGAATGACGAGGTGGTCGACGGCGACGGATCCTCGGTCGTCCATACCGCCGGGCCGCAACCGCATCAGCCTCGGCGGTGGCAATGACACCGTTCATGCCGGATCGGGGGTCAATCTCATCGATCCCGGCCCCGGCGCGGTGGTTTTCGTGCTGGCCTATGGCGGGGCGACGCATGTGAGCCGATGGGCGGCGGATCAGGTCTACGACCTGTCGGCATGGCCGAAACCACCGCAGATCACCCATGGCTCGGACGGGATGGTGGAGATGACGCTTGGTCTTTCGATCCTGCGGGTCGCGGGCGTTCCGGCTGGTCACGCGGTGGAGAGGCAGGTCCGTCAGGCAGAGGGATAGTCGCCCCGGCTGCCCGGGCCTGGCCAGAATCGGGTTTCGCCCTGCCGGATGATCGCATATGGCTCTGCCCAAGGCAGGGAGCCCGTCATGAGCCTGAACACATTCGGTCATCTGTTCCGCGTCACCACCTGGGGCGAAAGCCACGGTCCGGCCATCGGCTGCACGGTGGATGGCTGCCCCCCCGGCATCGCACTTTGCGAGGCGGACATCCAGCCCTGGCTCGACCGCCGCAAGCCTGGCCAGAACAAGTTCACCACCCAGCGGCAGGAAGCCGACGAGGTGCGCATCCTGTCGGGCGTCTTCGGCGGTGCGACGACAGGCACACCGATCCAGCTGATGATCGAGAATACCGACCAGCGGTCCAAGGATTACGGCGAGATCGCAGAGAGCTTTCGTCCCGGCCATGCCGACATCACCTATCACCAGAAATACGGGCTTCGCGACTATCGCGGCGGAGGCCGGTCCTCGGC
>JAAURK010000049.1 GCA_012032275.1 Tabrizicola sp.
CGTGGCACGAGGCGATTTCCTTTGCGGCTTCGCGTCTGAAGGACTGCCAGACAAAATACGGCCGCAAGTCGATCGGCGCGATCTCTTCCTCGCGCTGCACGATCGAGGAGGTCTGGGTCGTCCAGAAAATGGTCAGGACCGCATTCGGCAACAATAATATCGACACCTGCGCACGCGTCTGCCACTCGCCGACCGGCTATGGCCTGAAGCAGACCTTCGGCACGTCGGCGGGGACGCAGGATTTTGACAGTGTCGAGGATTGCGAACTGATGCTCGTCATCGGCGCGAACCCGACAGACGGGCATCCTGTGTTTGCCAGCCGGATGAAGCGACGGTTGCGCGGGCAAGACGGCAAGCCGCCCGCCAAGCTGATCGTCATCGATCCGCGCAGGATAGACCTTGTCCGCACGCCGCATATAAAGGCCGATCACCATCTGGCGCTACGCCCCGGCACCAATGTCGCGGTGCTTTCCGCCATGGCGCATGTGATCGTGACCGAAGGGCTCGCCAATGAAGCCTTTATCCGCGAACGGTGCGATTGGGACGAATATAGCCACTGGGCCGAATTTGTGTCGGACGCCAAAAACAGCCCGGAATTTCTCGAAGCTGTGACGGGCGTCCCTGCCGCCGATCTGCGCGCCGACCTGAACGATGGCCTTGCCGCGCTTGCCCGGGCCATCGAGACCGCGCTTCGGCAGCCGAGGCAGGAGCCGCTGGCGACGATCGAAGAACTGCGCCTCAGGGAACCCACGCGTCAATCGGCAGACGCGGCCTGAGCCGGGCCTTCTCAGCCGGCGGGAATCCGGCTATGGCTCCGGCCCATGTCTGATGATGCCCCTTCCAAAAGCCACGGTCGGCTGACGATCCGGCCAAGCCTGAAGCCGCGCGAGCTGATGGAGGAGCCGCGGCTTGTCCAGGGGGCATGGACGGCGCGGGTCATCACGCTTTTCCCCGACGCCTTTCCCGGAACCCTTGGCCTGTCGCTGACGGGCAAGGCGCTGGAATACGGGCTCTGGCAGCTTGACGTGCTCGACCTGAGGTCGTTCGGCACCGGCAAGCATCGGACGGTCGATGACACGCCCGCGGGCGGCGGGGCGGGAATGGTGCTGCGCCCCGATGTCGTTGCCGATGCGCTGGCCGATGCCGATCGGGGCGAGGAAAGGGCGCGATGGCCGTGGATCTATCTGTCGCCGCGCGGCAAACCCTTCGATCAGGAAGCCGCGCGCCGGTTCTCTGCCTGTGACGGGATCACGCTTCTCTGCGGCCGGTTCGAGGGTGTGGACCAGCGCGTGCTCGACCACCACGATATCGAGGAAATCAGCCTGGGAGATTTCGTCCTCACCGGCGGAGAGATCGCCGCTCAGGCCTTGATTGATGCGACCGTCCGCCTTATACCGCGCGTTCTTGGGAATCAGGAGTCGACCGAGGAGGAATCCTTCTCGGAGGGGCTGCTGGAGTTTCCGCAATATACCCGGCCCCCCGTCTGGCAAGGCCGCGCGATACCGGAAGTGCTTCACTCCGGCCATCACGCGAAGATCGCCACCTGGCGGAAGGCCATGGCCGGAAGGCTGACAAAGGAACGCAGGCCTGATCTCTGGCGGGCTTACTGTGCCAAGCATGGTAGGGACCCGAATGAAGACCGAGAGCTCTGAGGCGGCATCATCTTCGTGGAAAAAACCACGAGCAACGGAGTAACATGCGATGAACCTGATCGCTCAGATCGAGGCCGAGCAGATTGCCGCCCTCGGCAAGACCATCCCGGATTTCAAGGCCGGGGATACCGTTCGTGTCGGCTACAAGGTCACCGAAGGCACCCGCAGCCGAGTGCAGGCCTATGAAGGCGTCTGCATTGCCCGCAAGGGCGGCGCCACCATCGCGGCCTCCTTCACCGTGCGCAAGATTTCCTTTGGCGAAGGGGTGGAGCGGGTGTTCCCGCTTTATTCGACCAACATCGATTCGATCGAAGTGGTCCGCCGGGGCCGCGTGCGCCGCGCCAAGCTTTACTATCTGCGCGCGCGCCGTGGAAAATCCGCCCGGATCGCCGAAGACACCGCCTACAAAGCCAAAGCCGAATAAGGAACCGCAGAGATGAAACAGGGCATTCACCCCGATTATCACACCATCGACGTCAAGATGACCGATGGCACGGTGTTCCAGACCAAATCCACCTGGGGCAAGGGCGGCGACCAGATGGCGCTCGACATCGACCCGCTGGCGCATCCGGCCTGGACGGGCGGCAACGCCAAACTGATGGATACGGGCGGCCGTGTGTCGAAGTTCAAGAACAAATACGCGGGCCTTGGTTTCTGAAACCGATGTGGCCAGGGAAAGTCACGGGGGCGCACCAGCTTGCGCCCCCGTTCCGTTCCGCCTCGCCTTTCGGATCGGCCTTGGCGCCGCTCTGGCCGGGGTGCTGGCTTTCCACCCAGTCGTTTCCGCAGCCGATGCCGTGCCGGCGGATCTGACGGGCGACTGGGGCGTGCCTGGTCTGCCGGATCATTCCTGTGAGGATAACCCGTGGCGGATCGCCGTCATTGACGATGGCCGATTTGTCGAGATGTCATTGCCGAAGGCGCTTCCGTCATTTGACGGCACCCCCGTCGCCCCGAAGAGGTTCCCCGTGGTGGCGGTCGTTGGCCGTCAGATCGATATTGTCGATGACCTCTTCGGGCGAATACAGCGCTTGGAACTTTCTGCGGATGGCCAGACCTTGTTCAGCCGGATCATCCTTGAAGACGGCGCGACGACGAACAATCCTCTGTTCTTTTCCCGTTGCACGGCCGCCGAAGCGGGTGCGTGAGGCACGGCGCTTTTCATCGCAAATCCTTCAACCTATAGAGAGCCTGCGCCCGGATTGGCGCTTTTCTGCTGACGGGGGCAGTTCTTGGCGCATATCATCGTGGTCGGTAACGAAAAGGGCGGGTCAGGCAAATCCACGACCTGCATGCATGTGGCGACGGCGCTGGCCCGGCTTGGGCATCGTGTGGGCGGGCTTGACCTCGATCTGCGGCAGCGGTCCTTCGGGCGCTACATCGAGAACAGGCGTGCCTACCTTGCCCGGTCGGGGCTGGATCTGCCCACACCCGACTACCGCGACCTGCCGCCGCCCGATGCCGCGACCTTGCGCGATGTGGACAATCCCTTCGATCAACGGCTGAGCCAGGCTGTCTCGGCGATGGAGACCGAGAAGGATTTCATCGTGATCGACTGCCCGGGAAGCCACACGCGGCTGAGCCAGGTGGCGCATTCGCTGGCCGACACGCTGATCACGCCGCTCAACGACAGTTTCGTCGACTTCGATCTTCTCGCGCGGATCGACCCCGAAACGAGCAGGGTCAAGGGGCCGTCGATCTATTCGGAAATGGTGTGGGGGGCGCGGCAGATGCGGGCGCGGGCCGGGCTGCCGCCGATCGACTGGGTGGTCTTGCGCAACCGGCTGGGCGCGCAGCAGATGCACAACAAGAAAAAGGTGGGCGCGGCACTGGACGATCTGTCGCGCCGGATCGGCTTTCGCGTGCTTCCGGGTTTTTCCGAGCGGGTCATCTTCCGCGAGCTGTTTCCGCGCGGCCTGACCCTGCTCGATCTGCGGGATACCGGGGTCGATCAGCTCAACCTGTCGAACATCGCTGCCCGGCAGGAGTTGCGCGACCTGATGGCCGGTCTCAGGCTTTCGAAGGTGTCGGTCGATTTTTGAACATCGACGAGGGAGCATCGGCCAATTCGCGGACCGCATTGATGCGCTGAAGGCGCTTGTCGAACCGGGATCCGCTTTCCTCGACGCTGGCGGCGCGGAGGAGGCCAAATTTCCGAAGGAGTTCAAGTGTTCTTGTCATCGGTTGTTCCTTTCCTTCTGTAAGGATGACTCTGCCGTCGAAGCGGGGCAGTACTGAGGCAGGCTGTGGGGAATTCTGGGACCATCGCTCATTTTCGGTCTACAGTCTGTTTCCAGAATCAACACATCCATCTCTTTGATTCTGAAGGATAACTATGAAGAAATAGTTATCGGGGCCGGGCAATTTCCGCCATTTCTGGCCAGAAATGGGCGGGTTTTGCGCGATTCAGTCTTCGTTGCCCGCGCCCGCCTCGCCAAGCTCGACGGCCAGAAAACGCTCGAACGCGTCCAGATCGACGGGATCGAATTGCCCGAAACCCTGCATCCAGACCGATGCCTCTTTCAGCGCGTCAGGCTCCAGCCTGCACCAGATCACCGGCCGCGACGGTCCCGGCTGATCAGACCCGCCTCAGCCAGCACCGTCAGATGTTTGGAGATGGCGGCGAGGCTCATCCGGAACGGCTCTGCCACATCGGTCACCGCCATGTCGTCTTCAAGAAGCATCGTCAGGATCGCCCGGCGGGTCGGGTCGGCAAGGGCCGAAAAGACGATATCAAGCGGGGCGCGCATCACCGGACTATTGGCGCAGCCGGGCAGATCGTCAACCATCAGGTTGAATATGCCCGGCTAGACGGCCAACCCGCATGTCGCCCGGTCGTCTGCGCTAAAACATATTAAAATCAATATTTTGCCATGGATTTCGATGCCTGCTTCTGCGCTTGACTCGGGGTGCCCTCCTCCGTAGGTTCCGCCCGACTGTCGAGGGGTATCGCCATGGCGTCCGAACCCGATCCCGAGCGGCTCCGCGCACTGGAAGCGCGGCTCGCGAAGGTGAAGGGCCAGGCGCCGCCGGAGAAGACCGAGACGGTCAAGGGTTTCTCGCAGGGCGAGGTGGCCTGGAGGATGGTGATCGAGCTTGTGACCGGCATGGCGCTGGGAACCGGCATCGGTTACGGGCTTGACGTGCTCTTCGGCACATTGCCCCTCTTCCTGATCATCTTTTCGCTCTTGGGCTTTGCGGCGGGTGTGAAGACCATGCTTGGATCCGCACGGCAGCTGACGCAGACGAACGCGGCCCGTGCCGCGAAGGGCGAAGGGGATTGAGGATGGCGACGACGGGCGAGGAACATGCGGGCGGATTGCAGATCCATCCCATGGATCAGTTTATCGTAAAGCCGCTTTTCGGGGGCGACGCGATCCACTGGTACACGCCCACCAATGTCACGCTCTGGATGGCGATCGCGATCCTTGCCATGGTAGCGCTTCTGGTCCTCTCCACCCGCCGCCGCGCCATCGTGCCCTCGCGCGGGCAGTCGGTGGCCGAGATGTTCTACGGCTTCATCCACAACATGGTGGAAGAGGTCGCGGGCCATGACGCGCTGAAGTTCTTTCCCTATATCATGACGCTGTTCATGTTCGTGTTCCTGTCGAACATCCTTGGCCTGATCCCGATGTCGTTCACCACCACTTCGCACATCGCCGTCACCGCGACGCTGGCGCTTCTGGTGTTCTTCACCGTCACCATCGTGGGGTTCGTGCGCAAGGGGCCGGGGTTTCTCAAGATGTTCTGGGTCTCGTCCGCGCCGCTTGCGCTGCGGCCGATCCTGGCGCTGATCGAGGTGATCTCGTATTTCGTGCGGCCGCTCAGCCATTCCATCCGTCTTGGCGGAAACCTGATGGCGGGCCATGCGGTGATCAAGGTCTTCGCCGGGTTCGCAGGGGCCATGGGCGTGGCCTCCGTCGTGCCGATTGCGGCGATCATGGGTATCTACGGGCTGGAACTGCTGGTCGCCAGCGTCCAGGCCTATGTCTTCACCATTCTGACCTGCGTGTACCTGCGCGACGCCGTCGGCGACGCTCACCACTGAGGTCCGAACCAAACTCAAGCCAATTCCAAAAAGGAGCTACCAAATGGAAGGCGATATCGCAGAAATGGGTAAATTCATCGGCGCAGGCCTTGCGACGATGGGTCTTGGCGGCGCCGGGATCGGCGTGGGCCATATTGCCGGCAACTTCCTGTCGGGTGCGCTCCGCAACCCGTCGGCTGCGCCTGGGCAGATGGCGAACCTGTTCGTCGGCATCGCCTTTGCCGAAGCGCTCGGGATCTTCTCGTTCCTGATCGCGCTGCTGCTGATGTTCGCCGTCTGATCTGGCTTGACGATACCTTGCGAGGGGGGCGGTGCCGGGCACCCGGCTCGCCTCCGGGTCTGAAGGGTCCGATGGAGGACGGAAATGGCAACTGAGACAACCGCGGCCGAACTTGGCGCCTGTGTCAACGAAAACGGCGGTGCCATCGGCATGCCGCAGCTTTGCGCAGAGTGGATCCCGAACCAGATCTTTTGGCTTCTGGTGACGCTCGTCGTGATCTATCTGGTGCTGTCGCGGATCGCGCTGCCACGGATCGGTGCCGTTCTGGCCGAACGGAAGGGCACGATCACCAACGATATTGCCGCAGCCGAAGAGCTGAAGCAGAAAGCGGTCGAGGCCGAACGCGCCTATAACGACGCGCTGGTTTCTGCCCGCACCGAAGCGGCCAAGATCGTGGCGGCGGCACGGGCGGAGATCCAGAAAGACCTGGATGCGGCGACAGCCAAGGCCGATATCGAAATCGCGGCCAAGGCGGCGGAATCCGAAAAGACCATCGCTGCCATCCGCGACGGTGCTGCAGAGGCGATCTCGCAGGTGGCCCGCGACACCGCGAAAGAGCTTGTGGCGGCGCTTGGCGGATCGGCCGATGCGAAAAGCGTCACGGCGGCTGTCACAGCCCGCTTGAAAGGATAGACCCATGAAACGGCTTTCCATCCTTCTGGCGCTTGGCGCATCGCCCGCAATGGCGGCGACCGGTCCGTTCTTTTCGTTGCAGAATACAAATTTCGTGGTGCTTCTGGGCTTCATCTGCTTTGTGGCCCTGCTGGTCTATCTCAAGGTGCCGGGCAAACTGACGGGGATGCTTGACGCACGGGCAGCGGCGATCAAGGCCGATCTCGACGAGGCGCGCGCGCTGCGGGAAGAGGCGAAGACGATCCTCGCCTCCTATGAGCGCAAGCACAAGGAAGTGCAGGTGCAGGCGGATCGCATCGTCGCCACCGCCCGTGACGAGGCAATGGCCGCTGCAGAACAGGCAAAGCTTGATCTCAAGGCGTCGATTACCCGGCGTCTGGCTGCGGCCGAAGACCAGATCGCTTCGGCCGAAGCGGCCGCGATCCGGCAGGTGCGGGAGCAGGCAGTGTCCGTCGCCGTTGCCGCGGCTGGTGACGTGCTGGCCAAGGGAATGACGGCAGAGGCTGCCAAAGCCTCGATCGACGACGCGATCTTGCAGGTGGAAACCCGGCTGCACTGAGCGGCGTTCCGCCCCCTGACAGAGTTTCGACGGCGCCTCTCGGGGCGCCGTTCTTCATCGCAGCTGTTCGTGTTCGTAGCGTTGCCGGGCAATGGATTCGTGCTTGTCCGACCGGCGCTGATCGTTGAACGCCTTCTCGACATAATCCATGTGCGAACCGATCGCCGCCCGCGCGCCTTCGGGATCGCGCGCCTGGATCGCCTGGTTCATCGCCCGGTGCTGATCCAGAATCTCGTCGCGGGTGAAGCGGTTCCTGAACATGATCTGGCGATTGTAGAAGACCCCCTGCCGCAGCAGTTCGAACATCGAGCGCAGCATGTGCAACATGATGACGTTGTGGCTGGCTTCGATGATCGCCATGTGGAATTCCGCGTCCAGTTGCGCTTCATCGGTCGGATCGCGCTTCAGGTGGGCGGTTTCCATCTTCTTGAAGATCGTGTCGATCACCAGAAGATCGGTGTCCGAGCCAAGCCGTGCCGCGCGTTCGCAGGTCAGCCCCTCCATATCCCGGCGGAAGCCGATGAAATCGAAGACGGCTTCGTCATGCGTCGCGAACAGCTGGATCAGGGCTTCGGGGAAGGTGGAGGCCAGCATGTCGGCCACGAAGACCCCGGCGCCGGGCGGCTGACCAGCAGGCCACGGTCGGACAGATCGGCCAGGGCATCGCGAAGCGAAGGGCGGGACACGCCCATCCGATCCGCCATGTCGCGTTCGGACGGAAGCCGTTCGCCCGGGCGAAGAATGCCGCGCAGGATCAGCTGTTCGATCTGCCGGATGACAGATTGGGAAAGCTTTTCACTCTGGACCTTGAAGAACGGCATGATGCCCCCGTTGGATTGGTTTGAAAATATGACCAGTTCGGGAGGAGCACAATAGAAAAGGGTCGGCGCCGGGCCGACCCTTCCAGCAGGTTCCGGGAAGACCGTTCAGGCCGTCGGGCGGATGATGATCTCGACCCGGCGGTTCTGGGCCCGGCCCTCGGGCGTGAGATTCGAGGCCACCGGAACGTCCTCGCCACGGCCATAGGACGAGACACGGCCGCTTGGAACGCCGCCTTGGCGCAGCACTTCCGCCACGGAACTGGCGCGGCGCTGCGACAGATCCTGGTTGTAGGCCGCCGATCCGGTGTTGTCGGTATGGCCGATGACCTCGATCCGGCTGTTGGGATACCGCAGCAGGTTGGCCGCGACGGCGTTGATGTCGCGCGTCAGATCGGGCCGGAGACTGGCACTGTCGGTCGCGAACAGCAGATCCTGCGGCATGTTGACGATCAGATATTCACCCGTATTGGTGACCGAGATGTTGGAGCTGAGCGAGCCGCGCAGTTCGGCGGCCTGTTGGTCGAGCGTGGTGCCGACGGCACCGCCAAGTGCCGCGCCAAGGGCACCGCCGACGACGGCCTTGGCCAGCTTGTCATCGCCGGATGACGCGCCAAGCGCCGCACCGGCAAGGCCACCGATGATCGCGCCGTTTTTCGCGCGCGCATTGGGATCATTGGGGTAGGCATTCGGGTCGACGCATGCGCCGAGCGCAAGAAGCGATGCTGCCGAAAGAAGGATGGATGTCTTGAAAGTCATGTCTGCCGCCTCGTTTTTTCATGCCACTCTGCCCGCCGGGCGATGGTGACAGCACTATAGCAATGCCGCCGGGAGACGAACAGTTCCCTGCACCGCTGCGCATCTTTCCGCGCATCACAGATTCGTGCGGGCCGCCTCCCAGGCAAGGATCGAGCGTTTCGTCGGAAGGCCCCAGTGGTAGCCGCCAAGCCCGCCGTCGCGGCGCAATGCCCGGTGGCAGGGGATCAGGAAACTGATCGGATTTCGCCCCACCGCCGTCCCCACGGCCCGCACCGCGGCCGGATGGCCGATTGCCGTCGCGATATCGGAATAGGTGGTAACATGGCCGGTCGGAATGCGCAGCAGCGCCTCCCAGACCTTGATCTGGAACGGTGCGCCGATGAGGTAGAGCGGCGTCTGCGCCTCGTGCCGCGCGCCAAAAGCCTGCCGCACCCAGGGGCGGAGCATTTCCGGATCCTCGACGAACTCTGCCTTGGGCCAGCGGTGGAGGAGATCGGCCATCGCCTCCTCCTCTCCCATCTCGGCGGCAAATCCCATGCCGCAGATGCCGCGTGCCGTTCCCATGACGATGGCCGGGCCGAAGGGGCTTTCGAACCAGCCCCAGAAAATGGTGAGCCCCTCGCCACCGCGGGCAAAGTCGCCGGGGCTCATCGCCTCCCAGGTCAGGAAAAGGTCGTGCAGACGCCCGCTGCCGGAAAGGCCCACCTCATGCGCGGTCGAGAGCGTGGAGTGGCGCTCTGCCAGCAGATGGCGGGCGTGGTCGATCGCCAGATATTGCTGGTATCGTTTCGGGCTGACACCGACCCAGGCCGAAAAGGTCCGCTGAAAATGCGCCGCACTCATGCCCATGCGGCCCGCCAGATCCTCGAGCGAGAGCGACGGCCCGGCGTCATCGATGATCTTCAGCGCCGGCGATGACGGAGTAATGATAGGCGGGGGAAAGTTCGGTCATGATCGTCTCCTTGCCCCCACCATAGCCAGCCCGCGTGACGCCCGCGACCCGCTTCCTGCGCATCCGGATTTCCTGCCTTGAGCGGCTGCGGTGCCCGGTGTTCCCTGTTTCCAGCTGACTCGAGAGGTAACGATGCTCCGTCCATTCCTGCTTGCGGCTACGCTTCTTGCCGCTCTTCCGGCCCAGGCCGAGACCCTGCGCCGCTGCGGCTGGTTCCACAATCCCACGCCCGCGAACCTGCAGCTTCGTGACGCGGATGGTCGCTGGTGGGTGCAGATGCAGGGCAGCCCTGCCGCCCCCGGCTTTGAGCCGGCCTATGAACGCGCAAACGGTGGTGCGCAGGAATGGGTCCGCGAGAACGTGGGCGACTACGGTTATGGCTGTGCCTGCATCGATGGCGAATTCGGCCCCGTCGGTTCGACCGATGTGCTGTCCGTCAAGCGCTTCACGCCGCTGCCGCTTGCAACCTGCCGTCAGGATCCAGCCCTGCCCGCACCCTGAGCGCAAGGCCCGTTGCGCCGCGGCTGCCGCGCTGGCAAGAAAGGGAAATGGTCGCCCAGCTTGCCTATGCCACGATGAAACAGGTCTTTGCCCGGTTCGCCGAGGCTGAACCCCATCCCAAGGGAGAGCTTGAGCATCTGAACGCCTTCACCCTGCTGGTCGCGGTCGCGCTTTCCGCGCAAGCCACGGATGTGGGCGTGAACAAGGCCACGCGCAAGCTGTTCCAGATCGCCGACAGCCCCGGGAAGATGCTGGCACTGGGGGAAGAGGGCCTGATCGAACATATCAGGACCATCGGCCTTTTTCGCAACAAGGCGAAGAACGTGATCCGGCTTTCCCGCCTTCTCATCGATGAGTATGGCGGCGAAGTCCCCTCCTCCCGCGCCGCGCTGCAATCGCTGCCGGGGGTGGGGCGGAAGACTGCGAATGTGGTCCTCAACATGTGGTTCCACCATCCCGCCCAGGCGGTCGACACGCATATCTTCCGCGTCGGCAACCGTACCGGCATCTGCCCGGGCCGCGATGAGACCGCCGTCGAACGCGCGATCGAAGACAACGTGCCGGTCGAATACCAGCATCACGCCCATCACTGGCTTATCCTGCACGGCCGGTATATCTGCACGGCGCGAAACCCCAAATGCGGCATCTGCCCGATCAGGGAGTGGTGCCTTTACGAGGACAAGACAGCATGAAGTCATTTCAGGTCGTGGGCATCGGCAATGCCATCGTGGACGTCTTCTCCACCGCCGATGACAGTTTTCTGGCCCTGATGGGGATCGACAAGGGCATCATGCAACTGGTGGAGCGGGAACGGGGCGAGCTGCTTTACGGCGCGATGAAAGACCGCAGGCAGGCACCGGGAGGATCAGTTGCGAATACGCTGGCGGGGCTTGGCAATCTCGGTCTGACGACGGGCTTCATCGGGCGGGTGCATGACGATGCGCTCGGCCGCTTCTACGCCCGCACCATGGCCGAGGAAGGCACCGATTTCGTCAACCCGCCGGTGCCCGGCGGCGAACTTCCCACCTCACGCTCGATGATCTTCGTCTCGCCCGATGGCGAGCGGTCGATGAACACCTATCTCGGCATTTCGTCCGAGCTTGGGCCCGACGATGTTCCCGCTTCGGTGGCGGGATCGGCGGAGATCCTGTTTCTGGAGGGCTATCTTTACGACAAGCCGAAGGGCAAGCAGGCGTTCGAACGGGCGGTGGAGCTTTGCCACGCCAAGGGCGGCACGGCCGGGATCGCATTGTCGGATCCCTTCTGCGTGGATCGGCACCGCGCGGATTTCCGGCGTCTGGTCAAGAGCCTCGACTATGTGATCGGCAACGAACATGAATGGGCCTCGCTTTACCAGACCGACCTTTCGGCGGCGCTGGAGATGGCGGCGGCGGATGCGGGGCTTGTCGTCTGTACCCGCTCGGGCCATGATGTGATCGTGGTCCGGGGCGAGGAGCAGGCCGTGGTGCCGGTGAAACGTGTGGTCCCCGTCGATGCGACCGGGGCAGGGGACCAGTTCGCCGCGGGGTTCCTTTACGGGCTTGCCACCGGGCAGAGCCTTGCCACGGCGGGCCGGATGGGCTGCGTGGCGGCGGCAGAGGTGATCTCGCATTTTGGGGCGCGGCCAGAGGCCGATCTGAAGGATCTGTTCCGCAAGGAAGGGCTGATCTGAGGGGCAGGCGGGGCAGGTCACATCCTGTCGAACCGCCATTGGGTGACCGGCGCATAGATCTGGCCCGGCGCCAGATCGATCGGCGGAAACCCGGGACGGCCAGGCGCATCCGGCCAGAGCTGCGCCTCGAGTGCCAGGCCGTGCCAGGCTGGCAGACCCGAGCCAAGCGGGTTCCGGAAATCGTAGACCTGCAGCCCGGGTTCGGTGGTGGCCATGGTCAGGCGCAGCCCCGAGCGGCCAGTCAGCGACAGAACATCGGTCAGGCCACGGCGGGCGTCAGAGAGGCAGAAATTGGTGTCGAGCGGCGGATCGCCCGGCTCCAGCAGCCGCGGCATGCGGAAATCATAGGCGCTGCCGTCGACCGGGGCGATCTCACCGGTCGGGGTGAAAAGCGGCGTTGCGGGAAGATAGCGGTCGGCGGCGATGGCGAGGCGGTGACCGGCAAAGGTCTCTCCGCCGTCAAGGTTCCAGTAGCTGTGATTGGCAAAGTTGATCACTGTCGTCCGGTCTGTCCGGACGGAGAGGTCAAGCGTCAGTGTCGCGGGCGCGGTCAGCGTGTAGCGGGCGCTGACATGCCGGTTGCCGGGAAAGCCGCCTTCGCCATCGGGCATCTCAAGCGTCAGGGTAACCGCGTTCTCCGACATCTCGGCCAGGGTCCAGACCTTCCGGTGCGTGCCCGCCGCGCCGGAATGCAGGATCACCGGCTCGCCCGGACCGGTGGCGAAACGGTGCAGCGTGCCGTCGATCTGCGCTGCGGCGCCGGTGATCCGGTTGACCACCGGCCCGATCAGCGTGCCGTGGTGCCGCAGCGCGCCTTCGTAAAGCGCCAGATCCTCCGACCCGATGGTAAGGCTGCGGTCGATCCCGCCAAGGCGGACATCCTGCAAAGCCGCGCCGAGGGTGATGACCGCCACGCGCAGATCGCCTGCCCCAAGCACGATCCGTTGCACGGCATGCCCCCGTGCCGTGACGCCGAAGCGCGAAATGCCGATGTCCCGCATCGTCCCCCCAAGATCCCCGTGCCAGTCGTGGCCCAGGGCCGGGGGCGTGGTCAAGCCCTGCTTCTGCCGCCGCTCATTTCCCGGCACAATCGGCGAGCGTCCGCGCCAGCCCGCCAAGGAGTGCGGCATAGGCCGCAGGCCCGGGTTCCAGCGAGGAGCCAACTGGATCGAGACTGCCGCCGATCCGCGCCGCCGTCCCGTCGGCGATCTGCGCGACAAGGGCCGGGTCGTGCTGAACCTCGGGAAAGAGGCAGACCGCACCGCCCGCGCTGACCGTGGTGCGCAGGGCGTCAAGCCGTTGCGCGCCCGGAGAGCTGGCATCGCCGAGGGCAATCGTGCCGGCAACGGCGAGGCCGTAATGGTCCGCGAAATAGCTGTAGGCGTCATGGAAAAGCACAATCGGGCGGTCCTTGACCGGTGCAAGGATCGCCGTCACCTCCGCATCGAGGGCGTCGATCTCGCGGGCGGCGGCTTCGGCATTGGCCGCATAGGTGGCGGCGTTTTCGGGGTCAAGGCGGGCCAGTTCCGCGGCGATCAACCCCAGCCAGAGCTTGCCATTGGCCGGATCGAGCCAGGCATGCGGATCGGTGCCCTCGTGGTCATGGTCATGGCTTTCGGCTTCATGTTCCTGGTCATGGCCTTCGGTCGCGTGATCCTCATGGGTCGCGTGAGGTTCGTCATAGCCGCGGGTCAGCGTTCCCGGCGCGTCGAGCAGCGCCAGAGCGGCGGAAGTCGGGTCGCGGGTTTCAAGCGCGCGGTCGAGCCAGGGTGTAAGCTCCGGTCCGATCCAGACCACCAGATCGGCCCCCGCGACGGCCGCCGCCTGACTGGGGCGAAGTTGAAAGCCATGTTCGGAGGCGCCCTTTTCCAGCAACAGCACCGGCGCGCCAAGATCGCCCATCACCTGCGCCACCAGCGAGTGGACGGGCGGAATGTCGGTAATCACGGCAGGCACATCGGCGAGGGCGGGCAGAGCCGTGCTGGCCATCAGAGCCGTAATGATATAACGCATCGAAAAGCCTTTCCATTGATGTCGGGCTCGTCTATGTATGTAATATCATAACATGTCAAGGTGCGATCATGGCCGATCCACGTCCCGAGACGGAAACGCCCGCTTTTGCCGCGCATGACCATGCGCAATGCGCCTCTGACGCGCTTGTCCGGGCCGAGGCCATCTGCGCCGAGGCCGGGGCGCGGCTGACGCCGGTCAGACTGCGCGTGCTGGAGATCCTGCTTGAGGCGCATGCGGCGCTGGGCGCTTACGATGTGCTGAACCGACTGGCGGCGGAAGGCTTCGGCAACCAGCCGCCAGTGGCTTACCGTGCGCTGGATTTCCTTGTGGAACAGGGGCTTGCGCATCGGATTCAGCGGCTGAACGCCTTCACTGCCTGCATGCACCCCGGCACGCGCCATGCGCCCGCCTTTCTGATCTGCGGCAAATGTTCGACTGTGGCCGAAACCGCCGCCCTCGCCGCACGCGAGGCGCTGGAGCGGTCGGCTGCCGAAGTGGGCTTCGTGATCGAGCGGTCAACGATCGAGGCGCTTGGCCTCTGCCCTGCCTGCAGGGAGGCCGCATGAGCCTGATCGCTGCCGAGCATATCTGCGTCCGTTTTGGTGGGATCGAGGTGCTGCACGACATCACCCTGTCCGTCGCGAAGGGCGAGATCGTCACCATTCTGGGGCCGAACGGGTCGGGCAAGTCGACGTTGCTCCGGGCGCTTCTCGGGATCGTCCCGGTTCAGGGCGGGCGGATCCTGCGGCAGGCGGGGCTGAGGCTTGGCTATGTGCCGCAGCGGTTGCAGATCGACCGGACGATGCCGATCACGGTGCGGCGCTTTCTGTCGCTGCCGGTGCGGATCGGCGAGGCGGAGGCCAGGGCGGTGCTGGCCCGGGTTGGCGCGGAGGGACTGGGGCCACGGCAGATGACCGATCTCTCGGGCGGACAGTTGCAGCGCGTGCTTCTGGCGCGCGCGCTGTTGGCCGATCCCGACCTTCTGGTTCTGGACGAACCGACGCAGGGGCTCGATCAGCCTGGCGAGGCGGCGTTCTACCGGCTGATCGAGGAGGTGCGGCAAGCGACGGGCATGGCTGTGCTGATGGTGAGCCACGATCTCCATGTGGTGATGGCGGCAAGTGACCGGGTGATCTGCCTCAACGGCCATATCTGCTGCGAGGGGACGCCGCGCGTGGTGTCGACGGCGCCGGAATACCGGGCGCTCTTCGGGCCGGGGACCAAGGGGGCGCTGGCGCTTTATCGGCACGATCACGACCATGCGCATGACGACGGACATGCGCATCACCATCATGAGCATGATCATGCTTGACGATTTTCTGGTGCGGGCGGGGCTTGCGGGGCTGGGTCTCAGCATTGCGACCGGGCCGCTCGGGGCCTTCGTCGTCTGGCGGCGGATGGCCTATTTCGGCGATGCGACGGCGCATGCCGCGGTTCTGGGCGTGGCGCTGGCATTGGCGACCGATCTGCCGATCCTTGCGGGAACTCTGGTGGTGGCGGGCGCCATGGCGATGACCGTGGCGTCGCTTGCGGCACGGGGCTGGGCCATGGATACGACGCTGGGCGTGCTGTCGCATTCGGCACTGGCCTTCGGGATGGTGGCAATCAGCTTTTTCCCGGCGGTGCGGACGGATCTGTCCGCCTATCTCTTTGGCGATATCCTGGCGGTCGGCCGGGCCGATCTGGCGCTGATCTGGGCGGGCGCGCTTGCGGTTGCTGCCCTTCTTGCCTGGCGCTGGCAGCGTCTGCTGACCGCCACGCTCAACGAGGATCTGGCCCATGCCTCCGGCATCGCCCCGGATCGGGAGCGGCTCGTGCTCGTCATCGCCCTGGCGATCGTGGTTGCCGTGGCGCTGAAGGTGGTGGGGGCGCTTCTCATCGCGGCGATGCTGATCATCCCGGCAGCCGCGGCGCGGGCGCTGGCCCGGACGCCCGAGACGATGGCCGTGATGGCAAGCATCATCGGCGCGCTGGCCTCCCTGGCCGGACTTCTCCTCTCGCTCTGGCGGGATACGCCGACCGGTCCGTCGATCGTGGTTGCGCGGCGGGGATGTTCGTTCTGTCGGTGACCCTCTCCCGGCAGGGGCGGGCATGATCAAATGACCGGAAACTTGCCCCACCTCCGCCTGAACCGTGCCCAATTTGATCATTAGGGTCATACTGTCGAATATCCCGGGGGAAATTGGTGCGCCGTCTTCTGATCATCCTGATATCCATGGCTCTGATCATCGGTGGCGGCTATCTGGCCTTCGATTTCACCATGGCGCAGAAACGGGCCGGTGCGGAAGATCGCGGGCTGACCGTGACGGAATACCTGCGCGGGCTTGGCCTGCCCTTGCCCGCCTCGGCCTCCACCGCCTCTGACGGCAGCGCCGGTCTGCCGACGGAACTTGCCGCGATGATGCCCGCGGCCCCCAAGGGATGGACAGCGCGGCCGACGGTTCCGGAAGATGCCGCGGCATTTCTGCCCAAGCGCAAGGATGACGCGCTGAAAGATGCGATGGTCTATGTGCAGAACGTCGCCAAGCCACGGTCAGGCAAGGGGATCGAACAGGTCATGCTGACTTATGAGCGGGCCGACCGGCGGGTGATCTTCCAGATGGTCCGCTATCCCGACGAGATTTTCACCAGCTTTGCCGGGATACAGCAGCGGATGGAACTGCAGATGAGCGGCCCCCTGTTCCGCGGCACCGAATTCATGACCGTGCGTGGCCTTGATATCAGCGAAGACCTGCTGCCCGAGGGGATGCGCGGGCGCTATTTCAGCGCCGACGTCGGCGCGCAGATCCAGATCCGGATCGTGGCACCGAAGCGGATGACCGACAAGGAACTGATGCCGTTCCTCGAAACCCTGCACGTGAAGGCGATGAACGGATCCGTCGTCGAGAAGCAGGACGGATTGGGCGATGTGCCGGTCATCGTCCTCGCCTCCGCCCTGAACAAGGAACATCGTGCCGCCTATGAGGCCGATCTTGCCGCGCGGCATGAGAAGAAAGCGGCAGAGCGCGAACAGGCCCGTATCGCCGAAGCCCGCGCCGCCGCGGATGCGGAGTTCGAAGCGGC
>JAAURK010000354.1 GCA_012032275.1 Tabrizicola sp.
ATCATCAGGATATAGGCCACCAGCCAGACGGCCAGCGCCCCGGCGATCCGCCAGTCCACCACGAAAGATAGATGACCGAACCGACCACCGAGGCCAAGGCAAAGGCCACGGTGTTGATCATCTCGGTCGCCACATCGGTGACCGCCCGCGCCGCCTGCATCTGCTTTTGCGCGATGCGGCCCGCGAAATCATTGTCAAAGAAGGTCACCGCCTGACCAAGCGTCCAGCGGTGCAGCCGGCTGAGCACGAGCGGCAGGACATTCGGACCGATGACAACGCTGTTCGATGCCGCAGCGGCGCCAAAGGCAAGCGGGCGGAGGATCAGGTAAAAGCCGCCGAATCCGATCAGGAGCCACAGATGATCGGAAAAGAAGGCCTGCGGCCCGGTCTCCACCGCCGAATCGATGACCCATCCCATGATCATCGCCGAGGCGACCTCGGTCACACCGGCCAGCGCCGACAGCGCCGCCGCGACCCAGAGCATCGGCCAGGATCCCTTGAGCGCCCAGCGGAAGAAGGCGCCAAGCGTCCGTGGCGGAGGGCCATCCGCAGGACGGAAGGCATCGATCCAGTTGCCAAGGCGGGCGAAAAACGTCATTCCGCCGCTTCCTCGACACCGATGAACCCGCCCGACTGCCGATCCCAGAACCGGGCGTAAAGACCGCGTTTTTGCAGGAGTTCGGAATGGGTTCCGTCTTCGGCCACGGTGCCGTCTTCCAGCACGATGATCCGGTCCATCGCGGCAATCGTGGAAAGCCGGTGCGCGATGGCCATGACTGTCTTGCCCTTCATCACACCGTAAAGCGCTTCCTGAATGGCGGCCTCCGCCTCGCTGTCAAGCGCGCTGGTGGCCTCGTCCAGGATCAGGATCGGCGCGTCCTTCAGGATCACGCGCGCCAGAGCCACGCGCTGGCGCTGGCCACCCGACAGCTTCACCCCGCGCTCACCGACATGCGCGTCATAGCCGCTGCGCCCCTCCGGATCTTCCAGCGTCAGGATGAAATCATGCGCCTCGGCACGCCTCGCGGCCGCGATCATCTGATCTTCGGTCGCGTCGGGGCGGCCATAAAGGATGTTGTCGCGCACCGACCGGTGCAGAAGGCTCGAATCCTGCTGGACCATGCCGATCTGGCGGCGAAGGCTTTCCTGCGACACCTCCGCGATATCCTGACCGTCGATCAGGATGCGGCCCGCTTCTCGGTCGTAGAACCGCAGCAAGAGCTTTACCAGCGTCGACTTGCCCGCACCCGAGCGGCCGACGATCCCGATCTTCTCGCCGGGCTGGACGACCAGCGACAGGTCCTGAAGCCCCCCCGCCCCGCGCCCGTAATGGTGCGAGATTCCCTCGACCACGATCCGCCCCTCGGTCAGGCGCAGATCGCTTGCGCGCGGCCGATCGACCAGGGTGATCGGCTGGGTGATCGTCTCCATCCCCTCCTGCACCACGCCAAGCGCCTGCACCAGCGAGGAAAACGCCCACATGATCCAGTAGGTCATGTTGTTCAGCCGCAGCACCAGCGCCGTCGCCGCCGCAACCGTGCCGACCGTCGCCTGGCCCTGATACCACAGCAGAATGGACCAGCCGGTGATCGACACGATCAGAAAGCCGTTCAGTATCGTCAGGGCCAGATCCATCTTGGTGACGATGCGCATCTCTTTCTGAAAGGTCGCGCGGGCATGTTCGATGGCTTCCCGCGCATAGGCCAGTTCCTTGTCGTGATGCGCGAAAAGCTTCACCGAATGGATATTGGTATAGGCATCGACAACCCGGCCCGTCACCGCCGAGCGCGCGTCGCTCGAGGCTTTCGAGGCGGGCCCCGCGTGGCGCACCGTCCAGCGCACCAGCGCCGCATAAAGCACGAACCAGACGATCAGCGGCAGCACCAGCCGCGGGTCCGCCTCGGTAAGCATGATCGCGGCTCCGACGACCGTGACACTTGCGAAAGCCATCGCATCGAAGGTCTGGAACACCGCATCTCCGGCGGCGGGCGGCGTCTGCATGATGCGGTTCGCGATCCGTCCGGCGAAATCGCTCTCGAACCAGCCGACGGGCTGGCGGATCACATGGGCGTGCGAGCGCCACCGGATCATGGTGCCGAAATTCGGCAGGATCGTATTGTGAAGCAGCGCCACATTGCCCACCAGCAGAAGCGGCCGCAGGATCAGGACGGCAAGCGCCACCAGAATGATCTCGGTCCCGTTGGCCGCCCAGACCTGCTCCGGCCCGGTCGTCGCCAGAAGATCGACCAGCCGCCCGACATACCAGATCAGCGCCACATCCGCGAAAGCGGCGATGACAGACAACAGTGCCGTGACTGCAAAAACCCCCCGGAACGGGCGGATGAATTGCCGAAGAAACGGCCAGAGCCGCCGGGGCGGCACATCTGTCTGCTCGTAGGGACCGTAAGGGTCTACGAGGCTTTCAAAAAAGCGGAACACGGGAACAAGCCTCTGGGGGTTGCCTGCCTGATATAAACCGGTTTTGCGGAAAGGAAAACCGTCAGCGCAGAAGCTCGGCCCTGGTCAGCGTCAGGTCCGACTGCAACCACCGCTCTTCAAGGGCGGAAAGTCGCTTGCCAAGCGCGGCACCAGAGATCGCGGGCATCAGATCGGCGCGCGCGAGGCGTTGGTGGCGCTGATTGGGATCGTTGCGCCGATCGTGGGCACGTGGGGGCTCGTCGCGTTCGGTGCGCAAGTGACGTTTGCGGCGGTCGGCGCCGTTCAGGCGCTCGCCGTCGCGCCATTGTTGGGGGCGCCTCATGTCACGATCAAGGAGAGCGCGCCGGGCGCGTTTCGGGCGGCATTGCCGGCGGCGGCGATCTTTGCGGCCATCGTCTGGATTCACAACCGGCTCGGCTACTGGCCGCTCGGGTAAGGTATGAAACTCTACCGCTTCCTTTCTGACGACGATACGCGGGCCTTCTGTCACAAGGTGACGCGGCCCTGAACAAGGGCTGGGCGCTGCAGGGTGCGCCCACCTATGCCTTTGACGCTGCGCGCGGTGTGATGCGCTGCGGCCAGGCGGTGGTGAAAGACGTACCGGGGGACTACAGCCCCGAGGTGAAGCTCGGCGAACAGTAGGCCTTGCCAGATGCCCGGCACCTCTTGCATGGTTGCAGGGCCGCCTCAGCAAGGAAAATGTCCATGCCATCCGCCCTGCGCCTCGCCTTTGTTCTGTCCTGCATCGCCTCGCAGGGGTGCACGCAGACAACGCCCGCGTGCAGCTTTACCGGCCCGACCGTGTTTCCGGAAATGGAAACCGCCAAGGCCGCGTTTCTGACGGGGGATTATCAGGGCTTTTTCGGTCTTGCCGCGGCCCAGATGCCGAACACGGACGGCGTGGCCCTGATGGCGGGCATCACTGAGGCCGTGCCCGATGGTTTCGCCAGCTGCACCACCGTGGTGCAGCGCGAGGATGTCGGCGGCCTTGTGCAGGAAATCACCCTGTTCCAACTGCCCGAAGGCAAAGGCCCGATCAGCGTCTATGTCCAAAGCGCGCTGATCGACGGGCAGCGCGTGATCCTGCAATTCAGCTTTGACACCACCTTTGCCAATGTACTGGAAAAGCTGCGCTAGTGGCGTTGGGTCTGATCACACGACAAAAAGTTGTGATCACGATTCTGGAAAATAGGCGTGATGTTCTGAAATATGCTGCAACTGCGGCGTTGCACCGCGG
>JAAURK010000355.1 GCA_012032275.1 Tabrizicola sp.
CGCGCTCAGCGTGCCGCTCGACCGGGCGCGGCCGGCAGGTTGGTGGAAACAAACTCAAACGTGGCCGTTGCCCCCTGCTGGACGGCCAGCGGATAAGCCAGATCGGCGTAGCGGAACTCGCCGATTTTCAGACGGAAGAAACCCGGCTCGCCAACGGCTCGGAGGTGGCGTATCTGGCATCGGGCATACCGGACTGGCCGGCCATAGCAACACGTCCAGTGGCGGGGTGGGTGTCAACGGCTATGTGGGCGGACGGACGGGAGAGCCGTGTTGGCTGAGACCAGCGGCCACTACACGCAGATCGTGTGGCGCGAGAGCACGAGCTCGGCTCCGGCTGGTTCACTCCACGTTTTAGAAAGAGGCGACCGTGACGAGTCACGCGCGAGGAACATTCGAAGTCAAGCTGACTCCACAAGACGACAGAACGGCGGGACGGCGCCCCGGCAGCCCCGGTAGGATGCTGATCGACAAACAGTTTCACGGCGACCTGGAAGCGGTCAGCAAGGGCCAGATGCTGGCCGCCATGACAAATGTGAAGGATTCGGCGGGCTACGTCGCGATGGAACGGGTGAGCGGAACGCTGGCGGGCCGCAAAGGGTCCTTCGTGTTACAGCACAGCGGCACGATGACGCGCGGCGTGCCGCAATTGTCGATCACGGTGGTGCCTGATGCGGCACTGTCTTGTGCCGAACGGGCAGGTGGATCGGGCCGTCATCGGCCGGCAGGCCCCGGCACTGCCACCGTGGGGGGCTGGCCTGCCCATGTCAAATCTGTTGTCTTGGGGGTCAGGCGCGGTGGCGGGCAAAGCCGCACAGCAACAGAACGATGATCGCGCTGATCACGGCACCGATCAGGCCTGTGCCATCGTCCGGGCCATACCAGCCGGGCGATTGCCCCAGGAACGACGGGACGAAGGCACCGATGACAAAGCCGATGATGATGGTCCAGATGATCCCCATGGCTTTGTCCTGCAAAAGCATCGCTTTGGCGTGATTGACGCAGTTGCGATGCAAAAAGGACGCTGGACGGTTCCATAGGCCCCGGCGGCATGGCCGGGGCCTATGGATTTCGGTCAGGCGAAGATGAAATCGCCCGCATCCAGTTGATGTGCGCGGATGCCTGCAAGTTCGATCCTTGTCGCCGCCGCCAAGATCGATCACGGTCAGCCCGCGCCAGCCATGGATGGCATGCGCAATATCGGCAAAGCCCGAGAAACCGAAGGCGGACAGATCGATCGTGTCGACGCCATTGCGGAAATCGAGGATCTGGTCGACCTCGCTGCCTTTGGTAAAGACGAAGATGTCGGCACCGGCATTGCCGAACAGCACGTCACGCCCTGCGCCGCCCGAGATGACATCATTGCCCTGACCGCCATGGATCACGTCGCGCCCGGCATCGCCCATGATCGTGTCATTGTCCTGCTGGCCAAAGATCACGTCATTGCCAAGACCGCCGAGCAGCACGTCATTGCCGCGACCGCCGAAGATCACGTCATTGCCGCCGTTGCCGTCGACGAAATCATTGTCGCGGCCGACGTGGATGACATCGGACTTGTCACCGGCGATGATGAAGTCGACATCCTTGGCACCGTTGGATTGCAGGATGTCGACGGGGATGAGCACGCTGTCGATGACATGGACGACGCCGTTTGCGGCCTGGATATCGGTCGCGATGAGGTTGGGGTTGGCGAGATCGGGATCACCGTCGACCAGGCTTGTGCCTTGCACGCCGAGGGTGGGGCCGAGCAGGGTGTCGATGCTGGTCGTGGTCAGGACCTGACTTGCCTGCAGGGATTCCGGCACGACGTGATAAAGCAGGATATCGGTCAGCAGTGGGATCGGGCTGGCACCGGCTGACAGCAGGGTCAGCGCGTCGACGACATAGTCGAAGGCCGCAGCCTCGCCGGTGCCCTTGAACCCAAGGGTTTTTGCAACGTTCATGAAGGCCGCATCATTGGGTGCGAACACGGTCAGATCGGCATTCGGATCATCCAGCGCGCCTGCAAGGCCTGCGGCCTGCACGGCCTTCAGCAGCAGATCGAAATCCTTGGGGTTGGTGTCGAAGTCACCGCTGGCCGCGACGATGCCGGTGATGGTGGGTGCATCATTGCCGGGCAGATCGATGGGCAGCAGCACCCGGTCGATCACATGCACGATCCCGTTTGAGGCCGCGATGTCGGTCTGCACCAACGAGGGATTGATGAGATCAGGCTCTTTGTCCACCAACGTCACGCCGTCTGCCGTCAGCGTCTGGCCGTTCAATGTGCTGACCGTGGGGTTCGCGGCGATCTCGACGAGAGTCTTTGCGCCGGCAGAGACATGATACAGGATGACATCACGGATTGTTTCGGGCGACAGGGCACCGACAAGGAACGATGTCACGGCAGTTTCGTCCGTGGCGTTGCCGGTAAAGCCAAGGTCCTTGGCAAGTTGGCCAAAGCCCGCGTCCGTCGGCGCAAACACGGTGAGGTTCGCCCCGGCGGATGACAAAGCCCCCAGCAGGTTGGTGCCGGGAAGACTGCTGTCGACGAATTGCAGAGCAGAGACGAGGATATTGAAACGGCGTCGCCGCAGCGATTGCGGCAATCGTTGTCATGATGAAGCTCCCAGTTCATGAAGAGAAAGATGTGCGAATGTTCAACGGCGTTGACCCCTGCGGGGATCAACGGGCATCTGCGGTCTGGATGTAATAAGAGAGGCCGTCTGGGTGGTTTCGAAGTAACGCAACGGTGGTGCAAAAAGACGCAGGCCGCCCGGAAAGGGCGGCCTGGTTTGATGAAAAGGATCAGGACGGCGGCAGGATGACCTGGTCGATGACGTGGATCACGCCGTTCGAGGCCGCGATGTCGGCGGCGGTGATGTTGGCACCATTCACCTTGGCCCGCCATCGAGCGTGATGGTCACGTCGGCACCGTTGACGGTGGCGGCGGTCATGCCTTCGGTCAGATCAGTCGACATGACGGCACCGGGCACCACGTGATAGGTCAGCACGGCAATCAGCTGGTCCTTGTTTTCGGGCAGCAGCAGATTGTCGACCGTGCCTGCGGGCAGGGCGGCAAATGCGTCATCCGTCGGGGCGAACACGGTGAACGGGCCTTCGCCCTTCAGCGTTTCCACCAGACCGGCGGCGGTCAGGGCTGCGGCCAGCGTGTTGAAGGTGCCGGCTTCGACTGCGGTATCAACGATGTCCTTACCTTCCGCGAAGGCAGGCATGGCAAGGAAAGATGCAGCGGCGGTCATAGCGATGAAAGTTCTACGGATCATTGGTGTCACTCCCGTTTGATCATGCCGTTGTTGGCCAGCATTATATGGGGACGTGCGACAGAACAGATCAGGCGCAAAAACTGCGTAGAGGCGGTTGCCAATCGGGCGGAGCGACCTAAGCCACGGCATGAAGAGGCTTCCAATAAATCTTCCGTGAGAAATCGTGACGGCCTGTGAGTGATTGTTTCAGGTGATTGCAGCGCTTTCCCATTGCCGTGAAGTGCAGGAAAAGATCATCGCCAAAGAAGCCGAGGCTGTAACATCGCGCAATGCCGAACCATGAAGTCTTGTTCCATGTTGCCCATGCGCCTCATCATTGCCCCGGCCGTTCGCGCCATCATCCATTCCGTCACGATGCGGATCTGCCTTTTGCTTG
>JAAURK010000356.1 GCA_012032275.1 Tabrizicola sp.
TGACCGCCGTGCCGGGGGCCTGCGCCGCGATCTGCGCGCTGACCGTGGCGGGCCTGCCATCGGACCGGTTCCTTTTTGCCGGGTTCCCGCCGTCTTCCAAGGCGGCTCGGAAGCGTTTTCTCGCCGATCTCGGCCCGGTTCAGGCCACGCTGATCTTTTACGAAAGTCCGAAGCGGATTCACGGATTGTTAGCCGATCTGACCGAAACCTTGGGGGGCGAGCGGCAGGCAGCGGTTTGCCGCGAGCTGACCAAGAAGTTCGAGGAGGTGCTGCGCGGCTCTGTCGCGGAGCTTTCGGATGCGGTGGCGGACCGCGAGCTGAAAGGTGAGATCGTGGTGCTTGTCGACCGCGCGGCCGAGGCACCGATTGCGGCAAAGACGATTGAGGAGGCGCTTGATCAGGCGATGCGGACAATGACGATGAAAGACGCCGTGGCCCATGTTGCCGATGCGTTCGGCCAACCCCGGCGCGAGGTCTATCAGCGGGCCCTGGCACGCAAATCCGACGACCGGTTGTCCTGAGGACCGGGCGCATGAGCGGTATGCGGTCCTATCGGGCCGGTCTTGCGGCGGAGGAGCAGGTGGAGCGGCATTATGCCCGCGCCGGACTGCAGATCTGCGCCCGGCGGTGGCGAGGCTCCCGCGGCGAGATCGATCTCGTGGCGCGAAACGGTGCCGAGGTGATCTTCATCGAGGTCAAGAGCAGCCGCAGCCACGATCTTGCGGCCCTGCACCTGACCCCGGCCCAGATGCGGCGCATCTGCGGGACCGCGACAGAGTTTCTGGCGGGCGAGCCGAACGGGCAACTGACCGCGATGCGGATCGATCTGGTGCTCGTCGATGCGAGCGGCCGGATCGAGGTGATCGAGAACGCGATCACCGCCTGATTGCCTTCGCGTGAATTGCATCTGCCCGCCACCTGCGGCATTGAGGGGCCACAGCTAACCCCGGAGACGGACATGCCCCTGAAGGTTGCGTTGCAGATGGATCCGATCGGGTCCGTCAACATCGATGCGGACAGCACGTTTCGCATCGCGCTCGAGGCACAGGCACGGGGGCATTCGCTGTTCTTCTACACGCCCGACCGGCTGGCCTTCGTCGAGGGCCGGGTCACCGCGCGCGGCTGGCCGATCGAGCTCAGGCGCGAGGTGGGCAATCACGTCACCTACGGGGAGGAGACCGAGGTCGATCTGGGCCGTTTCGATGTGGTCTGGCTGCGGCAGGACCCGCCCTTCGACATGGGATATATCACCACCACCCATCTGCTGGAGATGATCCATCCCCGCACGCTTGTGGTCAATGATCCGTTCTGGGTGCGCAATTCGCCAGAAAAGCTTCTGGTGCTCGGCTTTCCCGATCTGACGCCGCCGACGGCCATCGCCCGGGATCTTCCCACCATCCGCGCCTTCAAGGCACGGCATGGCGACATCATCCTGAAGCCGCTTTACGGCAATGGCGGGGCCGGTGTGTTCCGGCTTGACCCGAACGACCGCAACCTGTCGTCACTGCATGAGCTGTTCATGGGCATCAACCGCGAACCGCTGATCGTGCAGAAATTCCTTCCCGACGTCGCGAAGGGCGACAAGCGGGTGATCCTTGTCGATGGCGAACCCGTGGGGGCGATCAACCGCGTGCCGCAGGCGGGCGAGACGCGGTCCAACATGCATGTGGGCGGGCGGCCCGAAAAGATCGGCCTGACCGCGCGCGACCGCGAAATCTGCGCGCGGATCGGCCCGGTTCTCAAGGAGAAGGGGCAGATTTTCGTCGGCATCGATGTGATCGGTGACTGGCTGACCGAAATCAACGTGACCTCGCCAACAGGACTGCAAGAGCTGGAGCGGTTCGACGGCACCAACGCCGCTGAACGTATCTGGCAGGTGATCGAGACGAAAAGGGCGGGATGACATGATCCGCTTTGGATTGGTCGGGGCAGCACTACTCGTCGTGTTGGTGGCCACCCGGGCGGGTGCGACACCGCCGCAGACGGTTGCGGACGATGACCTTCTGTTCGGGGCGAATGACAGCCATCTGTTCCTGCTGCGCAGGATCGACGACAACATGGGCCGGTATCAGATCACGCAAACCGACATTCTCCTCGTGTCCAGAACCCGCGCAACCAATGCCGACGACGCTTTCTGGCCGGTTTCCCGCACCATCGACTATGGCACCCATTTCGCCGAATTAGGCGAAGACAGCCGGGTCCAGACCCTGCCGCTTGAGGGCGCGGTCAATCCCTTCGACATCCTCGCCGCGCAAGCTGCGATCCCGATGCTGGGCGTTGAGGGTCAGGCGCCCGATACCGTCTCGTTCCAGACGGTGGACGGCACGCTGACCATCGTCGGGCAGGACAGGGACGAAAGCCACCGCATCGGCCTTGCCGAGATCGCAGACAGGATCACCGGCAATCTCGACCGCGGCAGGGACGCGCTTCCCGCCCATTTCATCGAAGGTGCGGACGCGCTCCGCGATCTGCGGATTGATGCTGCAAGTGACTGCGAATTCGACAGATTTCTGAGTATGGCCGATCTGAGGGACGATCTTCTCGCGACCACATGGCTGGTGCATGTCACCTGCGAGAACGACGAGATGATGGCCCCCGTCTCGACCTATCTTGTGGTGCCTCGTCAGCGCTAATGGCGCGCGGCGATGGCCAGCCGGTAGCTGACGGCTTCGGCCACATGGGGCTGGCGCACGGCATCGGATCCGTCGAGATCGGCGATCGTGCGGGCCACGCGCAGTACCCGGTGATAGCCCCGGGCCGAAAGGCCGAACCGTTCGGCAACGCGTGCGATCAGCGCCTTGCCTTCACTGTCGGGGGTTGCCACCTCGTCAAGCAGCGCGCCGTCCAGATCGGCATTGACCCGCGCCTCGGGATGGCCATGAAAGCGGGTGGCCTGCACCTGCCGGGCGGTCTGCACACGTGTGGCGACCGTCGCGGAGGTCTCGCCAGAGGCGGGCAGGTCAAGGTCGGTATATCCCACCGGGGGAACCTCGACCCGCAGATCGAACCGGTCCATCAGGGGCCCCGAGATGCGGCCGAGATATTCCTCGCCGCAGATCGGAACGCGGGCGCAGGAGCGCGCCGGATCGGACATGTAGCCGCATTTGCAGGGATTGGCCGCCGCGATCAGCAGGAACCGGCAGGGATAGCGGATATGGGCATTGGCGCGGGCGATCATCACCGATCCCGTCTCGATCGGCTGACGCAGCGTCTCCAGCACCGTGCGGGGGAATTCGGGGAATTCGTCCAGAAAGAGAACGCCGTTATGCGCCAGGCTGATCTCGCCCGGTTTCGCACCCTTGCCCCCCCCGACGATGGCCGCCATCGAGGCGGTGTGATGCGGCTCCCGGAACGGGCGCTGGCGCGAGATGCCGCCTTCGCTCAGTAGACCCGCGAGCGAGTGGATCATCGAGGTCTCCAGCGCTTCCGCCGCCGAAAGAGGTGGCAGGATCCCGGGCAGCCGTGCCGCGAGCATGGATTTGCCCGATCCCGGCGTTCCGACCATCAGCAGATGATGGCGCCCTGCGGCGGCTATTTCCAGCGCGCGCTTGGCCCGCTCCTGCCCCTTCACCTCGCGCATGTCACGGCCCGACGGCGTGGCCAGCACCTCGCCGCCTCGCGGCG
>JAAURK010000050.1 GCA_012032275.1 Tabrizicola sp.
GCCTGCAGCAGGGTGGCCAGATCCGGTGGCTTTGGAGAGGAGGTCGCTCCAACCCCGCAGTCTCCATTAGTCTGTCCGCGAGAACGCCGACCACTCCGCTGTGATTTTCGGCGGCGTTGGCAAGCCGGGTCCATAGGGTCTGTGGGCCATGAACTTTTTGCTTCTCGATTCCGGTCCGGCCCTCTGACAGCCGCCGGAAGAAGTCGTGACGAAGCGCATGCGACAGGTGCGGGAGCGTTGATCTCGCCCTACCGACGGGCACAGGAAATTTCGCAAGCCGCGCAGCGAGGGACTTCTGGTCGTCCTGAACGCGCCCCGCTGTGTCAAGGCGCACGAGATCGTCGACCAAGCGTTCAAGGCGTCTTATGCCCTGACCGACCATACCGGTCGGCTTGGTGAGAGGTGCGTCACAGAAGACGCAAGTCTGCTGGGACATCAGGCGAGCCTGCCTGAAGGGCGCGAGGCTCTGTCCACAGGACGGGCAACGGTCGCGAAAGCGGCAGCCATGACGAAAACAGGACAGGCGGGTTGCCAAGGTCCAGCTCCGCCGGAAAAAGGGCACCTCGTCTTCCCGCAGGCAGGTGGGACAGAACTGCAGCCAACAGGACTGCGCCGTCGATGTCCCTGCATCTTGCGGCCGGGTCCGCAGCCGCAAGCGCAGGGTCGAGAGTGGACTGTTGGCCAGACAAAGACCGTCGATCTCGTCGGGGCAGATCGACGTATGGTCGAGCAGCAAGCGACGAACAGCATCCGGCAGATGCCGGTCAAGTTGCGCCGACCATGTCTCGCCGGCCACCCCGAGCACCGCTCCAAAATAGCGCGGCGGCACACCATTGGCATGTGCAAGCCGGTTCAGCCAGCTTGACAAAAGCTCGCCAGGAGCTGGCCTGACGTCCACCGGCCAGCGATGTCCCGCCGCCACTCTATAGCGGCTGGCCGGGGCGACGGTTATCCTCGGCGCACTGCTGGTCATGTCATTGAATGGCGCAAGGCCGAGTTCCGTCGCCGTGACAGCGGCACATAGCCGAGGGCCATGACAGTGCCGGACGTGATCCTTTCCTCGCCGCTCTCAACAGCTGCCACCGCCGCCCGGGTGACGATGTCGACCACCTCGCCAATCAGCCCTTCCGACAGAGCATGGATCATTTTGGCCAGGGGATCTCGTGAGAGGTTTGAGGCATGCGCAAGCGGCATGCTGGCCTCGAGACTGTCGAGAAGTGTGGCGAAGTCTTCGTCGAATCCCCACCGTGACACTGCGACCGTATCGAACCGCGAGCCCATTTCTTCGGTGTCGTGCAATGCATCATAGACAGCGATTTCGCCGACAAGCACGGGTGAGATGTCATGCACCCGTGCGATCCGCCGCAGGAACGAGAAGATTGCCTTCACATCCTGCCGACGTCCCCGCAGGGCACTGTGGAATTCATCGAAGATGAGCAGGCGCGGCTTCAGGCTGTCGAGAAGATGATCGACCTGTTCGCTGGCGCGGGACAGGCTACGCCAGCCGGCAGCTTGTGGGGCGCGCAGTCCGGACAGAATGCTGGCGTAGAAATGCGACAGGCCGGCACCTTCCCGGGTCTGGATCACCCAGACCCTTTGCCGGTCGGCGCGGCGCAGATGTTCGACGGCGAGGCGTTCGGCGATCATGGTCTTGCCGTTGTGATAGGGACCAGCAATCAACAAGCCGCGTGGGCGGAGTGATGGCGGGCGTTCCAGCAGCTGACGCATCGCATCATGTGCCGCAGAGGCACCGGGATGGCCTATCCAGCGTGGCGCCCGAATATGAGCAATGCGGGCGGCAGCATCCGCATCGAGCAACGCTGAGGTTGATGGTAGGAGATGGTCGGCCATGCTACCAAGTCTCCACAGGAAAGACGCGGCGGGGTCGGTTGGGTTCTGGTCCGGTATGGGTCGCCTCCGAAACCTGCCCGACATTTTGATACGCCTTCGGCGCGTCTGCGGCGTGTCGGGCCCTGGTCATTTCCCGCAGGTGAGCTTTCTTGGATTTGGCCCCGGTGACGGTCGCCGCGATTTCCCGGCGCAGTAGCGTCTTTTCCTGCGCCGGTCGTTGTTGGCTCTCTCGCGTGCGCGCTCGGTCGGCTTCATGCTGCCAGAGGGTGATTGGCATGGTCACCCCATCCCGCCGCTTTACCGGACGCCAGATCCGCGTGTCGGGATCGGCGATGTAGATCCGGCTGATGTCCCGGGGGTCATAGCACAGATCCAAAGCTGCAAGGCGGTCACGGCGGGCGACGAGAGGCCCAAGCCATTGCTCGAAGTAGTCGATGGCGAACAGGCTCACGCCCTGGGGAGAGATGCGGCGTGTTGTGCGTGGGAGAAAGTTGAGCAGGACTTGCTCAGGATCATCGATCGGCCGGTCCGTCGGTGGAAGTCGCCGCTCCCATTCGAGGCGAGGCACGGTCAGCTTGCGTGCGTTCTGGGTCTGATTGTGGTCGATAATTGCCAGGACAATGCAACGCTCGAGGGCCGCGAAGGTCAGACTTGCCCTCTCATCGGACGAATAGTCGCCGCGGTCCGCGATCGACCGTCCGGTCTTGCCGGGAAGAGAGCGAAGCACCGTATTCACTTTTCCAAGGAGGCGCTCGACAACCCCACCTCGGTGAACTGTGCCCTTGTTCCGAGTTCGGACGGTGATCCCGAAGTCGGCGCATCCTTTCGTGAAGGTACTGCTCTGAAATTCCTTGGCAGAGTCCACAACGATCTGCTTTGGGCGACCGTGCATCGTCCATGGGTGCGAGATCCCGCGTTCGGCCAGCCAGTCATCTTTGCGACAAATCGCGTGTCCAAGGCACAAGGCGACCGAGAGCCGGGACGGACGCTCGAGGGTAAGACAGAAGCCGATGATGGCGCTGGTTGCCACATCGGCGGCAATGGTCAGATAAGGTCTGCCAACGAAGATGCCATGATCGTCAATCACCTCGACGAACTGGATGTCGGCCGGTGTGTGATCGATCTGGACGACCTCAAGGGCCTGGGCGGCACGGATGTATCCCGGACGCGGCTTCAAGCGGTGAAGATGTTTGCCACCGGAAAGCCGCCGCCGCGCGATCTCCTCGGGGGAGAACACGTGCGGGATCCGCTTGGCCACAGTCACATAGGCCGGGGGCTTGAGCCTTTCGCTGGCACAGCGCGCACGGATTTCGTCGACGATGGGCGCGAGATCGGGTTGTTCCGGCTGCAGCCACATCTTCCGCAATGTGTCGGCAATGATGGCTTCCACGCCGGCCGATATCCTCGCCCGTCGCGAGCCGTTCGTCCGAGGAAGAAGCGACGAGACACGGCGGTCCTCGCGATACCGGGCGAGGTGATTGTAGACCTGACGCGTCGAAAGGCGCAGTTCCGTCGCTGCCCGGCTGACAGCCTCCCGCATTGGCAAGTTCCCGTCGAGAACCCGGTCAAGTTCGCGAGCGATCCGAACCGCCTTCGACCAGGCCTCGTCTGAAGCGCGGTAAGCTGCCCGCTCCAAGGGCCGATCTTTGCTGAGCGCTGTCATGCCGCCGTGTCCTTCGAAACCTATTGAAGTCCGAAATGAAATTGAAATCGCAAAGCAGAAACCCGCGCCACTTCCAGCGCTACCTTGCGGAAATCATGTGAAAACCACGCAGTGAAATCGTGAAGGAAAAGCGACACTGGTTTCTGCCGGGCCCGATCGAAGCAGAGCCAGATGATCTGTCGCCCGGGCCAAGGGCGGAACCCCGCGAGACCGCAGTTGTCGACGACTGGCGGAGAGCTGAAGCAGGCCATGCCGCCCGGCTCGCCCGCATCGCGGGCAGGCTGGGCGCGCTGGACGATCGCCTGAAACGCGGCCCCGAAGGCTGGCGACACAGGCTCGCCCTGATCGAGGCGGCCGACCTGAGTTGGTTCATAGGCGACCGCATCGGGCCGGACAGGCTGGCGCTCTGGATGTCTCTGCGCCTGTCTGGCGTTCAGGATGACACGGCGGCGCTGGCGCGCGTCGGTTGGGCAGTACGGCGGCTGACCGGTGGGCCGGGCCCCGAGGTGGACCTCTCTGCCTTCCTCGACCGTCGCGACCCGGCAGACCTCGGCGATGAGGCCGAATCCTTCGCTGATCGCGCGGGCGGATGGCTCGATCTCATGGCGCAAGCCGCCGATCTGCACGCGATCACCCGCTCCTGCATGGGCTTTCACCTGTGGAGCCTTGCCAGCCTCGATCAGTACGGCGACCGGATGGAAGCGGCGGTCACGGCCGCGCGGATCGCGGCCAAAGAAGGCAAGGGCGCATTTTTTACGCCTCTGGCCATAGGCGGGGCAGGGGGGCTGCGCGTCGGTGGCCCACCCGCTGACCGTCTGGCGCGGTGGCTCGACGGGATGGAGACGGCATTTCTGACCGCGATGCGGCACCTTGACGACATCGAGGCATGGTCGGCGCGGGCAAAAGCCGAGATTAGCACGCTTTCGGGCAGGACACCCCCGGCCCTGATCACCGTGCTGACCGAATGGCCGCTCGTCTCCGCTCCGATGGCAGAGCGCCTAACCAACGCCAGCCGCGCCGCTGTCCAGCGCAACCTTGCGTGGATGGAAACGCGGGGTCTGATCCGTGAGGTGACCGGGCAGGCGCGGTACCGGATGTGGCAGATCAAACTGACTGATCGCGAGTGCCTTCGGTAGAGCCCTACGCTTCGGGTATTGCCACCCATTTTCTTTGGAAGGCGAGTTTTCAATGATCGCACCGCAACCGTCTGGATTTTGCCGCCAAATGGTCAAATAGCAACGGTCAGACAGTTTTGCCAATTTAGCCAAGCAAGCCCTTCTCAAGTGCCTTCAGCGTTGCGGTGGCCCTGTTCGACACACCAAGCTTTCTATACAGGTTCTCGACATGTGTTCCGACGGTGCTCGGGGATATGTTCAGTTCGCGGGCAATCTGCTTGTTGGACAAACCATGAGCAACGGAAACAAGAACCTCATGTTCGCGCGGCGACAAGAAGTCAGATCGGTCCGGCAAGAGCTTAGTCACACCGACCGACGAAAGTAACCTGTCGGCGGCTTGCGCGCAGATACCATTTTCAGCACTGTTCCGAAGCGATGCGATACCGTCCGGTGCACGTACGGCGTAGACAGCTGCCTGAAGCATGGCCTCTTCGTCTGACGTGTCCTTGCGGGAAATCCCAGACGGAAATCCCGATCCATCGGCCTTTTCATAGGCTCGCAAGGCGCGGCTCGCCTCGGCACCGAACGAGGGGTGTCGCGAAAGGCAGCGTGCAGTCCAGTGCGGCACAAGCCTGCAGCGTTCGTCGATGCGATCGTCCGTCGGATCGAAGCTGCGGCAGACCCGGTTCGGTACGCTGACCCAACCGAGACCGTGCAACAATCCTGCGCGGATTGTGGCCGGATGGGCGCCACTCTTGCGTAGCAGTTCGGCGGCTCTACGACCCGGGCGGTCAAGAAGCGGAAGCTTCAAATCAGCGTAGTCACTAAGCAGGTTGGCGTCCCGGTCAGGATTTATGCCGTCCATCGCGGAAAGCTCGGCTCCAATTGCCGCCTCGTTCCAGGCATCGAGCCGCGAGATGTTCGCAAGCCAGTCGGCCCCGTGGCGTAGGACGCAGGCCACAACGCGCGGATCGTGACGCTGGCCAGCGGTGCATTCCAGCATTGACAGCGCCTTGGGCAGCCCGTGGATTCGGGCCCAGACCTCGAGGTCGCTGGCGACGGAGACCGCTTGCGCTTCGATGGCGACGGCGTCGCCTGCAAGGCCGTTCGGCAGGCCAGAACCGTCCCAGCCTTCGAAGAGATGCAGAAACGCCCCTTGAAGCGTCTGGTCCCTTAACCCGAGCCGCTCGATTATAGCGACGCCCGTTTCACAATGCGTCCGGCTGAGAGTGCGGATCTGCGGGCCAGCGTCAGGGCCAGGCTGCCGGTCGTTCATGAAAGGGTTCTGGCCCGAGATCAGCGCGGCGCGGCCCGCGACGTCGTCACCGAACAGGTCGTCGAACTCCGCCGCGTTGGCCGTGCAGCCGCTCCAACGCAGAAGTGCAAGCCGAGCGGCAGTTGCGGCATGGGCGTCATAGCCGATTGCGCACAGGAGCCGGATTGAAAGCAGCGCGGTGCGTGGCGAATGGTCCGGCGGCTGGCCCATGCTTAGGTCGCCTGCGAAGGCGAGCACGCCGACTACGCCAACAGAGTGGCTGTCTTTGACAGATGTGTTGCGTCTCATGGCGTCATTGTCTCTGCCTTCTAAACCGACGTCTATCGGGCAATTGCCCGATACCGCAGGCGCATGACTTGGGTGATCCTAAATGCCTTGAGCAATCACATGGAGTTCTATCATGAAGTATGTCCTTCTCCGTGCTTTGGCCGCCGGGCTGAGCCTTGCGGTCCTTGCTGGCACAGCACAGGCCGAAGACGACCCGCATATCCGCGGCAAGATCACCGCGATCGAGGGTGCAACCTATTCGGTTGAATCCGCTTCCGGGCAGCTCATCGAAGTGAAGTTGGCTGACGACGCGACAGTGCTGCTCTACACGCCGCTGGAGTTGTCCGATGTTAAACCCGATGACTACCTTGGCATTCCCTCGGCGCCCCTCGCCGACGGCGGCAAGCGTGCGCTTGCAGTCATCGTATTTCCCGCGGCGATGCGCGGCATTAACGAAGGCGACAGCGCTTGGGATCTGGTGCCTGGCAGCCGGATGACCAACGCGACACTTGCCGAGGTGACCGCAAACGACGGCACGGGCAGGCTGAGCGTAAGCTATGGCGACGAAAGCGAGGAAATTGTCGTACCCGCGGGTACGCCAGTTGTCACTTTCGCTACGGCCCCGGGCAGGAAGATCGTGGTCGGCGAACAGGCGATCTTTTTCGCGCAGCAGGTGGATGGTGCCTACACCGCTGGGCTGGTCGGCGTCAGCGAAGACGGCTCGCTGCCGCCGCTTTGAAATCATGAACCGGACAAGACATATTCGTTCGGGGGGTGAGCGGCTGGCGCACTGGCTGCTCGCCGTCTCGGTTCTGATTCTGATCCCTAGCGGGGTTGAAATCTATCGCGCCGCGCCGTTCTACGCCATCGAACTTAGGGTGCTTCCAGGTCTTGGCGGCAGCTTGACCGGTGCGCTTCTATGGCACTTCGCAGCGGCCTGGGGTCTGCTTTCGGCGCTGGCCATGCTGGGACTTCGGCGCCTCCGTGGGCGGGGCGTTGTGCTTTGGCCTCTTGGGCTGACGTCGCTACGAGGCAACCTGCGGCACGCGTTGTCGCATGACGATCTTGGCTACAATCCTGTCCAGAAGTTTGCCTATCTCACTGTTTTCGCCTTGCTTGGATTGGTGATCCTGTCGGGTCTGGCGATGTGGAAGCCAGTGCAGTTTCAGACTTTGACGCATCTGCTGGGCGGATATGAGGCAGCGCGGCGGATACACTTCTGTGCAATGGTCGGTATCGGCTGCTTCACCGTGGGCCATGTTGTGATGGCGTTGATCGTGCCGCGCACGATCCTTGGTATGATCCTCGGTTTCAAAAAGGACAAACACGATGGCGCAGCTTGATCTTTCGCGCCGGTCCGTCTTGAGTAGCGGCCTGGCCGTTGGCGCGGCGGCACTAATTGGCGGCGGGGCGACCGCGTTGCCGGGCGGACGGCGCGACATTCTGGCCGGCGTTTCGCGGTGGAACGATCGCGTGCAGGCGGCAATCTTCGATCCCGATCAGTTGGCGCCCATCTACAAGGCACGAGAGATCACCAGCCCGATTCCATTTAACAGTTTTTACCCTGAAGGTCTTGCCCCCGCCGTCGATCCGGTAAGCTGGCGGCTGGAGGTTGCGGGCAAGGTCGGGCGGCAGCTGTCGCTTGGGTTGCTGGATCTTCGTGCGTTCGACCATCACGAGCAGATAACTCGCCTGATCTGCATCGAAGGATGGAGCGCAGTCGGCAAATGGGCCGGTCCCCGGCTTTCCGACGTTTTGGATGCTGCAGGGGCTGATCCAGCCGCGCGCTTTGTCACGCTGACCTGCGCCGATGGATATTGGACCAGTATCGACCGGCCTTCGGCGCGGCACGCACAGACAATTCTGGCGCTCGACTTTCTCGACCGGCCTCTCCCGCGCGCCTTTGGTGCCCCGGCGCGGCTGCGAATTCCGACAAAACTCGGCTTCAAGAACGCAAAGCATGTTGTCCGTATCGAGGTCACGGACTTACGCGCGGGCGGCTACTGGGAAAATCAGGGATACGGGTGGTTTGCGGGGCTGTGATTCGTCCTGACCGAGATCATGCGATGGGCCGTGCCCGTGTATCATCCGACACGTGGCGCTGTTCTCCGGGCAGAACGTCGTGATCCTTCATGCGAGCATCCTTCGCAAGTCGCCTAGAAGCAAAAGCTGCTTTGCAAGGAACCGGTCGACCAGTTGCTGGACCGAGCCATTGCCGGCAAGCCCAATGTTGAATGCGCCTTCGACCAGCCCGCGGGCACCGAGAAGAGGCCCTGCAAGTGACTGCAGGTTGGCCTCGACCTCTTGACCGATGAGGGCATAACCCTTTGCGCGGAAATCAGTAAGCGCGGTCAGGAAGTCGAGCGGGTCCACCAATGCATAGGAGGTCCGGTTGTGCGGTTCTCGATCAGGCCGATACAACCCACGCTGCGGCCCATCAGCACCGGTGGGCCGCAGCGCGCATCTACCGGGTCTTGCAGCGCATCTGATCAGGCCATCACTCTGCGTCCCGACCCGGCCGCCCGCACGTTCCCTGCGAAGAAAAAGGCAAACCTTCTTTCGTCGTAACTCTCGGCTGTAGGAATTGCAGGGGTCCGGAACGCCATCGGGTAGAGACCAAAAGGAGTTTACGTATGGCCAAACGAACTTCAGCCATCTTCACCGGCGCGTCCTCCGGGTTTGGCCGCGCAGTTTCCGATCGCCTGACCGGAGACGGCTATAAATTATTCGGGACAAGCCGGACCGATCCCGCCATGCGCCAACTGAGTGTCACCGACCCGCAGTCTTGCGATGCCCTCGTCGCCAGCATTATGGATAAACCGGTCAAATCGATGCGGCCGTGAATATTGCCGGCTGTGGCGTTCCATCGCGATATCTATCCGGCTCGAAGTGTTTTCGAAGTTCGGTGGCGCAACGGCCAGGTGGAAGGTCAGATTAACAAACAGATGGCTCCCAAACGCGCTATGGCAACGCAACAAAAGCTTTAAGTTACGGACATGATCAATTTCGCTTGTGCGGCGCCCAAAGATCTAATTCTGGATTGATCGGAATAATGCGATGCGGATTTATCGTTTCATGGCTGTAATGGTAGTGGCGGACGATATGGTCGAGATGCACCGTGTCTGAAATCCCTGGATGCTGGAAAAGGTCACGCGTATATGCCCACAGGACCGGATAATCGACAATCCGTCGCCGGTTGCACTTGAAGTGCAGGTGGTAAACGAGGTCGAACCGGATCAGTGTGGTGAACAGTCGCCAGTCAGCTTCGGTCAGCTTTTCGCCCAGTAGATAGCGTTGGGTTGACAGATGCGCCTCCAGCCAGTCAAGGCTGTCGAACAAGGCGACGACAGCATTGTCATAGGCACTTTGGGTCGTGGCAAACCCCGCACGGTAGACGCCGTTGTTTACAGTTTCGTAGATCCGTTCATTGATCGGAGCGATAACTGTACGCAGGTCTTCTGGATAGTAATCATCCTGATTGTCAGTCAGCCCATCAAACGCCCCGTTGAACATGCGGATAATTTCAGAGGATTCGTTGGAAACGATGGTATTGCGCTCTTGGTCCCACAGAATCGGCACGGTTGCGCGGGTAGTGATGGCAGGGTCTGCTTTCAGATAGATATCCCGTAGAAACGGCACACCGAAGAGCCTGTCCCCCGTCGTGCCTTCAAAGTCAGTTGAAAAGGTCCAACCGTCACTTAGCATGTCGGGATGCACAATCGACGTGTCAATATGGCTTTCAAGCCCTTTCAGGGTCCGGAAAATCAGGGTGCGGTGCGCCCAAGGACAGGCATGCGAGACATACAAGTGATAGCGGCCGGACTCCGCCTTGAACCCGCCTACTCCCGAAGGCCCGGCTGATCCATCCGCCGTCACCCAGTTGCGAAAGGAAGCAGCCTTGCGCCTGAATTCGCCTCCGGTTGAGGAAGTGTCATACCAGTTGTCCTTCCAAACTCCGTCAATCAACAAGCCCATGATCATAATCCTTTCGGAGATACCGTAACGCTGCCTGAATTGAGGTCTACCCGATGTTGCGCACATGCGCCCTGCGCTGATGCGCGGGATTGGAAGACTTCGACTGGTTAAAGGTTACCGCAAGAGACCGCGCAAGTCTGTCTGAACCTGCCGCAGCGCCGGCAAAAGCCGATGGACCATGTCTTCGACCCGCTCACCCGTAACCGCCATTCCGATGTTGAGCGCCGCAACCGTCTGGTGTCTGGCGTTGAGCAGCGGCACCGCGATAGACCGGAGGCCCAGTTCAACCTCCTCGTCAATTGTAGCAAAGCCGTTGGTTCTGATGCGCGCTAGTTCGACCAGCACGGCCTCTGGATCCGTGACCGTATGGCGGGTCCGGCGGGCAAGGGGGGTTCGCCCGAGGATCTGCGCCGAAGCGCTTGTGGGCAGGGCTGCCAGCATGACGCGGCCCATGGACGTGCAATAGGCCGGAAGGCGCGATCCCGGCATAAGGCCGATGGACATGACCTTTCGCTGCGCAGCCCGCGCGACATAGACGATCTCGGCCCCGTCAAGGATCGACACCGAAGCACTTTCCCCGACCTCGACCGACAGCCGATCAATCAGCGGCTGCACGATCTGTGGCAGGGGCATTGTGGCAAGGCAGGCCGTGCCGAGCCGAAGCACGCGCGGCGTCAGCGTGAAGAACTTGCCGTCGTAATCGGCATGACCCGAGTGCGCAAGCGTCAGAAGGCAGCGCCGCGCCGTTGCACGGTCAAGGCCCGCCGCTGTTGCCGCTTCGGAAATCGTCTGCCGCGGACGGTCGGCGGTGAAGGTCTCGATCACTGCGAGCCCCTTGGCAAGGCCGCTCATGATGTCGCGCTCGCTGATGGTCATTAAGAATTCCGTGCGATATGTGAACAACGCAACCATATCGCACAAATGGACTGGACGTAAACCAACGACCTGCCATAACCCTTTCGCACCAGGGCCCGCAGCGCCTGGAAAGGGGCCTGAATGGACAAGACATTTCCCAATCTTGCTGCCGCAGTTGCCGGAATCGCGGACGGCATGACGGTCATGATCGGCGGCTTTGGCGGTTCGGGGGCGCCGATCGAGCTGATCCATGCGCTGATCGACCGGTTTCTGGCGACCGGGCATCCATATGGTCTGACGGTGGTCAACAACAATGCGGGCAACGGCCATGTCGGGCTCGCGGCCCTGATCGAACAGGGAATGGTGCGCAAGCTGATCTGTTCCTTTCCGCGCTCTGCCGATCCGGTCGTGTTCACAGAGGCCTATCTGGCCGGGAAGATTGCGCTAGAGCTCGTGCCGCAAGGCACGCTTGCCGAACGGATACGGGCTGGCGGGGCGGGGATCCCTGCCTTCTACACGCCGACCTCCTACGGAACCGATCTGGCCAAGGGCAAGCCGGTCGAGGTATTCGAGGGGCGGCCCTATGTTCAGGAGCGCTGGCTGAAGGCCGACTATGCGCTGGTCAAGGCCCATCTGGGCGACAGTCTTGGCAACCTGACCTACCGGATGGCGGCGCGGAACTTCAATCCGCTGATGTGCACGGCGGCCACGACGGCCATCGCGCAGGTCAGCCGCATCTTGGCCCCTGGCACCATCGACCCCGAGGCCGTTGTGACCCCTGGCATCTTCGTGCAGGGCATCGTTGAAGTGCCGCGCCCGGCACAGGAAGAAGACCTGAACCGCGCCGGGTCGGTCTATCCGCAGGTGGCCCGATGACAGACAGGCTTTCCCCTGCACAGATGGCCTGGCGCGCGGCGCAGGACATCGCGGATGGTGCCTATGTGAATCTCGGGATCGGCTTTCCCGAGATGGTCGCGCGCTTTCAGCCCACCGGTCGGCAGGCGATCTTCCACACCGAGAATGGCATCCTCGGCTTTGGCGAGGCGCCCCTGCCTGGCACCGAGGACTGGGACCTGATCAATGCCGGGAAAAGAGCGGTGACGCTGCGGCCCGGCACGGCCTTCTTCCACCACGCCGACAGCTTTGCGATGGTGCGGGGCGGGCATCTCGACGTGGCGATCCTTGGTGCCTATCAGGTGGCCGAAACCGGCGATCTGGCGAACTGGTCGACCGGCCCGAAAGGCGTGCCCGCCGTTGGCGGCGCGATGGATCTTGTGCATGGGGCGCGGCGCGTGGCGGTCATTACCGAACACGTGACCAAGGACGGCAAGCCGAAACTTGTGGATCGGTGCAGCCTGCCGCTGACCGGGGTGGCCTGCGTCACCCGCGTTTATACGAGCCTTGCCGTGATCGACATCGGGGACGGCCGTTTTGTTCTGCGCGAAAAGCTGCCCGCGGTCACGCTCGATGCCCTGCGCGCGGTGACGGGTGCGGTGCTTCATGTCCCCGGCCCGGTGGCCGACCTGATTGTTCCGGAGATTTGACCGATGACCGACGTCTTCATCTGCGACTATATCCGCACGCCGATCGGGCGCTATGGCGGCGCGCTGGCCTCGGTGCGGTCGGATGATCTGGGCGCTGTGCCCCTGCGCGCGCTGATGGCCCGGAACGCAGGCGTGGACTGGGCGGCGGTGGATGACGTGATTTTCGGCTGCGCCAACCAGGCGGGCGAGGACAACCGTAATGTCGCGCGCATGTCTGCCCTGCTGGCGGGTTTGCCGGTGGACGTTACCGGCACAACGATTAACCGGCTCTGCGGGTCCGGGATGGATGCGGTGGTGGCGGCGGCCCGCGCCATCGCCGCGGGCGAGGCGCAACTGATGATCGCGGGCGGGGTGGAGTCGATGTCGCGCGCGCCCATGGTCATGCCCAAGGCCTACGCAGCCTTTTCGCGCCATGCGGAAATCCACGACACGACAATCGGCTGGCGTTTCGTGAACCCGGCGATGCAGGCGGCGTACGGGACCGATTCGATGCCGCAGACGGGCCAGAACGTGGCCGACGACTATGGGATCAGCCGTGCCGCGCAGGACGGCATGGCCATGGCAAGCCAGGCAAAGGCCGCAGCGGCGCAGGCGAACGGACGGCTGGCGCGCGAGATCACGCCGGTTCCATTGGTGCAGAAAAGGGGCGAGCCGTTGATTGTCGAGCGCGACGAACACCCCCGCGCGGTGACGATGGAGGCGCTGGCAAAGCTGCGGCCGCTGTTTGCGGAGGGGTCAGTCACGGCGGGCAATGCAAGCGGCGTGAACGATGGCGCAGCGGCGCTGATCCTCGCCTCTGCGACTGCAGCAAAGGCGTATGGATTGACGCCCATCGCTAGGGTCCTGGGCGGGGCGACCGCAGGTGTACTGCCGCGGATTATGGGCATCGGGCCCGCGCCCGCCAGCGAGAAGCTGATGGCGCGGCTGGGGCTGACACAGTCTGACTTCGATGTGATCGAGCTGAACGAGGCCTTTGCGGCGCAAGGCATCGCCACCCTGCGGCAATTTGGCATCGCCGATGATGACCCCCGCGTGAACCGCAACGGGGGCGCCATCGCGCTTGGGCATCCGTTGGGGATGTCGGGCGCGCGCATTACCGGCACGGCCGCGCTGGACCTGTCGCTGGGGCAGGGGCGGCGGGCGCTTGCCACCATGTGCATCGGCGTGGGCCAAGGCATTGCCATCGCGCTGGAACGGGTTTGACGCGGCAGCTCCCAAGAGCCACCGCGTCAGCACTCTCTAGAAGGCTACTCGTTAGAAGTTCTGTGGGAACAGCGCCTTTTGCGTTTCGACGTCAAAGGCCTGCTTCAGGCTGAAGTCGCGGGCCTTCAGGGCGTTTGCGCGCTCTGCAGCGGGCCGCGCCGAGATCAGGTCGAACAGCGCCTTTACCCTGGGGAACTGCGCCAAGCCGTCATCAAAGATATAGCCCGCGTAGCTCATCCAGCCCCAGGCGGCCATGTCGACGATGGAATAGCTGTCACCGCCAAGGAAGGTCGAGGTCTGCAACCGCTCCTCCAGCACGTTGTAGTGGCGGATCACCTCCTTGAGGTAGCGGTTCTTGGCATAGGGCAGATCCTCGGGGCACATCTTCAGGAAATGCACCGCCTGCCCCGAGAAGGGCGACAGCCCGGTGGCCACGAAGAAGAGCCAGCTCAGCGCCTCGGCGCGGCCATCGCCCGTGGGCATGAACTTGCCGTGCTTGTCCGCCAAGTGCAGGAGGATCGCGTTGGAGTCGAAAACAGTGGCAACACCGTCGACGATTGCCGGGACCTTGGCGTTCGGGTTGACCGTCTTGAAGGCGGCTTCATGCTGAGCACCCTTGAAGGTGTCGACCGGGACCACGTCATAGGTGAGCCCAAGCTCTTCCAGCAGAAGAGCTACCTTCATCGGATTTGGTGACGGATGAAAATAGAACTGAAGGTTTGCCATGGGTTACTCTCCTGCCAAGGTGATGCTGTAGACGTCGTAGGGATGGAATTCGGGGGTTGCCATTGAGAAGGCTTTGGCCAGATCAGGCAGCTTTCCCTCACCAAGTGCGGCCACGACCGCGTCGACGGACTCGGTATTGTCCCATTGGGCGTAGTTCAGCACGTAGCTGTTGTCGCGGCTCACGTGGACGCTTGCCGTCCGGAACCCCGGCATCTTGCTCGCATCGTTTTCCATCGCTGTGGTCAGCTGTGTTGCCAACTGGTCGATGGAAACCCCGTCGTTGGGGCGCAGAAGATTGACAAAAACGACGCCGTCGCCGCCCTCGACAATCCTTGTTTCCCCTGCGAGGACCGGCATCGCGAACGCCAGCGCCGAAACGACGCCGAAGGCAGTTCCGCGAAGAGTGTTGAATGTGTTTTTCATGACGAACTCCAGGATTGCATCGAAATCCCCGCTAGATTTGCCGGGACTTTCACTGTATCGTGGACTACAAAATACAAGTCAAGGTTCAATGTAGCGATGGATACAGAAAAACCCGGCCGTGGACGGCGGCGGCAGTTCGACCTCGATGACGCTTTGCAACAGGCGCAACGTCAGTTTCATCTTCATGGCTATGAAGGCGCGCGGATGAGCGACATCTGCGCCGGCTTGGGTATCACTCAGACGAGCCTCTATGCCGCCTTCGGCAGCAAGCTTGAGCTTTACGGAAAGGTGATCGACCGATACGCAAGCACAGACGCGCAGTTCATTACTAACGCGTTGGACACGGCTGCCACACCCGACGAACTTTGGGATGGCATACTGTCGGGCGCCGCAGAAGCCTATGGCAGGTCGGAAGCACCTGGATGTCTCGTCCTGGGGGCGGATGTGTCGGCGTTGGACGATGGTGCGCGAAGTCTTTTACAACAGCAGGCAAGCCTTTCGCAGCAAGCCATTGCGGCACGACTGAAGCAGATCGGGTCAACAGCGCCAGATGCGGATGCAGCAGCAATCATGACCTTGCTGCGTGGCCTCTCGGCGTCTGCTCGCGCAGGCGCGCGGCACGAAGCACTGTCCAGTTCGGTCAATCGGATCCTTGGAGCGCGCCATCGTCGTCAAACGCCCAGCGTTTCAGCCAGCCGGTAAGCGGCGAGCACGGCCGGCCGCTTTTCGATGCGGCGGAACCAATTTGCAACCGCAGGAAAGTCTGCCAGATTTATACCTTGCCAGTCATGCCGCTGGACCCAAGGATAGATCATCATGTCAGCGATCGAGTATTGGCCGCAGACATGCTCTCTTTGCGCAAGTCGCGTCTCGAGAACCGCATAAAGCCGTCTGCATTCTTGCTCAAACCGCGACACTGAATAGTCGTTACCGGGCGGTGCCTTGCGCCTGAAATGATGAACCTGCCCAAGGGTCGGTCCGAAACCACTGGTCTGCCACATCATCCATTGCAAAACCTCCGACCGGGCACGCTGTTCCGAAGGAAGGAACTGGCCCGATCGTTCGGCAAGATAAATCAGGATGGCGGCGGACTCGAAGATGATCACTTCGGCCCCACCGTCGGTTGGCTGAAGATCAACTATTGCAGGAATCTTTCCATTTGGATTGATCTTCAGAAAGTCCGCAGAGAATTGCTCATCTTTTGAGATGTCGATGGGGCGGACACGATAATCCAGCCCCATCTCTTCAAGGCAAATTGCAATCTTGTGCCCGTTCGAGGTTTTCCACCAATAAAGGTCGATCATTCGTTCCGTCCGAAGACGTTGATCAGGTTGCCATCGAGATCGCGAAGCAGTGTGGACTTCAGACCCTCGTCGTTCAGTGTTTGATTGGCCCAGATGACGGTAACATTGTTCTCTGCGAGAAAATCTGAGAACGCGGGCAGGTCCGGCACATCAAACACGATCGCCTTGATGCCCAGTGTTTTCAGATGCTGTGGTGGATTGTCGTACAGTTGCTCCACTCGGCCTGCTCCTTCCACTTGCAGCAGCTCAATGCGGATATCGTCGCGGGCCAGAAACGCCACTTCGGCCGAGACCGGTTCAAAAAAGGTCCGGCTGACGAGCGTAAAGCCGAAGATTTTTGCATACCAGTCGGCACTTTCGTCAATGTTGGCGACAGAGATTGCAACGTTATTGAACTTCATATTGTCGGCAGGATGCGTCTCGGCTGATACACTCATTGCAGTAAGGCCGAAGATGGCAAAGCGGTAAGTACATACTTTATCATGACAT
>JAAURK010000051.1 GCA_012032275.1 Tabrizicola sp.
TTGGGAAAGAAGGGCTGCAGCCGCGCCATCTGCGCCTCGGTCAGCCAGAAAAGGTTGCTCATCGTTCAGTCTCCTTGCGGAGGCTGAATCACGCTGCAAGGGCAAGATCAATGGGTCCTGACCCTAGATGGAGGTGTCGTGAGGCCTATTTGGCTGAGTTCTGATTCAAGATCGAAAACGAAGGCGATCTTGAGCAGACGAACCCCGAGTGACGTGCAATGGGCGCGGATCGAGCCACTGGTTGCAGGTAAGAAGGGTGATCTGGGGCGCACCGTGCATTGTCGGTTCCGGCGTTGCAGGCATCGCCGCATTCAGCGCATTCGTATCCATCGTATAACATCAGCTATATCTGGACCCGTGAAGGCTGGCTGTATCTGGCGGTCATCCTTGATTTGCATTCAAGGCGGGTGATTGGCTGGGCTGCGAGCCAACCGCATGAAACGCGATCTGGCGATCCGGGCGCTGAAGATGGCCATCGCCCTGCGATCCCAACCTCGGGGCTGCATCTTCCACAGTGATCGCCCCTCTCACGGTTTGCAAGCAAACCGTTGCCGGGCAACGGGCAGCCAATACTGCTCCCACGACTACCAGAAGGTCCTGCGCGACCATGACCTGAAGGCGTCGATGAGCGGCAAGGGCAACTGCTATGACAACGCTGCCGTTTTACGTCGGGGAAAACAGTCCACTGGACTGTTTTCTGATCCTCCTCACCGTCTTCAAGACCATCAAGGCCGGGCTGATCTGGCGGCGCATCCGGGAAACCCGCACAAAGGCCGAGACAGCGTTCGGGCGTGCCCTTGAACCAATGGCAGGCAGCCCTCACTCCAATACATCAACGGCTTCTATAACCCACGCCGCCGACATTCAGCATTGGGAGGGAAAAGCCCCTTGCCTTCGAACGCCAGGTCGCCCAAACGAGCACTCGGAGCGGCACGAATACGCGACAGGTCCAGCCGCTTCGAGAGGCGGGCGCGCGGTGCGGTCTATGTTTCAGGCGAGCTGGCACGCGCGGAACGCCGCCGAGAGCGAGCCGTCCATCATGACGATAGGAAGCCAGTCCGAAGGGCCGTCAGGCCAGCCGCCTCGGAATTCCCGTGGTGGAGGTGAACGCACACCGGTATGCGGGGGCTCAGGTTCGGGTCAGATGGTCACGGATGCGCGCGATCTCTTCGCGTGCTCCGAAGCAGAGCGGCACGTTCTGGTGGAGGGTGCGGGGAGCGATGTCGAGGATCGGTTCAATGCCATCCGTCGCAGCGCCTCCGGCGGCTTCGACAAGAAAGGCAATCGGCACAGCCTCGTAAATGAGCCTAATCCGGCCTTCGCCATAGCCTGGGCGCCGGTCGGGCGGATAAAGGAAAGCACCGCCCTTCAGCAGGATGCGGTGCAACTCTCCCACGGCGGCGGCCAGCCAGCGCATGTTGCTGTCACGGCCGCGGGGGCCTTCACGCCCCGCGCGCAGTTCGGCAGCATAGCGTTGCCACCCGGCCAACCAGTGCCGTTCGTTCGACGCGTTGATCGCGACCATGTCCGTACGGCCGGGCAGACGCAGCTTGTCATCGGTCACCCTGAACCGTCCGTCGCGCGGGTCGAGTGTCGCCATGCAGACGCCGTCACCCAGCGAAAGCCCGATATCGGTGCTGTGACCGAAGCTTGCATAGGCCGCGGCCAAAGCACGCCGACCGGGCAGGCGAAAGGCGGACCCGCCGTCTTCGGCGGGAAAGACGGCGAAAAGAGCCCCGAGCGGCGCGCCAATCCCGATGCTGCCGGACCCGTCGATCGGGTCCATCGCAACGGCAAAGCGCCCGGCGGGATCACAGAGAACGATCTCCGGGGCCTCTTCGGACAGGATGGCGGCAACCGAGGCACCGTCCAGGGCCGCGACAAAATGGTCATGCGCCGCGACATCAAGCGCCTTCTGCGCATCCCCGGCGCTGTTGCGGCCCACGATCCGCGCAGGATCGCCTGCCAGTCGCCCCATCGCCAGCCTTGCGGACAGGGGTGGTACTGCATGGGCGATCCGGCGCAGGATGTCGATCAGCGCGGCGCGATCCGGCTGGCAGGCCATGTCGTCGAACCAGCCGTCAAGCAGCGGAGCGTCAGTTACGTCACAGGGCAAGACGAGGGGCGCGGGACCGGTCATGCCCGCCCTGCCCGGTTGCACAGCCACTCACCGGTCGGTTCGACTTCAGAAGCGAGCTCTTCGGCCGACGCCGATGCGCCAAAGCCCGTCAACCCCGGAGCATCCGCCTCCTGCGCGAGATGGCAGGTCCAGCCGAAAGGGCTGGCAGCCTTTACCGAAAGACGCGGGGCCTGGCCGAGAACGAGGTTGCGGCAGTCCTCGGCTTCCGCCTCGAACAGGGACCGACAGGGGATCGGCACGACCGTAGCCGCGCTGCTGACCTCCGCCTTGGTGGCCAGAGGCGTGATGTCGCGGGCAGTGTCAGGTGGGTGGACCATCCAGGTACCTCGCGCGGCAAGGTTTGCGCCACGGCCCGTCCGGCGCGGCTGGGGAACAGCCTGACGGAAGAGTGGCAGCACGGAAGGCGCGTCCATGCTACTGCCGGGAATACTCTCGGCGAAGGAAAGGTCCGTGCTGCCGCAAAGCACGATGCGACGGTCCAGACCAGGATGCCAGGCAAGTGAGGTCGCGGCCTCTACCACATCGATTACAGGCCTTCGCAGGGCGTTCCGAGCCGCGGCACGGTGATCGAACGGCTGTGGGTCGATGGTTCTGGTCATCACATCTCCGGTCCGGCGCGACTGCGGCCGGGTCTGTGCCAGGCGACCGGCTCTCGCCGAGAGCTACCCATTTCAACTCATTGGGCGATGCGGCGGTCTATCCCATCCGCTAAGGCGACAAGGATGAGGCAGCACGATGTCGCCCCGGCATCGAGAACGCCGCGGGATCTCTCGCCCAACCGGCTGGAGCGGCCGATCTTCGCGACCATGTCGAGCGTGCTGTCGCGACCGGCTTCCGCCGCCGCCTTCATCCGGCCGAGGGCTTGCGACCAGTCGGCCCCTTCCGCCAGCGCCGCCTCATAGGTTTCGACCGCAGGCACGAGGGTATCGAGCAGCGTCTTGTCGCCAACCTTGGCCGATCCGATTTCCCGAACGCCCTCCAGCCCCGTCCGGATCATGCGCCCGAAGGACGCGGCGTCGATCTTTTCGGCACCTTCCAGCGCATCGGCCATGTCCGAGAACATCATGCCGTAGAGGGGGCCCATCGACCCGCCGATCTCGGACATCAGCACGTCCGAAAGGGTGCGCATCGCGGCGTCCAGCGTCTCTGTTGCCCCGTCGATCCGCTCTTTCGCGCGACCAAAGCCCTTGGCCATGTTGAAGCCATGGTCGCCATCGCCAATCTTGCCGTCAAGCTCGCTGAGATAGACCTTGTTCGCGACGATCACATCGGCCACCTCACGCACGATCTCGGCAGCACCGGCATTTTTCAGCTTCGTCATTCCGGTGCTCCTCAGAAACCCGGCACATTGGTTGGCGCATCCAGAAGCGCCTTCAGCTCCTCGTCCAGCGCCATGATGGTCAGCGTGGCCCCCACCATTTCCAGCGAGGTAAAGTAGTTCCCGACAAGCCCGCGATGGATCTTCAGACCCGCAGCCTCGATCTGGTCGGCCATACGGTCATAAAGCACGTAAAGCTCGTTCACCGGCGTCGCCCCAAGACCCGAGACCAGCACCGCCACCTCGGTTCCGGCAGCCAGCGCGTGGTCAGCCAGCACCAGCGCCACCATGTCATCAGCCACCGCATTGGCGGACTTCAGCTCTTCCACCCGTGTCCCGGGTTCGCCGTGGTGGCCGATGCCGACCTCCATCGTCCCGGGCTTGATCTCGAAGTTCGGCTTGCCGGCGCGGCAAGGTGCAGGGCCCCAACCCCACGCCGACCGAACGGCAGTTGTCGATCGCCTTCTGGGCCGACGCGATAACCTCGTCGAGGCCTGCACCCGTCGCGGCCTTCGCCCCGCCGATCTTCCACATGAAGATCTCGCCCGCGACCCCCCGGCGCTTTTCGCGTTCCGTCAAGGGTGCCGAGCAGACATCGTCGTTGGCGACGACCGTGGCGACGGTGATCCCCTCCTTGGCGGCCATGCGAGCGGCCATCTTCACGTTCATGTTGTCGCCCGCATAATTGCCGTAAAGCACTGCCACCCCGGCACCACCATCGGCCGCGCGGATCGCATCCTGAAAGCTTTTCGCCGTGGGCGAGGAAAAAAGCTCGCCCACCGCGACCGCATCGACCATGGCAAGGCCGGTATAGCCGATGAAGGCGGGCTCATGCCCCGAGCCACCCCCGGTCACGATGCCGACCTTTCCCTTGACGGGTGCGTCGCGGGCCACGACGACACGCGCGTTGCGAGGGTCGAGGCCCACCGATCGGAATGCGCGCGCACGAAGCCGCGCAGGGTCTCGTCGACGATGTCGTCAGGGTTGTTGGTGAATCGCTGCATGTCGTCCCTCCATGCGTTCTATTTGACGGTGAAGCCGCCATCGACGACGAGGTCGGCACCGTTGATCATTCTTGCGCCCGGCGAGGCGAGGAACACCGCCGCTGCCGCGATTTCCTCCGGCTCGGCAAAGCGCCCGACCGGGATCTGCGCCTTCATCGCGTCGCCCTTGGGGCCTTCCCAGGCCTTCTTGCCAAGTTCCGTCAGAACCACCGTGGGCGAGATCGAATTGACCGTGATGCCGTGGCGGCCCCATTCCAGCGCAAGAGTCTTGGTCAGACCGATCACCCCGAATTTCGACGCGCAATAGGCGACATGGCCGTCGATGGCGACCGATCCGGCCTGCGACGCGAGGTTGATGATGGTGCCGCCACCCGCAGCGATCATGCGCCGCCCCACCGCCTGCGCCACCAGAAAGCTGCCGGTCAGGTTGATGTCCAGCGTCCGTTGCCATGCCGTCAGGCCAATGTCCTCGGCTGGCGCAAGATCGACGATACCGGCCGAGTTCACCAGGATGTCGATCCGCCCGAAGTCGCCCTGCACGGCTGCAACGGCAGTCTCGACGCTGGCGGGGTCCGCCACGTTGCAGGCGGCCGACATCGCGCCCGGATACCGCTTTGCTGCATGTGCGGCGGCCTCGTCGTTGAGGTCAAGGACGGCGACGCGCGCACCCTTGGCCGCGAATGCGGCGACGATGGCCGCCCCGATGCCTGATGCGCCTCCGGTGACGATGGCGGTCTTTCCGGAAATCGGAAAATCGAAAGTCAGTTCTGTCCCGGACATGGCCATGCGTGTTCCCTTGCTTCATCAGCCACGGCGCCTCCAGCCGGGCAGTCTGGCGCGGGACGGCAAAGACCGCCCCGCGCCGCCATCAGACGCAGATTACTGCCGCAGGGCAAGCAACGCATCGACGTTGTCAGCGGTGACCGGGGTCCACGGAACGCTGTACTCGGCGTCTGCACCGCCGTTCCACGGCATGTCGGTGTAGGTCGTCCAGATGTCCGACATCGGCTCGTGATCAGGCGTCACCGACTTGATCGCCACATCCATGGCACCTTGGGCCTGGGCGCGGGCATCCTGCAGGATCGACGCCATGTCGCCTGACTTGACTGCCAGCAGCGCGTCGGTGATCCCGTCGATTCCGGCGATCGAGAAATCGGTGACGTTCAGGCCGGCGGCCTTGATCGCCTCGATGGCACCCAGCGCCATTTCGTCGTTCTGGCCGATGATGCCGTCAATCTCACCCGGATGTGCGGTCAGCCAGTTCTCCATCAGGGTCTGCGCTTCGGCGCGCGACCAGTTGGCGGTCTGCTGTTCCAGAACCTTGACCTCCGGGCATTCGGCAAGCGCCTTCATGTTGCCTTCAAGCCGGCTGATCTGGGCCGACTGCCCAATCGGGCCTTCGATGATGACGACCTCGCCCTTGCAGCCGATCGCGTCAAGGACGTACTTGGCCTCCATGTAGCCGGACTGAACGTCGTCCGAGCCGACATAGGATTTCAGCTTGTCGCTGTTGACGCGGGTGTTCGAGCCGACAACCGGAATGCCTGCGGCGGCGGCGGCCTCGACGGCGGCGGCGCCAGCCTCGATGTCGATCGGAACGAAGATGATCGCATCGAATTCCTGCGCGATCATGGTGTCGAACTGTTCCTGCTGCACCAGCGCATCATAGCGGCCGTCGAAGATCGTCAGTTCGACCAGGCCCTCTTTCACGGCCGGGTGCTCTTCCAGCGCCGCCGACCAGATCTGCATGAACTCGGCGTTCAGGCCATAGACGGCGGCCCCGATCTTCGGCTTGTCCTGTGCCATCGCGGGCATCGTCAGCGCGGTGGTTGCAAGAATGGCAAGCATGGTCTTCTTCATTATGTGCTCCTCCCTTTCATTGGTTGCACGGGTCGTTGGTTGAAGGCGTCACGGCGGGGTCACTCGCGGCGATGGCGTGCTTGGTCGAGCATCACGGCAGCAACGATGAGCACTCCCTTGATGACCTGTTGGTAGTAGGATTCGACCCCCATCAGATCGAGGCCGTTGTTGACGACACTGATCAGCAGCGCACCGATCAGCGTGCCGGTCACCCTGCCGACACCGCCCGCAAGGCTTGTGCCGCCGATGACCACGGCCGCGATTGCATCAAGCTCGTAGGCGATCCCGGCCTGCGGCAGGGCCGATCCCGTCCGGGCCGCCAGCATCATCCCGGCAAGGCCCGCAAGGCCACCCGAGATGACATAGACAAGAAACCGGATGCGCCGAACATTGATGCCCGAGACTGTGGCGGCATGGGGGTTGCCGCCCGCGGCATAAACATGGCGACCGAAGCGGGTGGCCGACAGCACCCACCAGGCGATGACGAACACCGCTGCGAAGATGAGCACCAACACGGGGATACCGGCCACCTCGCCGGTACCGATCACCCGGAATTCAGGGGTCAGTTCAGGAACCGGCCTCCCTCCGCCGTAAAGCAATGTCAGACCACGGGCCGCCGAAAGCATCCCCAGGGTGGCGACGAAAGCCGGAACGGCAAAGCGCGACACGACGACACCCGAAACAGCACCGCAGGCCATGCCGACCAATAGTCCGACAGCGATCGCGACCACGGCCGGGTATGGCCCGCCCGCGGCCGCTGCCGTCGACGAAGTGGTGGCCAGCGAAGCCGCGACGATCCCGGCCAGCGCCACCACGGAGCCTACCGACAGGTCGATGCCGCGGGTAAGGATCACGAAGGTCATCCCGATCGCGAGAATGCCGTTGATCGAGGTCTGACGAAGCACGTTCGTGATGTTGCGCGCAGTCAGGAAATATTCGTTTGCGACAGACAGGAAGAGGCAGATCAGCACCAGCGCGACCAGGATGCCGTATTTCTGACCGTAAACAGCAAAACGGCGCTTGAGCCCCCCGCCGTCTCCCTCGCTGCCCGATGCAACGGTCTGCTTCACTTCCATCAAATCGGCCCTCCCCAGGTCCGGTCTTCATGCCGCCAGATGTACAAGCCGATCAGCTGACAGGTCCGCGCGCGACACTTCGCTGGATATGCGCCCGTCCCGCATGACGATGGCGCGGTCGGCCATCCCCACGACCTCATCGGTTTCCGACGAGATCATGACCACCGCCCCCCCTGCCGACGCAAAGTCCGACATCACGCGGTAGATCTCGCGCTTGGCGCCAACGTCCACGCCCCGCGTCGGCTCGTCCAGCAGCAGCACCTTCGGCTCGGTCAGGAACCATTTGCCAAGGACGACTTTCTGCTGGTTGCCCCCCGACAGGCCCGAAACCTCAAGCCGGTCGCTTGCCGTCTTGATGCCGAACTTCGCGATCATCTCGCGCGCCGACATCGCTTCGCGGCGACTGCTCATCACCGGGCCCGCGCCCAGATACGGCAGATGGGCCATGCAGATATTCTCCCGCACGCTTGCCGACAGAATGAGGCCGCTGGCCTTGCGATCCTCGGTCACGAACGCCAGGCCGTGCCGGATGGCCTCCGCGGGGGAGGACAGGCGGATCGGGCGGCCCTCCAGCACGACCTCGCCCCCCCGGTCCCCGACCAGACCGAAGAGACGCTCGAAGATTTCGCTGCGCCCCGAGCCCATCAGACCGAAGATCGCAAGGATCTCGCCACGGTGAACATGGAAGCTGACGTCACGCACCCGGTTCGTCGAATTCAGGCCGCGAACGGCCAGCAGCATCTCATCACCAGGGGTATTCGTCTTGACGAATTCCTCGGTCAACGGGCGGCCGACGATCATCTGGATCAGCGCCTCGCGGCTGACCGTCGCCATGGCGCCGCTGTCGACGAAGGCCCCGTCGCGAAACACCGTGTAAGTGTCGGCGATCTGGAAGATTTCGGACAGACGGTGACTGACATAGATGATGCCCTTGCCCTTGGCCTTGAGCGTCTGGATCGCGGCAAACAACTGGTCGGCCTCTGCCTCGCCCAGCGCCGAGGTCGGCTCGTCCATGATGATGATTTCGGCGTCGTAGCTGAGTGCCTTGGCGATCTCTACCAGCTGCAGCTTGGCAATGCTGAGGTCCATCATGAGCGCGCGCGCATCGATGTCGAAGTGCAGATCATCCAGCAGGGTCTGTGCCCTGGTGTTCATGCTGCGAAAGTCGATCCGGCCAAATCCGGCCAGCGGCTCGCGTCCGAGGAAGATGTTCTCGGCGACGGACATCGCCTGAACCGGGCTCAGCTCCTGCTCGATGATCGAGATGCCGGCGCCGAGCGCTTCACGCGGACTGCGGAAGGTCACCTCCCGCCCGTTGCGCCGGATAATCCCGGAATCGCGGGGCTGGATGCCCATCACGATGGACAGAAAGGTGGACTTGCCTGCGCCGTTGCCGCCGCAAAGCGCATGTACCGAACCGCGTTCCAGCGCGAACTGGCCGTTCGACAGGGCAGCGACGCCGCTAAACGACTTTGTCAGCCCCTCGACCTCCAGCAGCTTCGGCTGCATCGCTTCCCCCCTCAATCTTTTGCACACTATCGGCGCAATTGAAAGATGAAGTCAAGCGACTCCTTTCTGACCCGCAGCATGCCCTCATGATCGATGGCGGCTATGTTTTTACCAAATATTATGGAATTTTCACTGAATTTCTCACCAAGCAGCGGCGCGCTTGGTCAGCGAGCGCGCTCGTGGTGAGTTGACATTTGCACGAGTTACGTTCAAATGAACAACAACAAGGGAGGCGCGCATGCATGTTGCAATCGGCTGCGACGAGGCAGGATTTGACCTGAAGGAGCTGCTCAAGAGCCACGTCGCAGCACTTGGACACAGCGTGACGGATTTCGGCATCCAGTCGGGCGAGACCGCGCTTTATCCCGACATTGCCTTCGCTGTTGCCACCGCCGTTTCGCAAGGCGCGCAGGAGCGCGCGATCCTTATCTGCGGCACGGGAATCGGCGTCTGCATCAGCGCGAACAAGGTGCGCGGCATCCGGGCCGCCCAGGCCCATGACACCTATTCGGCCGAGCGCGCGCAAAAAAGCAACGATGCGCAGATCATATGCCTTGGTGCGCGCGTGATCGGGCCGGAGCTTGCAAAGAGCGTTGTTTCGTCATTCCTTAGTTCCACATTCGAACATGGTCGGTCAGGCCCGAAGGTCGACAGGATCCTGCACTACGAGAACGCCCAGACCCGGGCACCCTGAAACCAAGGAAGCGTGCCTTGTCTCAACCCGGCATTTCAGATCTGAGCCAGTTGGAGACTGCGGAATACGGCCTCCTCGCCGAGATCGCGCGGCGCTACTACATCGAAGGCGAAACCCAGGACAGCATCGCGCGGGCGCTAGACCTGTCGCGCATGAAGGTCAACCGGATGATCAGGGAGGCGCAGGAAGCAGGCCTCGTCGAGATCCGCGTGCGGTTCCATTCCTCGCAGACCCGCGAACTGGAACGCGAACTGTGCGACCGCTTCGGGCTGAAGCACCTGCTTATTTCGCCCGCTTCGCAGTCGGCCGAACAGCAGCGTCGAAATGTGGCGATGACGGTTACCCATTTTCTTGAATCCAACCTGCGCGAAAACCTGATCGTTGCCGTGGGAATGGGGCGCAACGTCGCCGTTGTGGCCGAGAACCAGGCATCACGTACCTTCCAGTCGCTGACTTTCGTCTCCGGAAGCGGGGGGGCCGCCGAGGCGGGCTCCGAGGGCAATGCCGACCACATCTGCCGGAACCTCGCCCGGCGCTTCGGCGGCAATGCCGTCACCCTTTATGCGCCGGCCTATGTGCCCGAGGCCGACCTGCGCGAAAGCCTGATGCGCAACGCTACCGTGCGCCGCACCCTGAACCTCGCACGCAGTGCCGATTTCGCACTCGTCGGCATCGGCGACCTCGGACCGGACAGCCACATGTCGCGCATGGGCTGGTTCTCGCGCGAGGAACTGCAGAAAGCACGGGATGCGAAAGTGGTCGGGGATCTGATGGGCTACGACTTTTTCGACGCAGGTGGCACCCCCTGCAACGATGGGCTCGGGGGACGGGTCATCGGGCTCACACGAGAGGATCTGCAGCGCATCTCCACCACGATTGCAATCGCATCCGAGACAAGCAAGGCGACGGCAATACTCGGCGCGTTGCGGACAGGGACGATTGACGTGCTGGCGACCTCGCTGACGAACTGCCTGGCAATCAAGGCCATGCTTGAAGCGGGACAGTGAGCTGCCTTTCATCGAGGTCGTTCAAGAACAACACCTGCACCGTGAAGCCTGCCGACCGATCACAGGCGAACGCGGCCGCTGTCGCCCCATCGCAGATGAAAGCCCGAGCGACAGGAACTGCATCGCGGCGGGCAGGAAGCCTGGGGCACCCCACTGCACGCAACGCTCTTCCGGCGTCATACAACCGTAACGGTAGGGGTGTAGCCATCCAGTCATTCGAATGAATTGGCGGAACGGACAGGATGGGACGCGACAACTGGAAGATCATTCGTGATCGGATCTCGGCGGAGATTTCTGCCGGAGAGCTTGAGCCGGGCGCGCAACTGCCGACCGAGTCGCAGCTTTGCATGACGTTTCAGGCGGGGCGGCATTCCGTCCGGCGGGCGGTGGCGGCGCTTGCCGTCGAAGGCAAGTTGCGGGTGGAACAGGGGCGCGGCACATTCGTGCAGGCGGCCCCGCTGATCAGTTATCACATCGGGCGGCGCACGCGGTTCCGCCAGAACCTTCTGGAGCGAGGGATCGCGCCCGCGGCGAACAACTCGCCGACGCGATCCTGCCCGCGCCGCCGCAGATTGCCGCGGCGCTGGGTCTGGCCGAAGGCAGCCCGGTGCATCGCCTGTTGCGCCGGGGCCTGGCAGACGGCGTGCCGATCAGCATCGGGCTCTCCTGGCATTGTGCGGTGCGCTTTCCCGACCTTGCCGCACGGCGCACGGCTGGCGAGTCAGTGACCGATATCTACGGCAGCCACGGCATTGCCGACTATTTCCGCAAACGCACCATCGTCTTTGCCCGCCGACCGGACGCTGAAGAGGCCGGTCTTCTGTTGCAGCATCCCGATCAGCCGGTGATCGTGCTGCAAAAGACCGATGTGGACGGTGCAGGCAGGCCCATCGGCTATTCCGAGGCGGTCTGGGCCGGTGACCGGGTGCAATTCTCCTTCGATGCCGAGGATGAGGGCGCGGATGCCCGCCAGGCGCTGCCGATGTTTGATCAGGGCAGCGATCCCACCCGCCCCTTCGACCACGCGCGCCTGCTCGACGTGCTGGCGCGGGCCGATGCCGCTCGTCTGAGCGCTTTTGCCGAAGAGGTGCTCGTGGCGCTTGGCTCGGTCGAGGTGGTGCAGAACCGCACCGGCCTCGTGATGCTGCCGATGCGCGACACCGTGCAGGGCACCGATTTTCATCTGGGCGAGGTGCTGGTGGCCGAGGCGCATATCCGAGCCGCGGGGACCGAAGGCTATGGCATGGTCCTCGGCCATGATCTGAACCGGGCGATGGCCATGGCCGTGGTCGATGCGGCCGCAAGTCTTTGCCAGACGCCGGAAATCCGCAGCTTCCTGCATAGCGAGGCCGAGGCCCTTGACGCCGCCGACACCGCCCGCCTGCGCGAGATCGAGGCCACCCGCGTTGATATGGAGACATTCTGATGTCACCGATCACCGCCGTTCCGGTGCCCGACGCGTTCGAGACGCGGACCAATGCCACCTTCGAGGCGCTGATGTGGGCCCTGTCCCGCCCGGGGACGGCGCAAGACCTGCCCGCCCCCGGCATGGCGGGGATTGCCGAAACTCTGGTGGACCGCGAATGCCGGGTCTGGTGCGACGATCCCGCCCTTGCGGACCGCATTGCCTGCTTCGGCGCGGCGCTGACGCCCCTGCCCCGTGCCGATCACTGCTTTCTGTCGCTGGCTGGCACAGGCACCCTGGACCGGCTGGCGCACGTGGCCCTCGGGTCGGCGCTTTATCCGGATGCGGGCGCCACTCTGGTGGCCGAAGCGCATTTTGGCAGCGGGACGCGGCTACGGCTGACCGGCCCGGGGATCGAGACCGCTGCCGACCTCCGGCTTGACGGGATAGCGCCGGAGTTCTGGGCGTTGCGCACGGCGCTCTGCCGCTATCCTGCGGGGTTCGATCTTTTCCTGATCTGTGGCGCGGCGGTCATCGGCCTGCCGCGCTCTACCGCAATCGAGGTGCTCTGATGGCCTATGTCGCGACCCGGGGCGGGGAACGCGCGATCGACCAGTCCGAACGGCTTTACCGGGCGGAGCTGGGCAGGATCGACGCCGCGCGCGTGGCCCATCTGCGCCGCACCCTGCCGATGCTGATCGACCGCGTGATGGGCGAAGCATCGCTCTACGAGCCCGACCTCGCCGCGCTTGCGCTTGCCCAGACGGGGGGTGACCTTTACGAGGCGGTGTTGCTGCTGCGCGCCTGGCGCACGACCCAGCCGCGGCTGACCATTGCCGAACCCGTGCTGCAGGACCAGCTTTTCACCCACCGGCGCATTTCGGCGGCCTTCAAGGACATTCCGGGCGGGCAGATCCTTGGGCCGAGCCTCGACTATGCGCATCGTTTGCTGGCGACCGGCGTGCTTCAGGGCCGCCCTTTCGCCCCCGCCCCGGTAGAGCCCGCCGCCACGCCTGCACCCGCCTGTCAGCCTTCGCTGGCGGCCTGGCAGAAATCGCAAGGGCTGGTCGCCGATCCCGCCCGGGTCGAGGTGGCTCCCGACGATATTCCCGACCTCACGCGCGAACCCCTTCTCTTCCCCGCCAGGCGCGCCCACAGGCTGCAAAGCCTTGCCCGCGCCGATACCGGGGGGATGCTGGCCTTGGGCTATTCGGCGATGCGAGGCTATGGCAACGCCCACCCGACCGTGAACGAGTTGCGGCTGGCCGAGGCCGAGGTCCGCGTGCGCCACCGCGCGGCACGATGTTTTCTGCCGGGCGGGTGAAGGTTTCGCAGGCCGAGGTGACATCGAAAGGCACGTCGGGCCTTCTGGAGCTTGGCTTCTGTGCCACGCTTGGCTGGAACGAGGTCAAGGTCATCTCTGGCGCAACGCTTGATCTGAACGCGCCGGGCGCGGCCAAGGGAACGCCGGTCGAGGAGGAGTTCTTCCTTTACCACACCGAACCGGTCGAGGCTTCCGGCTTCTGCATCCACTTCAAGCTGCCGCATTACGTGACCTTCCAGTCGTCGCTTGACGCTTTGCGCGGGGCCAGGGCAGCAACGCCCGGCGCGCCAGACCCGGTGCCCGCATGACCCTCGCCTCCCTCACCCGGCCCTGGGAAGCGATGTCCTATGGCTTCCTCGATGCCTCGGCCAAGCGCGAGTTGCGGCGCAAGATGCTGAAGGCCATTGCGGTGCCCGGTTGCCAGATGCCCTACGCCAGCCGCGAAGTGCCGATGGCGCGCGGCTGGGGCACGGGCGGGCTGCAGGTGACGCTGACGCTGCTGAAGCCGTCCTCCGTGGTCAAGGTGATCGATCAGGGGGCGGATGACAGCGTGAATGCAGCCTCGATCCGATCGTTCCTCGCCAAGGTTTCGGGTGCGCGTGAGACCTGGGACACGCTTGCCGCCACGCTGATCCAGAGCCGCCACCGCATCCCCGAGGAGCGCTTGCGCGCCGATCAGGTGCTGGTGCTGCAGGTGCCGAACCCCGAACCGCTGCGGCCGGTAGAGCCGAACATGTCGCACGCCCGGCAGATGCATGCCGATGCCGATTACGGGCGGCTTTGGCTGATCCTTTACGAAGAGATCGTGCGGGCGGGCCGGATCATGCAGGGCGCGGCCTATCCGGCGCTGGTGAACGGGCGGCATGTGATGACTCCCTCGCCCATCCCGCGCTGGGATGTGCCGAAACTCCATATGGCGCGGCACCTTACGTTCCTGTCGGCGGGCCGGGAAAAGCGGCTTTTCGCGGTGCCGCCCTTCACGCGGGTAGAGCCGCTGGTCTTTTCGGACCTGCCCTACCGGGTCGAGGATCATGCCGGTCTCACTTGCCACCGGTCCGGCATGAAAAGCTTTTTCATGAACGAAATCCCGCAGGCGGACGGCGGGTCAGCGCATGAGCTTTCCGACAGCCATCTTGGTATCAAGGCCATTCGCCAGGCCGAAGGGGGGCGGGCGGAGATCGGGCCGACCTGGTATCGGGACGGGAGGATGCGATGACCCCTGCCCTGCGCGCCCCGGAACTGATGACCACGCCGGCCATGCTGACCATGACCGCCGTCTCGCGCCGCTACGGCAATGTGGTGGCGCTGGAGGAGGTTTCGGCCAGGGCCTACCCCGGCGAGGTGCTGGGGATCGTCGGTGAAAGCGGGTCGGGGAAATCCACCCTCCTGCGAATGATGAACCTTGAAGAGACACCCGATGCGGGCGACTATCGCCTTTCCCTGCCGGACCAGCCCGGCAACCTGTTCGATCTTGACCGCTTCGCGCGCCGGATGCTCTGCGCCACGCGGATCGGCATCGTCTACCAGAACCCCCACCTCGGCCTGCTGATGCGAAACACCTCCAGCGGCAATGTCGCAGAACGCCTGCTGATTGCGGGCGAGCGCAGCTTTGCGGCACTCCGCAGCCGCGCGCGCGACGCGCTGGACGCCTCGGAATTTCCGCTGGCCCGGATGGACGCCCGCCCGGTCGAGCTTTCAGGCGGCATGCAGCAGCGCGTGCAGCTGGCCAAGGCGATCGCGCTTGAGCCGGTGCTTCTGTTGCTGGACGAACCGACGACCGGGCTTGACGTTTCGGTTCAGGCGCTGGTGCTTGACACGCTGAAGCGGCTGCAGCGCGACCGGGCAATCACCATGGTCATCGTCTCTCACGACCTTGGCGTGATCCGCACCATGGCCGACCGCGTCATGGTGATGCGCGGGGGCCGGGTCGTCGAAGAGGGGCTTGCCGATCAGATCTTCCAGGACCCCCAGCACGAATACACCCAGCAACTCGTCCACGCCAAGTTGTGAGGTCCGCGATGACCCTTGTCCTGCAGGTCGAAAACCTGACCAAGCACTTCCAGATGCACCATCTGGGCCAACGACTGAACGCCTTTCGCGGCATCAGTTTTACCCTTCACGCCGGCGAGTTCCTATTGCTGCGGGGGCCGAACGGCGTGGGCAAATCCACCCTTCTGCGCACGCTTTACCGCAGCTACCTGCCGCGCGCCGGGCATGTCTGGTATCATACGATCGAAGGCCGGATCGACCTTGCGACGGCGGCGGATGTGGATATCGCACTCCTCCGCCGCCGCGAGATCGGCTTTGTCACCCAGTTCCTGATCGCGCGCCCCCGCGTTTCGGCCGAGGATATCGTCGCCGAACCGCTTCGCCGCGCGGGTATCGCAGCCGGCGAGGCGCTGGAGGAGGCCCGCCGCTGGCTGGCCGAGTTTGGCGTGAAGCGTGATCTGTGGCGGGCCTATCCCACCACATTTTCGGGCGGCGAGCAGCAGAAGGTCAACCTCGCCCGCGCGCTGATCCTGCCGCAGCGGCTCCTCCTTCTGGACGAGCCGACCGCCTCGCTGGATGTGGGCGCGCGGGCCGCATTGATCCGCAGGCTGGCCGAGCTCAAGGCCGCGGGCGTCGCGATGATCGGCGTCTTTCATCACCCCGGCGACGTGGCCGGGCTGATCGACCGCGAGATGGAACTGACCGCAGAAGAGGTGGCTGACGATGTGGCTGTCTGATTTCCGGGTGGTGACGCCAGATCAGGTGCTGGCGCGCGGATCGGTCCGCGTGGAGAATGGGCGGATCGCCGAGATCGCAACGGCCCCCGTGGCCGGGGCGGCACTGCGGGGCGACGGGTTGCTGCTGCTGCCTGGCTTTGTCGACATGCACGGCGACATGGTCGAACGCGAGGTGGAGCCGCGCCCGAACGTGCGGATGCCGATGGAGCTTGGCCTGCGCGACCTTGACCGCAGGCTGGCGGCATCGGGCGTGACAACGGCCTATGCCGCCGTCAGCTTTCACCCCGGTTCGGCCTATGGCCATATCCGGCATTTCGACCAGACCAGCGCCATCATCCGCGCGTTGAAATCGATGGGCGAGGTGCTGAAGGTCGATCACCGGGTCCATGCCCGGTTCGAGATCACCTTCCCCGATGCGCTGCGCGTGGTGGAAGGCCTGATCGCGGAAGGCGCGGTCGACCTTGTGTCGCTGACGGACCACACGCCGGGGCAAGGGCAGTACCGCGACCTCGAGGCGCATGTCGCCCGCGTGGCGCGCGAGACGGGCCTGAGCCGGGAGTGACG
>JAAURK010000357.1 GCA_012032275.1 Tabrizicola sp.
TGGCGCTGCCCGGCCTCGACCCATAACGCCGCGCGCTGGCGCGCCCTTGCAGGAGTGAACCGATGACCGATGACGAACTGACCCTGCGGCAGGGCATGGTGGCCACCTGCCGCGCGATGGATGCCAAGGGGATCAACCAGGGCACCGCCGGGAACCTCTCGGCCCGCCATGGCGACGGCTTTCTGATCACGCCTTCGTCCATGCCCTATGACATCATGCAGCCAGAAGACATCGTCGAGATGGGCTGGGACGGCACCTACGTCGGCCGCCGCCCATCCTCGGAATGGCGCTTTCACCGCGATATCCTGAAGGCGCGGACGGATATGAACGTGGTCCTCCACTGCCATTCGCTTTACGCCACTTCCATCGCCTGCCACCACCGCACGATCCCGGCCTTTCACTACATGGTGGGCGTGATGGGCGGCACCACGCTGCGCTGCGCCCGCTATGCCACCTTCGGCACCCAGGCCCTGTCGGATGCCGCCCTTGAGGCGCTGGAGGGGCGCAAGGCCTGTCTTCTGGGCCAGCACGGCCAGATCTCGCTTGGCAAGACGCTGGACGCCGCCCTCTGGATGGCCATCGAGGTGGAGACGCTGGCCCGCATGTACCAGCAGGCGCTGGTCCTTGGCGAACCGCCCATCCTGCCTCACGCCGAGATGGAACGGGTCATCGCCCAGATGACGCGTATGTCCTACGGCCTTGGGCCAGAGGAAGACGGGGCGAACGACGCCGCCCGTCCGCGTCCCGGCCACAGCTGACGCCGCTTCGCGCATCTGGGGTCGGGTGCTGCATCCCCGCTCCTGTCACGGCGTCAGGGCCGTGATCCGGAGGAAGTCTGCGCGATCCTTTCGATCGGCGGGAGAGACATGCCCGTCCCTCCGCATCGCCCCCGACTTCCCTTTCTGGGCCGGGCACGAGGCACAGCCGGACTGTTCCGTTGCGGGGCGTCGGCAAGCGCGCGCGCTGATCGACGGCGGCTGCGGACTTTTCCAAGCGCTGCAATTGCGCCCGCATCCGGCCCTGTGCAAGGGTTGCGGATCACCCGCGATCTGACGCAAGCGCTGCAGCGACCAAGGCCTGGCACGGGGCCGGTGTCCGGCATCCCCGCGCTCGCGTTACCTGAAACCGACGGACCGGAGGACATTTCATGAGAAGCGAACGGGTCGACTTTCGCGGCCATGCGGGCGACATGCTTGCGGCGAGGCTGGATCTTCCCGCCGGACCGCATCGTGGCGCGGCCCTTCTGGCCCATTGTTTCACCTGTTCGAAGGACATTGCCGCCGCACGCCGGATCTCTGGCCGGCTGGCGGCGCTTGGCATTGCCATCCTGCGGTTCGACTTCACCGGCCTTGGGCATTCGGGCGCGATCGCCAATACCACTTTCAGCTCCAACGTCGCCGACCTGCAGGAGGCGGCGGCGTACATGCAGGCCCGCGGGCTGCCGGTGCAATTGCTGATCGGCCACTCGCTCGGCGGTGCGGCGGCCATCAAGGTTGCGCCGCTGATCGCAAGCCTGCGCGCCGTCGTCACCATCGGCGCCCCGGCGGACCCGGCGCATGTCGCCCATAACTTCGGCGGGAAGCTGGAGGAAATCCGGCAGAAGGGCAGCGCCATGGTCGATCTTGCCGGCCGGTCCTTCGAGATCCGGAAAAGCTTTCTTGACGACATCTGCGAGGCGTCGCTTGATGCGGCGCTTGCCCGGCTGCGGGTGGCACTGCTGGTCACCCATGCCCCGCGTGACGAAGTGGTCGGGATCGACAATGCCGCGCGCATCTTCACCGCGGCAAAACACCCCAAGAGCTTCATCTCGCTGGACAGCGCCGATCATCTGCTGAGCCGCGAGGAGGATGCCGAATACGCGGCCGAGGTCATCGCCTCCTGGTCGCGGCGCTACCTGACGCTCGCCCCGGAACCGATGCAGCCTGACGCGCCCGAAGGTTCCGTGCGGGTGTCCGAGGCCGAGGCGTCGGGCTTTCGTCAGGATATCGTCGTGGCGGGGCGGCACCAGATGGTGGCGGATGAACCGGTGGCGATGGGCGGCACCGATCTTGGACCAAGCCCCTACCAGCTGCTTGCGGCGGGTCTTGGCGCCTGCACCACGATGACCATTCGCCTTTATGCCCGCCGCAAGGGCATTCCCCTTGACCACGTCTCTTGCGAGGTCAGTCATGATCGCTTCCACACCGAGGATTGCGAGGAATGCGACAAGGGGCAGGCGATGGCCGACGTCTTTTGCCGCGTCATCCGGCTGGAAGGAGATCTGACTGCGGATCAGCGTGACGCGATGCTGGCCATCGCCGACAAATGCCCCGTCCACAAGACCCTGCATGGCCGGGCCGTCATCCGCACCGAACTGGCCCCCGCATGACCGCGGGGGCAACGGCGCTTCGGGGGCCTGACATGGCCCGACCCGGCCGGGTTTGCCGGAACGCCTTTCCCCGCGCCCGGGGGCTTGCGCGGCCTGGCGGTTGCTGGTTGCCCGCGCCGTCAGCCCGGAAAGATCGTGCGGACATCGACGTCGAAAAGCCAGACCGCCAGTGGCACCGGCCCGACCGCCAGAAGGATCGTCACCACCATCGGCACGAGATGGAAAAGCCTGCTGAACCCCGCCAGAAACAGCAACCCGCCGCCGCCGCCGATCAGCGTATTGCCGGGCAGATTGATCAGCGCCGCGAGCAGCACATAGCGAAACTGCGACACGAAGGGTTTCGCCCAGCGCGGCGCACGGGCCTGCAGCAGGCTCAGCCGCTCTTCCTTGCCCAGCGGTTGCACCTTTTCGATCAGCCGGCGGGCGCGACCCATGCGCAGATCGGCCAGGATGCGCTGAAGACGCGGGTAGGAAAACCCCTCGCCGCCCGCAAAGGCAGCGATCAGCCCCGCCGCCGTTGCCACATAGATCCAGGGCGCGATCCAGGGCCCTTCCATCGCCATCAGCGCCAAGCCGACCTCGACCCCGGGAACGAAGGGCACCGCGATCAACAGCGCATAGACCAGCACGAAAAGCGCCAGCATCCACATCCGAAGCTGCCCGTCGGCAAGATGCGCCTGTACGCTGGCCCAATCGAACAGGAGGTGAATTCCCCAGGCCAGCACGAGGATTACGGCCAGACGCAGGATCGTGCGCCTGAGGGCGCCGGGCGGATGGAGCGGGTCGACAGGCTCGGTCATTCAGGGGCCGCGTTTCCTCTGGCGGGTGGAATGCGTAGAAGCAGGGATCAGACCCGGCGAAGTCAAGCAGACCTTTGACGATGCCGGCGTGAAGCGGGCCTTTCGGCTCCGGCATCCTGCGGCATCATGACCGGGGCAGGTGGAGCGGGGGGGCTTCGCCCGCCCTCCGCAGAGTGTTCCGAAGGCATGGCCATGAAACGAACGTCGCGCGCCCCGCCTCGGTTCCGCGCGGGCCTTGCCTGTGCCTCTGCCCTGCCGAAGCCCGGATTTCGGCGCGTCAGCCGTGCCTTCGCTGGCGGCGCGGCGACGGCAGGCCGGTGATCTCATGGTGTGGCGGTGTGCGGCCCGGAATTTCGGCTTCCGGCGGAAGGGACGGGCGCTGAGGAGCGTCCTTCGGCGCGGCTGCGGCGGCCTGGCCTGATGGGCAG
>JAAURK010000052.1 GCA_012032275.1 Tabrizicola sp.
CGGTCCGGCATCACCAGAACGGCCGGTGGAATCTCGATGGAGGCGCGGAGTGCATCGCGTAGAACGATGCCAAGATGGGCCTGCCATGGCGCGTCGGCACGGAGCCGAGCGGCACGGAACCAGCTTGCGATGTCGCGTCGTTCCGGGTGCAACCCAACATCGCGCCGGACCCAGCCGGGGGCGTCATATGCAAGACCGTTCTGCGGGTCTTGAATGACAACGCGGCGCGCCATGAGGTCGGCGGGATCGGCATTGGGGTAATGGACCAGTTCATAGCGGCGCACAGGAGCTGACGGAAATCCGTCTTCGCCCGTCCTGATGGTGGAGAGTGATGCGTCAAGGCGCGCTGGTTCCAGACCGTCACCAGCCCGAAGTATGCGGATCGGGCTGGTCAGGTCATCTGGTAGCAGAACAATCGAAGCTGGCTTCACCGCAAAGCTCCATTACACACCCGCGCCAGAACCGCAGTCTATCGGTTGCCGCGTGGTTGCAACGAGTAGACGGGGCTGAATTCCGGTCTTCCCTGCGCAGGCTTCGCTGAGGGTCATCGTTCCGGTTCGGGTGCGTCCAGCCGTATTCGTAGCGTCGAGCGGGGCATCAGCGCCCTGCCCTCCCACCGTGCGCGTGGTCGGCACAACGTCGATGACCCCATAGGCATCGAGCGCGGTTCTGAGGAACGCATCTGTCGTGCCCATATCGCGTGTCGGACCCGCCGCACAGGCCCCGAGCGTTGAGGCGACCACAAGGGCGAGTGTTGCGCGAACAGGGTTCATGACCAAAGTGTCCTCTCGGCTTTCTGTCTAATCCTAAAACATACATTTACCGGATGCGGCGACGGTGTCAACGGTCGGCGACGATTGTTCACCGATATTTTCGTCGTCGGTTGTAGCGATGATGAGCGCCTGTTAAGACCGTTACTCTACTGTTTGTGTGGTGCGCTATCGGTGGGATGACACAGTAAGGAATTGCGTCAACATCGGCGTTAGCGTTAGTGATGGTGTCAACGCTGATGCAGAGCGTCAGCGCTTGGGTTTAGCGAAGGCTCACGGCGCTTTTGTTAAGCCTGCCAATGCAGATGTGACCGGCAGAAGTGCCGTGAGGAGCGAAGCAATGAAGACGGCGACGGTGTATGCGAAGGCTGTCAGTGTGATTGAGAGGCAGACCGGAACACCGTTGAGTGAGGACGGAGGCAAGGCGGCTGCGTTGTTCCTCCTTTGCCGTGTCGAGCGCCGCGAGATCGTCTGGTCCACGGCAAAGCACTACGCGAGTGCGGTGCGGTGGTTTCTGCGGTTGCGGCTCTCGGGGGTTTCAGCCTTCGATGAGGTTTGGGCGGCCGCGCGATCCGTGCGGCCCACCGCCAAGCGCGGGAAGCGGCCCAGTCGCAAGGCGCGGATCACCGCCGAGACGCTGAGGTCTCTGTTAGCTCTCGCGTCTGTGCGCGATGGCGGCAGCCACCGTGCGGCGGTGTCGGTGTTTCACGCCTCGACCCTCTTTGGGCTGCGTCCGTGCGAATGGGCAACCGCCACATGGGCTGACGAGGCGAAGCGCGTTCTGGTGATCGCGAACGCTAAGACGGCAAGCCGGGTGATGCTTCACGGGCCGTTCACGGGGCGTCTCTGGGTGCGCGGGAATGGGAGCGTTCGCCGTCTGGTGCTGACAGAGGAGGGCATTGCGGCCGGTGTGCGCGAGGTCGTTGACAGCGTTCTCGAAGCGGAGCGCCAATGGCCATGGCAGGCCCATCGTTTCTCCCTCTACCACGCCTTCCGTTCGGTTGTCCGTGAAGCTTCCAAACGGGGTGAGATACCCGCCCGTCTTTCGCGCCTAACGATTTATTCCGCGCGCCACCAGTTCGCATCTGACGCGAAGAAGGCGTTGGACGTTTCCTCGGGCGAAGTCGCCGCAGCAATGGGGCACAGTGCGGTTCGCACCGCCGTGGCGAGCTATGGACGGAGATCGAACGGCGGTTCGTTTGCCCCTGTCGCGCGCCCCGATGCGGCGAGTGTCGCGGCCGTCCGCGATCTGCGGTTGCGCCCCGCCCTGCCGGTCCCGCGAGCTGTCCCGGCGGGTCCATCCCCTTCGCGGTGACAGCGGGTTAGTTCTCGTAGTCTTCGATTTCGCAACCCGCGATCAGTAGCAAGTCTTCCAGCCCTTCCCAGAGGCTGAAGTTGCCATCGGCGCAGAATTTCTTGAAGGCCATCACGACCGGCATTGGCGTATTGCTGACGCCGACAGTGATCCGCTCGACTTTCTTCTTCTGGGTCAGCTTGCTGCGCCTCTGACGCAGGGCTGGCTTGGGTTCGCTGTCACCGCTCTGCCCCGTGGCGGCGGAGTCTGTGCGGGCTTCCATCTGCGCGCCCCCTGCCCTCTTGGCCGCTGCGATCTGCTCTTCAGCGGCGCGCAGCGCATTTTCATCAACCTCGGGAGATTTAACGACCGCCAGCGTGCGACTTCCGGGGCCGCGAGCGGTGGTGCTGTTCTTGGTCATGCCGTGGACCCTTTCATTTTGCGGCTATCAACAGGCAGTTGCACGATGTCACCCTGCTCGGGTTCGGAGACTCCCATGGTCGCGAGGACTTCGTTGGTAAGCGCACGAATTTCTCGCCATGCGCGTTCGGCCGACTTCGAGTGCCCTTCCGTCACCATTTCCGGCAAGGTTTGGGCATAGGTGTAGAAGGAAACGAAGGGTCCGCGTCGCATCGTCAGTTCGGCCTCCATGGTCGCATACTTGTGCGACAGCAGGTGCGTTCGCATCGACTTCTCGCTGCCGTCCACTCCCACGGCCGCACTCTTGGCAAGGGCATCCTTGACCATATTTAGCACAATCCGGTGCGGGATCGGACGGTTGAGGTGTTCTTCTTCCACGGCGATCTGTTCGATGGCATTCGTAGCCGAGTTGCTGTCCATGACCGTGGGCTTCATGGGGATCAGGACAAGGTTCGCGCGCGCTACAGCCCGCGTGAAGGACAGCCCTCCGTAGCCGGGCAGATCAACGACCACGATGTCTGCATCGGCCTCCGTCGTTTTGATTGTTTTTCCGAGGGTTGCCGGGTCTTCATCGCTCGTTAGCGTGAAGTTGCAAGGAACATCGTTGTTCTCGCGTGTTGCGAGGTAATTCGCGATGTGACGCTCCTCGTCAGCCTCAACGACCGCGACACGGTAGCCACGGCGCGCCAGTTCTTCCGACAGAAGGATGGCGATGGTTGTCTTGCAACACCGCCCTTGTTGGACGCGACGACGATCACTCCCATGGCTTGCTTCCTCCGCTCGGAATGGATGCGGCCCTTTGGCCTACTATCTGCTAGCACGAACATTAGCGCTGCACAAGAGGATTGCACATCATGTTGGCATCTCAGCGCTTTATGATGTGCTCTATATCATGGTTGGTTACTAATCTTATTACCCGCGTATACTGCTAATACTATTTCGTATGTTCTTTTGCCATCGTGCTGCACCATCGTTTTACCGAAAATCGCGCACTTAGCCATTAAACTACGTTGCGAATTACTGCATCTGGCTTTAGGCCCATCTTACGATCTAGTGCTAGCTGCTGATGTTGCAGCAAAGCGTGTGATGCTCGCGTGGAGGCTAATGGTTGCTGCACATCATTGCTTGATGACGTAGCGCGCTATCATTTTGCCTCACCTTATGGTCGCACGCTAGCGCGTAAGCCTAGCTCGCAATGTTACTGCGCACGCTTGTGCGGCAAATGTCCGCCCTTACCGCAAGTAAAACGCACCAAGCCTTACGCAATCTCTCATCTCTCTGTTCTCTGGCCAAGGATAATGCGCACGTCATCCCACATAATAGCTTGTCAATTTTTCCCAAGTCTTTCGCGTTTGACAGCTTGTGTGATGCAGACTACGGTAAGGAGGCCCAAATCAGGGCCGATCCTCGTGCATGAACCAGAGCTGGAAGGTGGAGCAAATGGCACAATACTCATTCGGAAACCGCCAACGGACTGGCGACAACGAAAAGTCCTCGGAATACCTCGGAAACATCGTCCTCAAGGTCGAAGCCTACGACCACGAGGCCAACGCCGTACGCGGCTATACAGCCGATGGTGAGGCGATGACGATCCGGCTGTCGAACGCAAAGGAATACGCCGACATTTATGTCAACCGGCGTCAGCACACGACACAGGACGCTCGCGAACGCATCGCACGGAAGCAGACTGGTGCAAGGGCGGACACTGGCACCTTCAATATGAAGCTGGACGAAGGCGAGGGAACGATCCAGTTCCAGTCCGTGCGGAAGCTCGACAACGGCGAGCTGATCGCGCGGTGGGCAGAGAGCCTCACGACGAATGCGAACGAGAGCTACATCCGGGCACAGGTTCATATCCCCATCCCGACGAGCAACGAGGAAACCTCGGGTCGCAACGACCGCCGCCGCGTGAACATTGTTCTGCCGGACACGGCGTCACTGGCAACGCGTGACAATCTCGACATCTTCACCCAGAACCGTGTCACTGGGGATGATGGCAAGGAACTGTCGGGTCAAATCCGTTCTGCGGTCATGGTGGCCGTTCAGGCGGCTGACGATCCGACCGAGACCCCCGCGCGCCTCGTATGGACCTCGTGGGACAGTGAGGCCAAGAGCTTCAAGGCGGGGTCGGATGCGTTGTTCGAGAAGCCGCTGAGCAAGATGAACTGGGAGGTCATGGTCCCACTCGCGGCCTCGGTCGGCGTGAAGTTCGCCGAGTTGAAATTCGGCAACGATGTATCGGGCGGCGACAGGTCGACGAACGCTCCGGCCCTCTACGACGCTACGATGGCGGGCAACATCAAGGTGGTCATCGCGCAGGGCTTCAACGCGGAGGCGATGCCGCGCCTTACTGAAGAGCTGGTTGCGATGGAAAAAGAAGCGCACGAATCCGAGGGTAGAAAGCCGATGATGTCTGATCGCGGCTTTTTCGCAGCCGATGTCAGCCTTCGCAGCCGGGAAGGGGGCGAGGGCTTCAATGCCGAAGCCTCAGTCAAGCAGATTTTGAAGAACGAAATCTTGCAACCGGCGGCGTCCCAGAGCTACGCGCCGCGTGGTCTCTACGCCCTCGGCGAGCAGATCATGGCGGTGGCGGAACAGAAGGGCTTCAAGTTGACGGTTGCACCTAAGGCGGAGCCGGTTGTTCAGAAGGAACCTGCGTTGGAGCAGAAAGCGGCACCGCGTCCGGCGATGTCCGCGCCGCTCGATATGTGACCCGGCCAAGGCAGGCTTTGACATGGCAGTAGTGCATATTCCCCGGATACGGGGAAACTTCGGCGGCGTGGTTGTTCCTAGGGCACTGTTCGATGGGGCAAGTTTTGGCCTCGGCGTCTTCTGTGGCTCCGGTCATCCCGATCCCGGCGCTGTTGAGCGCGACGTGAGGCGACTCGCGAAAGGCGGCAATGCCGCCTTCGCCGGGAAGCTCCGCCTGCCGGGTGGGACACTACTTGCCATGGAGATGCCGGACGATCCGGCCAAGCTCTTCATCCAGCTTGGCCTTACGCCGGGGGAGGTTCGCGATCAGGTCAATGCGGTAAACCTCAGTGATCCTCGCGAGGAGGACATCGTGAACCGATGGCGGAACTTCCAGCAGTTCAACCATCGGTTCCTCGAAGGTGCGTCAGACGAGGAAAAATCCGCATTCGAGCTGCGGGCCATGGAGTTGGGCGAGAACGCCGCCGGGGCTTTGGTGATCGAAACCCCATTCGGGCGCTCGTTCACGCTTCGCGGGGCGACCCACGCCGAATGGCAGGTCGCCAAGGATGGGCTGCGTAAGGTTCAAGGAGGGCGCGCGAGCCATTTCCTCCGGGCGTTCGACATGCAGGACTGGGGATTTCTCGCGCGCGGACTTGTCAGCCAACTCCATCGCTTCCCCGAGCAACCTATCGGATCGCGGGACTTGCAGCGAATACTGGACATTGCGCACACGCCGACCGGCCCCGTTGTGGACATGGACCTCTGGCGTGAGTTGATCGAAGAGCAGGTCGCGCTCGTGCGCGCCGGGAACGCCGTGGCTGGCCGGGATTTTGCAGAGACTGTTTCGACCGGCTTCCCGCCCCACGACACGCGTGACCGTTCCGCTGTCCGGGTTCGCAAGGGCCAGTATTCGACGCCTCCAGCGGTAGGGGAGGTGGCAGCCGAGTTTCTTAAACCGAACGGTCGAACGATCTATGAGCCGACCATCGGAAACGGGGTGCTTGCAGCGGCGAGCTACGGGGCAGGGGGCCTCGTCTACGGTGTCGAGATCGACCCGTCACGCCACGGCCGTGTGGGCAATGCACTGCCGGAGGCTCGGGTGCTCCTCGCCGACGCAACGAAACCAGATCAGGTTGCTGGCATCCGCAGCGCCTTGCGGGATGATGGGAAATTCGACGCCGTTCTGGCGAACCCGCCTTATGCGGCACTGGACGATGACCTTGGCCCGGTGCGCTTCGACCAATTCGGTCTTTCCCTTCCCGCAGGGAAGCTGGACACGCATATTGCGGCAAATGCGGTCCAGCGGCTTCGGGAGGGTGGCAACGCCGTGCTGGTCATGCCCGGCAACATGATGAAGCCCGCCGAGTTCGGAGCCGAGTCAAGACGGTTTCAGGTCATGCTAAATGCGGTCTTCCGCAAGGTCGATAGTGTGGTCCTCGACGCGAGCCTTTACCGCAACATGGGAAGTAATTTCCCTGTCATTGTGCATTTTTGCGAAGATCGCAGGGCCGATGGCGAAGCGCTTGACGTGGCCGACGCCGCGCGACTCGTGCCTGAACGGCTGGACGTGCTCGGGACGTTCGCTGCTTTTTACGAGCGAGCCTCGCAGATCATTCAAGAGAGCCGGATCGAAGCTCTGCCGCTCGACATGGCGAACGCCAATCGCGCCGCCTTCCTCGGTGTTGCCGCCCCGGATGTAGAGTATCCGGTCGAGGCGGCTGATGACGAAGCCACAGGGGACATGGAAGCATCCGCCGATGGCCCATCGGCCGATGAGGAGAGTGATGCCGGTCTGGCGGGACCAACGCCCGAGGACAGGGTGCCACCATCCACCGGCAAGGGGCATCGTGGGGGAACGGCTAACGGCGCGTCGCCCGACGCGCCGCCGCCAGTGCCCCCCATCAAAGGGGAAACTGCGGATAGCGGGCCGATCCACGAACCCACTGACGCGACGGAATTGGGAACTCCTGCGAAGATGCAGCTTCGCGAGTGGTTCATTGACGATTTCGCGCCCGACAAGTTCACCGTGCCCTATAGCCCACGTTCCCGGAAAGGGCAGACGCTGGCGGTGATCGAGCGGACGATGGCCAACGAAACCTATGCCGCGTTGCGGCGGATCGAGGAGGCGGTGGGCAGGTCGGTTGACGAATACGTCGCCGAGCGGATGGGTGTGCCCTACGAGACCTTTATGGGCGACAGCGTGATTCTATACCCCGAGCAGGTGGACTCGCTCGCTTTGTCCTTCCACCGTCGCTCGACGGGACGCGCAACGATCATCGGCGACCAAATGGGCGTCGGCAAGGGCATTCAGCTCGCTGCCCATGCCTATTCCTCCATCGAGATCGAGGATCGTCCGGTTCTGTTCATGACGAACCGCGCTAACCTGTTTTCTGACCTCTGTATCCGCGACTGGAAGAATGCGTCGGGCAAGCGGTTTCTCGACCGGGTGGATGCCGGAGTTGTGCGCCCGTTCATTTTCAACGCTGACGGAGCCTTGCGGGAGAACGAGAAGGTTGTCTTTGGCTCCTCTGCCACAGATCGGAAAGATGCGCAGACGAACCGCGATCTCGGCAATGCGAACCTCGTCATGATGACCTACTCGCAGGTGCAGACCGCCGGAGGGCTGTGGAGGCACGAAGCCATCAAGAATTGGATTTCGAGAAATTCTCGCGATGGCCATCGCCCGGTTATCCTGCTTGACGAAGCACATAAGGCTGCGGGTGATGAGAGCAGGACTGGGATGGTAATCCAAGACCTGCTCAACCACGCGGCCGGTCATGATGTGGAGATTATTTACTCATCGGCCACATCGTTGAAAAGCGGGAAGAACCTCCCCGTTTATGCGCCTGCGTTACCGGACACTGGGCTTTCCACAAGCGAGTTGCTCCTCGCTATCGAGAAGATGCCGTTGGCCATGCAAGAGGTTCTGGCCTCGGAAATGGCCCGCGACGGCGCGCTCATCGAGCGCAAGATGTCGGACGCCGGAGTCGAGCGGGAACTGATCGTCCTCGCATGACATCGACACCGAGCGCATGGAACGAACGCGGGGGGCCGTTGACCGCGTATCCGAGCTGATCCGGGAGCTTTCCGAAACCGGCAAGGTCATCGTGGATGCCGCCAAGCAGCAAGCAAAACAGCGTCTTGGCGGCATGGTCCTCGCCGGGTCGATGGATAAGGTTCGGATCGAGACGACATCGGTGGCCTCGCAGCTCGACAGCTTTTCTCGCTACCTGATGGGATCTGTGAAGGGCCAATTTGTCTCCGAGCTGTTGCAGGATGCGGTGGCGCGTGGCCACAAGCCATCCGTGGTGCTGGAATACACGGCGGATTCGGTCTCCGAGTTCGTTATCGGCGACCAACTCGGCGCACTGGCTTCGGTCCCGGAGGGTGTGATCGTCGGCGGGCATCCGAATATCGGCGACGTTGTGAAGCGTTTCGCGCACAAGGCCATGACCTTCAAGGCAGTCGATGGCCTTGGCAACGCGCATGAGTTCCGGGTGGCTGGTTTTGACGACTGGCTGGACAGGTTTCTAGCCGAAGTTGACGACGCCCGACTTGACGATCTGCGAGTAAACGTGTTCGACCGGACGCGCGAGGCTGCCGAAGCGCTGGGCATGACCTTCGAGGACATCACCGGCCGGAAATATGAGTTCCGCACCGGGGAGAACGGCGAGGTCCGCGCTTTCCTGCGTGACAAGCCCCAGACAGCGGATGCGGTAGCGCGCTACAACATGGGCCAGACCGACATTCTGGGCCTCAATTCTGGGGCGGCGACGGGCGTGTCCGCGCAAGCATCGCCCGCGCACGGCGGCGATGTCCGTCGCCGCGAAATGATAAAGCTGGCCTTCCAGAGGGAGATCACAGACGAGCGCCAGGTCGAAGGACGTGTCCACCGGGCGGGTCAGATCATGCCGCCCCGGTATTCAATCCCCGTGACTGGCTTTGCGCCGGATGACCGGATCGCGAATCTGTTCAACCGCGCAAATCGTTCCCTGACCTCATCAACCTCGGCGACCCGCGAAAATCGCACGAATGCGGATCACGCCGTGGATATCCTGAATCCTGTGGGTGAGCGCGCTGCGCGCATGGTGCTGGCCAAAAACCCGCAGATCGCGGACATGCTCGACATCGACATCGAGAAGGGGCAGGACATCGCGCGCAAACTGCTCGGCCGCAGCGTCATGCTGCCGCTTGCCGAACAGAGTGCCGTCCTGTCCGAGGTCGATTCGATGTTTCGGGTCATTTCCGACAAGATGACGGCGGAGGGAACGAACCCGCTAAGGCTGCAATTCTACGACTGGAACGCTAAGGTCGAGCATGTGGAAGACCTCATTCCCGGTGATCCGGGTTCGCGTGGGATCGCCGCCGAGCCGTTACGGCTGAACCGGGTCATCTACGAAGAGAAGGTCGAGAGCCTGTCGGCCAAGACCGTGATCGGCAACATCAGCGACAACGCCCGGCAGCGGGAGGAGCCGTTTGAGAACCCGCACAAGGCTTGGACCTACGACAAGGCAGTTGTCCGGGGAGTGGCGGATTTCGATCATCACCTTTTCGGCAGCGTGATGGGTCGTGTCGCCGAGGGTGGTCGGGCATCTGTGGCCTTTACCTCTTCCGAAGGCGGCGGCGACCGAACTCATGCACGTCTTCCAGTTGGAGATGGGCAGGACACAGAACAAGCTGGGACGGGACGTGAACGGGGACGAGTTCCGGGCGCTGAGCGAGGAGCTTGCGGAACGCGTTCTGGACGATGGGCAGCGGCGTTATGCGCCGCAGTTCACGGCTTACAAGGCATCGGTGGCCGACAAGCTCAAGGGGGAGTTGCGTTCATCGTCCGTGGCCTTGGCGCTGCGCGCAACGTGGGGCCGTTTGGAGCAGGTCCGCAGGCTGGACAAGGTGCTATCGCATATCGAACCGGGTCGGCTGATCGCGCTTGACCGGCGGGCGCTGTCGCAAGTAGCTGCCGGGATGTGGGGCAGCGCCTACGACAAGGTGGAGTGGGATGCGGCGCTCGTGCCCGCTGTCATCACGTCTGCCCGCTACGCTGCCGATACGCCATTCGCCGAGTCCAAGATCAACTTCTCGGTCTTCGTTCCGGGTGCCCGGTTTGTGGAGCGGCTGTCCGTTTCATCGCTGCACAGTGCGATGGAAGTGGCGGGCGCGAAGGACGATCTGCCAATCCGTCCGTTCCATGACTTCTGTCAGATGGCAAGACGGTCGGAGTATCCTTCGTCTCACAAACGGGCCATGGAGACCGCGCTGCGCGGTTTGATGGGCGAGGAGGGCTATGCAGCCTTCACACAGCAGATCGAAGCTCTCGCGGTGCGCCACAGCGCACCGGAACTGGCGGAAGTCGTTTCAGGGGGCCTGCACGAGCGGGAAGGGGGCGTAGCGATGCTGCGCGCTCTCTGTGACAACCTTCCACAGCAGACGCGCAGGCAGAGCAGGATTACGCTGGAAGGCAACCTCTTCGTTGGCATGTCAGCCGTCTCGAACTCGGTAGCGAGCGCCACCAGCGGGGAGAAGGTCGTCTACACGGATGAAAACGGCACCCATCACAACGCGATCCTTCTGAACAACCGGGCTACGGAGCAGCTTGTGGAGAACGTCAAGCGCAAGGTGGCAAAGCGCTCTGTTGTCCATTCCGGCCTCGCCAGCGAGAAGGTTGTCGCGGACTACTTGCGTCTCACCAACGCCGTCGAGTTCGGACTTCATTATTACGACGAGGACGGGCGTGCAGAAACGATGGCCGCGCTCTCGGCCTTCTATCCGTCATCTTTCGCCTCCAGTGACGCAGACGGGTTCGAGGAGGCTATGGCGTCTGTCAGAGGGCAGATGACCTCGCAATCTGGGACATTCCCCTCCTCCATCATGGCGGGCGGCGACATCTGGCGCTGGGCAACTGATCTGGCGCAGAAGGCTGCGACCGCTTCGGAGCGGCCGCGCGGATACATTCCGGGCATGGGCGGTCCAGCGGAACTGAGCGTGAGAGTAGACCCGGATGAGAACGCTCTGGGCTTTCGCGAAGTCAGGGTGAACACGTCCTACTCCACACACGCTCTCGCATCTGCGCTCGGCAACATGGACAAGTCGCAAGCGCTGGCGCTTTCAATGCGGCGGGGAGAAGTCCTACTGGTCCTTCACAAGGACCATCCGGCGTTCGGAGGGCCGGATGGCGGACTTCTGGAAGGCAACATGCAGCAGCGTCTTTGGGACGCAAAGCTGAAGACCGGACTTCTGGTGGGGACGTTTGACCTGCGAGATGGGGAGGGCAGGGGCGTCGTCGCGCGAACTCTACTAGCGGGGAGCGGGGGAAAGCCGGAACTCCTGATCGGCGGTGTCCTCAAGGAAGTGCAGGCCGCGTTGACGAGAGAGGCTGACGCGCGGGTCCGTGAGGCTCACCGCCGCGATCTCGTGGCCGAGCAAGCGCATGACGGGCCAGAACTCCCGGAACTTAGCCTCGACGCTGTGGGTGAACCCGCGCGGACGGCCCTCACCGGAGGAGGTTATGGTGGCCCGTGAAGGAACGACGCCCTGCACATACCCCTCACCGTGCCCGCTGGAGCGCTCCGAAGCAAGGTGTGTTGAGTGGGGTCATCGTATAGGTCGTGGTCGTGTCAATTCTTGTCTCGCGCATTTACCCGTGTATAGAGCAAGGGCGCGGAACACTGCGGTTTATGTTTTGGCGAACACAAGATATTGTGACGCCAGCGTGACCGACCAAAAAAGAATCACGCGCTTGAGAGCAGCACCAGCAAGAGGGGAGGCAGGACACCCAGATAGCGCAAGCACAGACGGCATTGGCACCAAATAGGTAAAGCCGATGCAGATCGCTCTACACCGGCTCAAACCATAATGGCTTCATCACCTATTGGTTTACCCCGGAAACATAAGAGGCGCAACTGAAAACAGCAGTTTTCAGGACAGTTTTCTTGTGCCGTGGTGCGGTCTGCATCCTCAAAGGGGATGGACCCATGACGACGATAATCGACGAACGAACATCACATGAAAGCAACGGGTTGGGGTCGAAGGGGAAGCTCTCTGACCTACGGCAGACGGCTCTGAAAAGCGCTCGGATCGCGCGTGACCTTGGGATCGTGAGGAGCCGCGTCCACACGGTTCTTGAAAAGCTGATCGTAGGGGCGCGCTGCTGCCGATCCGGGGCGCTTGTCAACTCGCAAGAGGTCGAACATCTATGCGAGTTGATCGGCTGCGACCGCACAACCATGTGGCGCAGCATCCGCGACCTTTCGGATGTCGGTCTGGTCCGCAACCGGACACCGAGGAACGGCGCGCGCTATACGACTCAGGGCGTCCTGAGCGGGATCGACCTGACGCCGCTTCTCGATTGCTCGGCCGATCTGGAAGCCGCACAGTCCGCTCGCCTTTCGGAGGCTTCGGACAAGAGCAAGTCGCGCGCCGAGTTGCGCGGCCTCAAGGGCGAACTACGCAGACTAGCCGACCGCAATCAGTCTTCGGCCCTCGTGGAAGCCGCGTGGGAGTGTCTGACCTCGATCCCCGAGCGGTTGACGAAGCTCTCTCTCGAAACGATCCGCGCGTTGATCGCGTTGGCAAAGGAATGCCTCGCGCAGGCGAGGGGGGTGGCGAATCCATCCTGTATCGCAGAACTGCAACACGGACGTTGCAGCACGACCGAACATACCCATACGGATGAAAAGAAAAGAATCTGTAAGTCTGCTGGGGAAGTGACGCATGACGAAAGCGCAGCACATGACTACCAGACAGCAGGCGCGGATTTTGCCGTGACGGTTGAGGAAGCGCTGATGCTGCTGCCGAAAGACCTGCGGCGCGATATTGAGGAAATGTATCGGGGCCAAGCGGAACTGGTCTGGCGCGAAATCTACGGCTATGCCGCTTGGAAATGGTCTGAAAGCGGAGCAGTCGGCGATGTTCCAGATCAGATTGCCCGGCTTCTGGGCGAAAGGCAGGCAGCCGTCATGACCCTTCTGGCCCTCAACAGTGCGAAAGACGGCCATGTCCGAGACCTTGCGCGCTACGCGTTCGGTTGCGCGCGCAGGGCCACGATGGGCGCATTCATGTGGGGCAGGGGACTACGCAGCGCGCTTCGGGTCGCCCACGCCTGAGCAAGCCCATGAGTATCGTGGCATTCTGTCCCGTTTCTTGGGCAGTGCTCGACTTGCGCCAGAGCTTCTTTCGGTTCATACTTGATCTGGGATTAAACAGGACCGTGGCATGGAAGACCGCCGGACAACAACAAATTTCGCCGAGAGTGCAGTAAAGCTCGCTGCTCGAATGGAGGGTGTCCCGCCAGTCCTTCTGATGCGTGATGCGACAGGGGACCGCGAGACATTGGCGCATTGCCCGTTAAGCGGCACCGCAGGCCGAGTAGCGATCCTGTCCATGACGTTCTGCAACCCGCTCGTCCTGAACGCAGCCGCCGTAATCGAGGGTTCCATCAGATGAAGAAAACAGCGCACCTTTTCACACTTGCCGCCATCGCTACCTTCGCGATCTCCGGCCCGATCAATGCACAGTGCCTCGTTCAGGATGCGGCGAACGCTGCGCTCCAAAGGGAGCTTGAGCTGATCGAGGCGCTCGCCGTAGACCCTGCGGACTCGTTTCGGGGACCAGATTCCTGCGTCAACATGGACATCCTCAACTCCCTCGATCTGTCCACCCTCATCCCTGATCTGTCAGGCTTGCTCACCAGTTTCAGCATGGACGCGATCAATGGGATCATCGCCGATGCCCAAGCACAGGTCTGTCGCCAGATTCAGGACGCAATCGACGGCGCGGTCGGTGACGCGACCTCGGCCGTGACGAGCTTCAACTCGGGCCTGTCCGATGAACTCAACAACGTCCTGTCGAACGGATGGGGCGATCTGGGGCTTGACCTCTGATGCGCGGCTTCGCGGCTTCCGCTTCGGTGCTCGCGATGGCCCTTGCGGTCTCCGCGATCCCGGCGCGCGCCCAGACATTCGAGGGGGCAATGGCCGGTTGGCTGGGAAGTATCCAGCGCTGGGTGTCCAGCATCCGTGTGGATACAAAGCAATCATCACTTGCGACGGAGCAGCAGGCGAACGCTGGTCAGGCGGCAGCGATGTCGTTCGCCAATGTTATCGTGGAACAGGAAGCCGCAATCAAAGTCCGAGCTGCCGTCGCTCGGTATGAGTCGATGGCAAACGACGAGGTGACTGGATTGTGCGCTCCGGCCGCAGCGCAGGAATCCGCCAACACCGCCGCTGCTACGGCTGAAGAACTCGCCGACGAGTTTGCACAGTTCGAGCGCGGCTGGCTCGGCGATGGAGGAAGCCGGATCGAGACCATGATCGCCACCCATCGCTTGCGGCGGACGGTGCTCTGCACGGCTGCCGAAGCGGCGCAGGGTTTGTGCGAAACCGGCGCGGAAGGCTTCGGTGTCACCCCCGCAGGCGATTCCGACGCTGGGCCTTTTCTGACGCGCCGCTCCTATGGGTCGGCCGAGGTCGAAATGGGAAGCCTTTATGTCGATACGCTCGCGCCGCTTCCGACAATCCAGTCGGCCGACGAGGCCGTGAGCGTGGATGAGCTGCTCGCGCGCGGCGAGGCGCGGCGACAGGCGGCTCTGGTATCACTGGCGCGCGCCGGGCTTTCAGATGTGCTGTTGAGAGGACTTCAGAGCGAGGTTGTCGAATGAGTAAGGCCGGTCTTCGTATCGTCGTCGGGACCACGCTCGCGCTGATGGCGGCTGGCACGTCCGCTCTCGCCCAATCCTGCTCTGGCGTAGAGGGTCGTGTGAACGCCCGCACGAGCGCGCTGCAAACCGCACTCACCAGCCACATCACGGCGCGGACATCGGCGCTTGTTGCTCAGGAAACCTTGCAAAGGAGCCAGCTTCTCTCTGCGCTCCGGGTTTTCACCCGGCAGCTCTCCCTGTCCTCCGAGCAGGAGGCAAACGCTACGGACGCCGCACAGATGGCACTTGCCAACGTGATCGTAGAGGACAGTGTGAGCCGCCAGCTCCACGAGGCTGTCACGGATTATGGCAATACCGGACACGCTGCCTGCGAGCTGGTGGAAGCAGGAGCCACAGTCGCCACCGCGCTTGAAAACTACACGGCAACCCGTGCGGCGATGGTCGCCGCAGTCATGGACCGTCGCGTCCCGGCGGACGAAGGTGAGTTCCGCGACATGATGGCGGAGTGGTCGAACCTTGTTCGCGAAGCCGACGATGCCACCATCCAAGCGGTTCTCGAAGGAGACGCCGCTGCGGCCGAGGCGTTCATCGCCGTAGTGGCGGGTCCGCCCCGGTTTCCTGTCGAAGCTGGCAGTGGCTCGGTCCTCTCACAAATGGATCGGGTCGATGCGCTCTCCGACGAGGCGCGGAACTCTGCGGCGGTGTTCGCCCTGTCGGACCTTGCATCAACTCAGGGACTTCGTGTCGCCCTTGAGGAGATGTCGGACATCTGGGTTGGCGACGGCGGCGAAGAGTGGGCCGCGCGCATGGCGGCGTCATCCGAACGGGCCGTCCTTCTCGATACCGCCCGGATCGAGGCCCACAACATCGCGATGAGCGCGCTCGAACTAAAACAGGGCGTGACGCAGGAACTCGCGCTGTCGGTTTTCGCCCTGACCTACATCGACAATCTGCGCAAGGCGCAGGCGGCGGAGGAATGATGATGCGGACAGGTCTTGGCACTTCGACCCTCGGCGCGCTTGTCGCGTATGGCATCACGGCGGGATCTGTCTTCGCGGGCGGAAGCGTCTGCTTGGTGTCCGATCCGATCTGGCGGGCCGGTCATTCCGCCACCCAATCTGCACTGATCGCCGCCGTCGATACAATGGCATCGACCATCGCCACCGAGTCCCTGCTAACTGCCGAGGCGTTGACCTCGGCTATGCGGGTGGCAACGCGTCAGACCTCGCTGAATTCAGAGCGCGAGGCCAACGCCGAGATGTCGAGCGTTCAGGCGGCATCGAATGTCTATGTCGAGCAGCGTTCGGCCGAGCTGATCCGGGAAGCCTACGAGACTTATGGCCAGCAAGGGCAGATGGTCGGCGGTTGCGGGATGATCGAGGCGCTTCAATCTGCCGACGACGCGATGCGGGGACGCATGGACCGGATCGGCACGGTGCTGTCGAGCGGTGGGCTTGACGGTGTGCCCGGTGCGGCCGTCGCGCCGCTCGATGCGGCCGCGAACCGGCTCGCGGCCGATACGTCCGAAGCCGTGTCGGCAGTTGCTTTCCTCGCGCCCGACACGAGTTCGGCAGATCGCGATGCCTTCATGAACAACGTCATCGGCCTGCCGTTCCAGTTGCCGGAAGGTATCGGTGGTGCGGAAGATGAGATCGCTTTCATGCAGTCGCGTCGATGGGAGGCCATGCGGTCGCCTGCAATCGTCAGCCTCGCCGCTGTGCGAACTGCTGCGGAACCCACGTCGCACGGCGGTGCTGCGGGGGAGATGAGCTACCTCGAAGCGGC
>JAAURK010000053.1 GCA_012032275.1 Tabrizicola sp.
CTCGCGCTCGGTGCCTGGGGGGCGGTGCAGACGACGGCTGCCGGAACCGCCATCGCCGTCGGCGGGGTGATCCGTGACCTTCTGGCCACCGGGACCGGCCCGGCAGCGGCACCCTATATTCCCGTCTTCGCCATCGAGGGGATGCTTCTTCTGGCGGCGTTGCTTGTTGCCCTGCCGCTTCGCCGCGCCGGGCTCGACCAGCGCCGGACGCAAGCTATATCAACTGCCGAGGTGCCGATGCGGCACTAGGCGGACCGGACCGAGACGAGACCTGGCCAGCGAACGAAGGATGAGACATGACAACGATCATCACGCGACTTTACTCTGATACCGCCACCGCACAGGCTGTCGCCGAGACACTGGTGAAGGGCGGCCATGGCGAGACCTACATCGATGTCATCACGCAGGATGGCAGCGGCGCGCTGCATGACAGGCTGCACCGGGCACGGGTCAATGCGCGGTCCGCGGCGACCTATGCGGGCGCCATCGCCGCGGGCAACGCACTCTTGGTGGTGCGCGCGCCCTTCAACCCGATCGGTGCCGCGCGCCATGCGATGCGGATCGTCGACCGGACGCCCTCGATCAAGGTCGGGGTAGCGGATGAAAACGAATATATCCGCGAACAGCCCACGTTCGAAGTCCGCAAGACCGTGCTGACCGATCACCCGCGCTTCATGTCGCATGATCTTGTCGGACGGGATCGGGGAACCGTTTCCAGCGCCTTCGGTCTGCGCCTGCTGTCGGCGCGCGGCACCAAGACATCGGCCATCTCGGGCGGCGGCTACATGTCGACGAAACTGCTGCCGTTTCCGCTGCTGTCGCGGAAGAAGGATCGCGGCTCGGTCATCCATGGCGGCTGGACGCTCTCGTCCATATTCGGCATCCCGACGACCGTCCGTCGCTGAAGCAACCCTTCGATGCGGGCATGGCGCGCCTTTCCGGGGCGCGCCATTCCTTTTGTCAAAGACCGAGCGAGGCCTTGTAAAGCGCGATCTGGCTGTCGCGCCCGATCTGGTCGGTTATCTTTTCCCAGGCCGCGGCAATGGCATCGGCGGTTTCCTGGGCACCCGCATATTGCCCGGCAAAGCCCTTGGCAAGCTCGTCTTCGGCCACCGAGTAATACTGGAAGATCCCCGGGATCCGCGGTTCGATCGCCGCGTTCGGGTGGTTGTAGCTGTCGGCATTCGATCCGAGGTAATCCTCGACGAAAGCCCTGTCGTAGCCGGCCGCTTCCCATTCGTCATACTGGAAATGCGACTGGCGATAGGGCTGGAACCCGGAAGGATAGGCGGCCGTCCAGAGGCTGAGATCCTTGCCGCCAAGATGGGCCGCCGCCGACCATGCCGCCTTGCGCTTCTTCTCGTCGCCCGACACCCGGCTGGTGACATAGATGCCCCAGCCGATATAGGCCATGTTCGGCGCTTCGTTATAGGTCTCCTCCCAGGCACCCGCCGCCGCATTATAGACGCGGTCAGAGCCGGGGTTGATCCCGAAGCCGACCACATCGCCCACGACCGAGGTGTCGGAGGTGCGCGCCGATGAACCAACGTCGCCCCACCAGGTGAGCATGGAGCCGGTGCCCGCGAGGAACTGGCTGAAGGCGGTGGTGCCGGGGTCGGCGTTGATCTGGTCCGCCGGGTAGGCATTGGCGGCGATCAGGTCCATCACGTCCTGGATGGCCTGCACCCAGCCCGGATTGTTGACGCGCGGCTTCATCGTTTCGGGATCGAAGAGCCAGGCCTTGTCGGACGGGTGCTTCACATAGGGCGCTGCCCGGTCTTCGAGGAAGTAGAAGCCGAAGCCACCCCATCCTTTCAGCGGGTCAAGAAAGCCATGCGCGGGCAGGCCGGTCAGGGGATCGGTCTGGCCGATGACGGCCTTCGACACTGCGTTGACCTCCTGCCAGGTTTTCGGAGGTTCGGCACCACCGATCCCGCCCTCGCCGAAATAATCCTTGCGATAGGCGAAGGTGTGGCAATCGCCGTCGATGGTGACGCGATAGGTCTTGCCATCCCAGGTGCCGACGGGCGGCTTCAGATAACCCACGATATCCTCGGCGTCGATCTGGGTTTTGACCCAATCCGGCATCTCGTCCAGAAGGCCGCGCCCCGCGGTGTCACCCTCGAACGGCGCGCCCATCTCGATCACGTCGAAATCGACGGTGCCCGTGGCGATGGATTGCTGCAGACGGGCGTTGTAATCGGCCTGCGCCAGATCGATCCAGTTGATCTTGGCGCCGGTATAGGCTTCCCACGACTTGAGGAAGCCGCGGAACAGGAAGTTGTGCTGGTTCTGGTTGTTCAGGCCAAGGAAGGTCAGCTCGACCCCCGCGAATTCGCCCTCGGTGACGTTCGCCCTCGTCGCCTCAAGGCACATCTCGCCGACCTTCTGCCAATCGGCATCTGTCGGGCTGCCCTGGCCGACACCCGGGATGGCGAGGATTTCGGCCCTGAGATTGCCTTGCGCCCGGGCGGGGATCGGCTGAAACGGCAACGCAGCGACAGCGCCAAGCGCCGTTGCCCCCTGAAGCAGCCTGCGGCGGCTGAGCCCGGAGCGCAGCATGGCCTCGTAGATCTCGACTTTCACGAACAATCCTCCCGTTGTACGGCCCCGCCGGACCATGGGTCGCCCGGGGCGTTTTGATTGGGTTCTGGAATGACGGACAGGCTGCGGATGACGCATGGCCGGTCGGCGCGGGGCCTCCCCTCCCCGCATGGCAGCATGCCACCGCCACAAGCTTCGCAAGGGGATCGGCACCTGTCAAGATTCTAACATGTTAGTATGATCAGCCGGTGGACAGCCGACCAGCCAACCGCTAGCCTGCGGCAAAAAACCGGGAGGGGCGGGGCGGATGGCCGAAGTGACGATCCGAGCATTGTCCAAAGCCTACGGCGGGTTGTCGGTGATCCATGGGATCGACCTCGAAATTCCGGACGGCGCGTTTGTGGTGCTGGTCGGGCCGTCCGGCTGCGGGAAATCCACGCTTCTGCGCATGATCGCAGGACTGGAAGAGATCTCTGGCGGCGACATCCGGATCGGTGCGCGCCGGGTGAACAACCTGCCACCCTCGGAACGCGATATCGCCATGGTGTTCCAGAATTACGCGCTTTACCCGCACAAGACGGTCGCGGCCAACATGGGTTTTGCGCTGAAGATGCGCGGGATGAGCAAGGCGGACATCGCCGCGCGGGTCGCGCGGGCCGCCGATATCCTGGGTCTTGAACCCTATCTCGATCGCTACCCCCGGGCGCTGTCGGGGGGCCAGCGCCAGCGCGTGGCGATGGGCCGCGCCATCGTCCGCGACCCGCAGGTGTTTCTCTTCGACGAGCCGCTGTCCAATCTTGACGCCAAGCTGCGGGTGCAGATGCGCACCGAAATCCGCGAGCTCCATCTGCGGCTGAAGACCACGACCGTCTATGTCACCCATGACCAGATCGAGGCGATGACGATGGCCGACCGGATCGTGGTGATGCGAAGCGGCCGGATCGAGCAGGTGGGCGCACCGCTGGAGCTTTATGACCGGCCGGCGAATGTCTTCGTGGCCGGGTTCATCGGCAGCCCGTCGATGAACATGATCGGGGGCGTGGTTCATGGCGGCATGGTGCAGGTGGGAGACGTGCGCCTGCCGCTGCCCGCAGGCGTCATCGCCGTGGACGGGCAGGAGGTGATCCTCGGCGTGCGGCCAGAGCATCTGTCGGTCCGGAGCGAGGGGTTTCAGGGCAGCGTCGCCGTGGTGGAGCCGACAGGGTCGGAGACCCATGTCGTCGTCCGGGTCGCGGCGGGGGCAGAGCTGATCGCCGTCTTCCGCGACCGCGTGGCGTTCCGTCCAGGCGATGCGCTGACACTCTTCCCCGAAATCGGCAAGGCGCATGTGTTCGATCGCGCTTCGGGCATGCGCCTCTCACCCTGAGGCAGGCAAAGCCGGTGGCCTTGCGCCACCAAACGCGGCAATCTGGCCCGGTGCGGCCGAGAGGAGGGGAAACATGCTGAAGGGAATAGACAACCGGCTGAATGCCGAAGTGCTGGCGGTGTTGCGTTCGATGGGCCATGGCGATGTGCTGATCGTGGCGGATACGAACTTTCCTTCGGCCTCGGTGGCGCGGGCGACGGTCACCGGGCAGCTTTTGCGGATGGATAACCTCACCTCTGCCGAGGCGGTGAATGCGATCCTCTCGGTCCTGCCGCTTGATACTTTCGTCGAGGATTTCGCGGGCAGGATGGAAATGGTCGGCGCGCCGCCGAGATACCGCCGGTTCAGGCCGAGGTGCAGGCCGAGATCGACAGGGCAGAGGGCAGGCCGCGCCCGATGATCGGCATCGAGCGGTTTGCCTTCTATGATCTGGCGCGCAGCTCTTTCGCGGTCATCCAGACGGGCGAGCGGCGTTTCTATGGGTGTTTCATGTTCCGCAAGGGCGTGATCGCGCCGGAGGGATGAGATGAAACCGATCGTGATCCTCGGGATTTTTGTTGCCGATACCGCCTACCGGGCCGAGCGGCAGCCGAAGATGGGCGAAACCATCCTTGGCACCTCCTTCGTTCTGGGGCCGGGCGGAAAGGGATCCAACCAGTCGGTGGCCGCCGCGATGGCCGGAGGGCGCGTGCATTTCATCACCCGGCTGGGCAAGGACGCCTTTGCCGATATCGCGCGGGCCACATGGGCACGTGCCGGCGTTCAGCCGGAGGTCACGGAAGACGCCGAGAGTTACACCGGCGCGGCCTATATCTTCATCGAGAATGCCACGGGCAACAATGCGATCATCGTCTCGCCCGGTGCGGCGGGGCGGGTATCGGTCGAGGATGTGGAAGCGCGGCGCCGCCTGATCGAAAGCGCTGCGGTCTTTGTCACGCAGCTGGAACAGCCGATCCCCGCCGCTCGCCGGGCACTTGAGATCGCCCGCGCGGCCGGGGTCAGCACGATCCTCAATCCCGCGCCCGGCGCGGTTCTGGACGACGGCATGCTGTCGCTGTGCGATTTCGTGACGCCGAATGAAACCGAAGCCGAAGTGCTGACCGGCCTTGCCGTGGCATCCCTGACCGAGGCAGAGCGGGCGGCGGATGCGCTTCTTGCGCGTGGCGTGGGCGCGGCCGTGATCACCTTGGGCGAGAAGGGCGCGCTTTACCGTGACAGGACAAGATCGGTCCATGTGCCCGCCGTGAACGCGGGCAGGGTGGTCGAGACGACAGGCGCGGGTGATGCGTTCAACGGCGCCTTCGCGGTGGCACTTTCGGAAGGGATGGACCGGGGCGATGCGGTGCGCTTTGCCTGCGCCGCCGCGGGCATATCGGTGACCCGGCCGGCACGGCGCCCGCGATGCCGTCAAGGGCAGAGATCGACGCGCTTCTGGCCCGCGCCGCACCCTGACTGTCATCTCATTGTTACAAAAGATACGCATAGCCTTCATGGACTGTCCTTAGACGGTTCCGCAAGGGCCGACTCAGCAGGCTCTCGTCCAGCGAAGGAGTGACTGATGCGTTATGCTAAACTGACTGTTTCCGCGATTGCCATGGCCGCCGCAGCGTCGGCGGCGGATGCCCGCGATCAGGTTCAGGTGACCGGATCCTCGACCGTATTGCCCTATGCGACCATTGTGGCCGAAGCTTTCGGCGAGAATTTCGATTTCCCCTCGCCCGTCGTCGAAGGTGGCGGATCGGGCGCGGGCCGCAAGAAGCTCTGCGAAGGTGTCGGCGAAACCACCGTCGATATCGCCAATTCCTCCAGCCGCATCTCGCAGTCCGACATCGACCTTTGCGCCGCGAATGGCGTGAACGAGATCATGGAAGTGCGGATCGGCTATGACGGCATCGTCTTCGCCTCTGACGTGAACGGTGCGGAATTCGCGCTGACCCCGTCCGATGTCTATGCGGCGGTCGGGGCGCAGGTGATGAAGGACGGCGCTTTGGCCGCGAACGCGGCGGCGCAGTGGTCCGAGGTGAACCCGGCGCTTCCGGCGCAGGAAATCCTGGTCTTCGTTCCCGGCACCAAGCACGGCACCCGCGAAGTGTTCGATACCAAGGTGATCGTTGCAGGCTGCGAGGAAACCGGCGCGTTCGAAGCGTTCAAGGCGGCCAATGGTGGTGACGAGGACAAGGCCGAAGAGCTCTGCATGGAGCTGCGCACCGATGGCCGTTCGGTCGACATCGATGGCGACTATACCGAGACGCTGGCCCGGCTTGACAGCAACAAGGCCGCAGTCGGGGTGTTCGGTCTGTCCTTCTATCAGAACAACACCGACAAGCTGCGCGTGGCCACGATGAGCGGTGTCGTCCCCTCGACCGAAAGCATCGCGGCGGGTGAATATCCGGTGTCGCGTCCGCTCTACTTCTACGTCAAGAAGGCGCATCTGGGCGTGATCCCCGGCCTCAAGGAATATGTCGAGTTCTTCGTTTCCGATGACATGGCCGGTCCGGATGGCCCGCTTGCCGAATACGGTCTTGTCTCCGATCCTGAACTGGCCGCGACCCAGGCGGCTGTGGCCGCGGAAACCCCGATGGGTCCGCTGGAATAAGCATGGCATGGGGGGCGCGCCTAGGCCGCCCCCCATTTTCCTGATAGGCCGCCGATGACCGTTTTCATCCTTCTCGTCGCACTTCTGGTTCTCGCGGGTGCTGCATTCGCGCTCTGCCGTGTCAGGGCGCTGAGGCTCAGCCAGGGGCGGATCGGCGTGCTGCATTCGCTTCCCGGCTATTACGGTTGGCATGGCGCCATCATGGTGCTTCTGCCGGGGCTTGTTGCGCTGACGCTGTGGCTGGTCATCCAGCCGATGGTGATCGAGGCGCGGGTTTCGGCCTATCTGCCGCCCGAACTGACCACAGATGCAACCGCCCGGAAACTTGCCATGGCGGACGTGCGCCGGCTGGCCGACGGGATCGACGCCGCACTGGCTGCGGGAAAGCTCCGCCTCGATGCAGACGGCGCGCTGCAGGCCGAGGCGGGTCTCTCGATGCGCGATGCGCTCGCTCAGGCGGGGTGTGGCGCTGGCGCGGGATGTCTCGCCCGAAGTGCAGGCGGTCGCCACCGATTATCGCGGGCTGGCTGCGACGGGTTTTGTCGCGCGCGGGATCGTCGTGCTTCTCGCGGCGCTCCTCGGTTTTGCCTATGCCGTCCGTGCGACCGCGCCTGATTTCCGTGCGCGGAACCGGGTGGAGGCGGTCGTTCTTGGCGTGCTGATGGCCGCCTCGACCATCGCGATCCTGACCACCGTCGGGATCGTGTGGTCGATGCTGTCGGAAACCTTCAACTTCTTTTCCGTCTATCCCGCATCCGATTTCTTCTTCGGCCTCACCTGGTCGCCGAATTTCCGGGGCGGATCGGATCTTGGATTTCTGCCGCTTCTGTGGGGCACGCTCTACATCAGCCTGATCGCGATGATCGTTGCGGTTCCCGTCGGCCTCTTCGCCGCGATCTATCTGGCGGAATATGCCAGCCCGAAGACGCGGGCCTGGGTCAAGCCCCTGATCGAGGTCATCGCGGGCATCCCGACCGTGGTCTTCGGCCTTTTCGCGCTGGTGACCGTAGGCCCGCTTCTGCGCGACTACTTCGCCCAGCCGCTTGGCCTTGGCAACAGCGGCTCTTCGGTGATGAATGCCGGCATCGTCATCGGCATCCTGAACATACCGTTCATCTCGTCGCTTGCCGATGACATCATCAACGCGGTGCCGCAGGCAATGCGCGATGGTTCCTACGGGCTTGGCGCCACCAAATCCGAAACCGTGAAGCAGGTGATCCTGCCCGCAGCACTTCCGGGGATCGTCGGGGCCGTCCTTCTGGCCGCCTCGCGCGCGATCGGCGAGACGATGATCGTGACCATGGGCGCAGGGGCGGCGGCCAAGCTGGACCTCAACCCGTTCGAGGCGATGACGACGATGACCGTCAAGATCGTCGGCCAGTTGACCGGCGACACCGATTTTGCCGCACCCGAGACGCTTGTGGCCTTCGCCCTCGGCATGACGCTGTTCGTCATCACGCTCGGGCTCAATGTGCTCGCACTCTACGTCGTGCGCAGATACCGGGAGCAGTACGAATGACCGACGTTTCCGCACAGGGCCCGCTGCCGCTTTCGCTTTTGACGAAAGATGCCCGGATGAACCGGCGCAACAGCGCCGAAACCCGGTTTCGCTTCTATGGGCTGGCCGCGATCGGCCTCAGCCTCGCCACGCTGGTCTTCATGCTCTGGACCATCTTTTCCGACGGCGTCTCGGCGTTCTTTCAGGCCAAGATCACCATGCCGATCAGCCTTTCGGCGGAACTGCTGGATCCGCAGGGCAACCGTAACCGGGCAGAGATGACCAAGGTGACCACTGTCGGCTACAACAAGCTTCTGGCCCAGGCCTTCGCGGCAGAGCTGGCGGCACGGGGGATCGATACGGCGGGCCTGAAGGCAAGCGAGATCACCGCGCTGATTTCGAAGGATGCGGCGGGGGATCTGCGGGCGTCGGTTCTGGCAAACCCCACCATGGTCGGCACGACAATCGATGTCGAACTTCTGGCGGCGGGGCGGGTGGACGGCTATTTCAAGGGGCGTGTGACCCGCGAGACGGCCGAGCGCGACAACCAGATCAGCCCGGCGCAACTTGACCTTGTCGACCGGATGGATGAGGCGGGTCTTCTGCAATCGGGCTGGAACTGGAGCTTCCTGACCAATCCCGATGCGTCGGATCAACGTCCCGAGGCCGCGGGGCTTGGCGTGGCGATCCTCGGGTCGCTCTATCTGATGATCCTCGTCGCGCTGATGTGCGTGCCCGTCGGGGTCGCGGCCTCGATCTATCTTGAGGAATTCGCGCCGAAGAACCGCTGGACCGACCTGATCGAAGTGAACATCTCCAATCTCGCGGCGGTTCCCTCGATTGTCTATGGTATCCTTGGCCTTGCCATCTTCATCAACTTCATGGGTTTTCCGCAGTCCTCCTCGCTTGTCGGCGCGCTGGTGATCAGCCTGATGACGCTGCCGACGATCATCATTGCTTCGCGGGCTGCCATCCGCGCGGTGCCGCCCTCGATCCGCGATGCGGCGCTGGGCGTCGGCGCCTCGAAGATGCAGACGGTGTTCCATCATGTGCTGCCGCTTGCCGCACCCGGCATCCTGACCGGCACGATCCTCGGCCTGGCCACTGCGCTTGGCGAAACGGCGCCGCTGCTGCTGATCGGGATGGTGGCCTTTGTCGACAATTACCCCTCTGCGCCGCCCGACGGGTTTCTCGATCCCGCCACGGCCCTGCCGGTGCAGGTCTACGGCTGGGCGCAACGCGCCGATCCGGCCTTTATCGAACGCTCGTCGGGTGCCATTATCGTGCTTCTGGCGTTTCTGGTCGTGATGAATGTTGCGGCAATCCTGCTGCGTCGCCGGTTCGAGCGGCGCTGGTGATATCGTGAGGACAAGCGTCATGGACGACATGCGGATCGTGGAGCGGACGGTGCAAAGCCAGAAGTCGAAGATCAGTGCGAAAGGCGTGCAGGTGTACTACGGCACGACGCATGCGCTGAAGGATGTCGATGTCGAGGTTCTGGAAAACACCGTCACTGCCTTCATAGGGCCCTCGGGCTGCGGGAAGTCGACCTTCCTGCGCTGTCTGAACCGGATGAACGACACGATCCCGTCCTGCCGGGTCGAGGGGGAAATCCGCCTCGACGGCGAGAATATCTACGACCCCCGCGTCGATCCGGTTCAGCTTCGGGCGAAAGTCGGCATGGTGTTCCAGAAGCCGAACCCTTTCCCGAAATCGATCTATGACAATGTCGCCTATGGTCCGAAGATCCACGGTCTCTCGCGCACCAAGGCCGAACTCGATCATGTGGTGGAAACCTCGCTGAAGAAGGCCGCGCTCTGGAACGAGGTGAAGGACAGGCTGACCGCCCCGGGAACCGGGCTTTCGGGCGGGCAGCAGCAGCGCCTGTGCATCGCGCGCGCCATTGCCACCTCTCCCGAGGTTCTGCTGATGGACGAGCCATGTTCGGCACTGGACCCCATCGCCACGGCCCAGGTGGAAGAACTGATCGACGATCTGCGCAAGAGCTTTTCCGTGGTGATCGTGACCCATTCGATGCAGCAGGCCGCACGGGTCAGCCAGCGGACCGCCTTCTTCCACCTTGGCAATCTGGTGGAATATGGCGAAACGGGGCAGGTCTTCACCAATCCGGAAGATCCGCGCACTGAATCCTACATATCTGGTCGTATCGGCTGAGGATGATCATGAACAACACCTCCCATATCCTATCCGCCTTCGACCGCGATCTTGAAGCTGTCCAGGCGCTTGTCATGCGCATGGGCGGCCTCGTCGAGACCGCGCTTCTTGATGCCGCAGAGGCGCTTGAGACCCGGGACGAGGATCAGGCGGCCCGCGTCCGCACCGGCGATGAGGCGATCGACGCGCTGGAAGACAGGATCAATGCGGAATGCGCGCGGCTGATCGCGCTCCGCGCGCCGGCGGCGACCGATCTGCGGACGGTGCTGACGGTGATGAAGATCGCCGCCGCACTGGAGCGGGCGGGCGATTATGCCAAGAACCTCGCCAAGCGGACGGTGGTCCTGGGGCAGATGCACCAGATCCCCGGAGCTTCGGGCGCGGTCAGGCGGCTGGCGAAAGTGGTCGTGATCATGCTGAACGACGCGCTGGATGCCTATATCCGGCGTGATGTGAAACTGGCGGAGGATGTGCGCCAGCGCGACCATGAGGTGGATCAGATGTACAACTCGATCTTCCGGGAGTTTCTGACCCACATGATGGAGGATCCGCGCAACATCGGCCCCTGCATGCATCTGCATTTCATTGCCAAGAACATCGAACGGGTCGGCGATCATGCGACATCGGTCGCAGAACAGGTGATCTACCTTGTAACCGGCAGCCTGCCCGATGACGACCGTCCGAAGGTCGACAGCACGGCTGCATCTGCAGCGGGGATTTAGGCATGGCCGCAGCGATGGCGCCGCCAACGGTTCTGCTGGTCGAGGACGAGCCCGCCCAGCGCACCGTTCTGGCCTATAACCTCGAGGCCGAAGGCTTTGACGTGACCCAGGCGGACAATGGCGAGGATGCGATGATCCTCGTCGACGAGGCCGCGCCGGATATCATCATCCTCGACTGGATGATGCCGAAGGTTTCGGGCATCGAGGTCTGCCGCCGCCTGAAGATGCGTCCCGATACGCGCGCGATCCCGATCATCATGCTCGTCCGGCCGGCGAGGAGGTGGACCGGATTCGCGGGCTGGAAACCGGCGCGGATGATTACGTGATCAAACCCTATTCGGTGCTGGAGCTGATGGCGCGGGCCAGGGCGCAGCTTCGCCGGGTGCGCCCCTCGACCGCCGGCATGGTGCTTGAACATGCCGACATCCGGCTTGATCCGGAAAGTCACCGCGTCTACCGGGCCGACAAGGTGCTGCGGCTTGGCCCGACGGAATACAAGCTTCTGTGCACGCTGATGGAACGACCGGGCCGGGTGTTCAGCCGGGAGCAGCTTCTCGATCTGGTCTGGGGCCGCGACATCTATGTGGATACGCGGACGGTTGACGTGCATGTCGGACGGCTGCGGAAATCCCTGATGCAGTTCGGCGGCGAAGACCCGGTCCGGACAGTCCGCGGCGCAGGCTACGCCCTGGGCTGAACCTCTGCCCGGACGATCTGTCCAGCCAGGTCCGCGTCCCCCGTTTGGTGAGGCAACGGAAGACATCGCGCTTACGGCGGGCGCGGGAAAACACGAAAAACCGGTGGTAGGCCCGGAGGGACGGGCCGCACATACTTGTAAGCCATTGTGATTGCGCGTTTAATAGGGCTGCATGTGGCACAACGTACATCGTTTTGTAGCACGCCGGAGATAAGGAGAGAACTAGTTTCGTCTTCGTGTGGCGACGTGGAACGGTACGATGAGTTCATGCGCTGATTCGACTCTGATGGCGTGGCGTCTCCCCTCTGTGGGTCCCCGAAGACGATTTTGACACATCGATGCCATCCGGGGCGGTCAAGCAATCAGAGACCCTTAACACTAGCAATAGTCGTCGAACACGTCGCCACCTTCCCAGGGCAAGCCCTGAGCCAGCATGAACGCCTTTTCGGCTCCATCGCGCTCGAAGAAACTACCTTGGCTCTCATGCACGAACTGACCATCTTCGAAAGTTATCTGAGCCAGTGACCACGATTTGATGGCATCGTCCCCGTGCTCGCCGAGGAGGTAAATGGCATTTCCACCATCTGCCATTGCAACTTCTCCGACCGTGGTTTCTCCCCATGGCGAAATGAACCGCGCCGGGTTTGTCGGAGGCTGATTTCGGTTAGTTACGCGGCCATGGCTGAGTCTTCCAGAGCTGCGTAGAAGTTGGCCTCGGCTTCTGTCGGCGGGATGTTCCCGATGGGCTCGAGCAGGCGGCGGGTGTTGAACCAATCGACCCATTCGAGGGTGGCGTATTCGACGGCTTCGAAGCTGCGCCACGGGCCGCGCCGGTGGATGACTTCCGCCTTGAACAGCCCGTTGATCGTCTCGGCCAGGGCGTTGTCGTAGCTGTCGCCGACGCTGCCCACTGACGGCTCGATGCCGGCTTCGGCCAGCCGCTCGGTGTATTTGATCGAGAGATATTGGCTGCCGCGGTCGGAATGGTGGACGAGCCCTGTCCCCTTGGCCGGTCGGCGCTCGTGGACAGCCTGCTCCAGGGCATCGAGCACGAACCCGGCATGAGCCGAGGTGCTGACCCGCCAGCCGACGATCCTTCGGGCATAGGCGTCGATAACGAACGCCACGTAGGCAAAGCCCCTCCAGGTGGCGACATAGATGAAATCGCTGACCCACAGCATGTTCGGCGCGGGCACCCGGAACTGCCGGTTCACCTTGTCGAACGGGCACGGTGCCTTCTTGTCCGGGATCGTCGTCCTGTGCGGCTTGCCCCGGATAATGCCTTGAATACCCATGCTCTTCATCAGCCGTGCGATCGTGCAGCGGGCGACATCGAAGCCGTCCCGCCGCAACTGCCGCCACACCTTGCGCACGCCATACACTCGCCAGTTCTCCTCGAAAACGCGCCGGACCTCGGGCCGAAGCGCCTCATCCCGCCGGCACGATCCGACAGCCGGGCCGGATCGGCCCGCTTCGCCAAGTGATCGTGGTAGGTGGAAGGGGCGATCGGCAGAACCTTGCAGATCGGCTCGACCCCGTGCGCATCCCGATGCGTGTCGATGAACGACACCATCACTTCGACCGGCGGTCGAGCTCCGCCATCGCAAAATACGCGCTCGCCTTACGCAGGATCTCGTTCGCCTGGCGCAACTCGCGGTTCTCCCGCTCCAGCGCCTTCATCTTCTCGGCCATCTCGGTCGGGATGCCGGCACGCCTGCCGCTGTCGACCTCGGCCTTCTTCACCCACTCGTTCAGGGTGTGCCCCGAGCAGCCGATCTTCGCCGAGATCGACATGATCGCCTGCCAGCGAGAACTATGCTGGGCCTCGGTCTCGAGAACCAGCCGCACGGCCCGCTCTCGCACTTCAGGGGAAAACTTGTTCGTGGTCTTGCTCATGATGCTCCATCCTACTCAGGAGTTGGAGCCTCCGACAAACCCGGTGCGGTTCAGTTCAGTGCTTTGGTCGAAAATGATTTGAAGTTGGGCATCTAGTTTTCCTGACCGGTGAGTTCCTTGCGGGAAAGAAGCAGGCCAAATCTGCACCGGCGTCAGGGTTGGTATCTCATGACACAACAAGACTGGCCAGATGGATGGCTACCCAGTATGCGATTGTGGCCCTGGATAGTCATGGTGATCCGAAAGCGCCGGAGAATTACACCCGCAGCGTGGACCGCCGTAAACTGGTGGAATCCGCGATGGGCCGCATCGATCTGGGTACGATCATCGAGTGAAACAGGTGGGGCCAAGTCGTCGGCTTACCACGATGGTTGGATGCCAGGGGCTGTCTGCTTGCGGCCAAAGTGATCCGACAGTTCTCTCGGCAATAATCGATGAAAGTCGTGATCCAGGGGATACTGCGGGAGCCGCTCGGAGATGAGTTTCAGCATCATATCGGCCTGTTGCCGGTCCCTGATCTTCTTTTGTGGATCACGGTCGTCCCGGGTGGACAGCCACAGTTTGTGAACCGCCCAGTATCGTGGATCAGCGCACCGCATCGGGGCAGGGAAGCCGCGTTCGTCAAGAACGATCACCTCTACCACCGGGGCGTTGACCAGCCATTGCAGCCCCACGATTGGGGCTGGACGGATGTCTCCGGCTTCCAGTGGGTCGGCCCCGGGCATGACGCGGTAGATCGGTGTGGGTTCAGGTCGAACGAATTCGATCATGTAGCCACGGTCATTGGTCAGTCGGAAGTCCATCGTCCCACGCGATTGGAACGACTTGTCAACGGACTGTTGAACAAGCCTTGTCAGGCCGATCTGCTCATCCGCGTCCGTCAGCAACCGCAACCTGTTCCGGTCATCGACCAGGATGTCCACATCTCCGGTGGCCGTGGATTCGGTGTTGAACACCACCCCGGCAAGGCTTTCGTATGCATAGAGAGCGTTGGTTCCGATCACTCGGATCGTGGCACCCTTGTCATGGGTCCGCAGCGCCCGCAGCGTCCGTGCTGCCATGATCGGAAGCCGCCCGGCGTTCAGGGATCGCAGCACAGCCGCCTGCCGATCCATCTCAACGGACAAGGATGCCAGCCGCGCCTTGTTGGCATCCCGGCCTTGGTGGAAAGCTCTGTGTATTTGTTCCGTATCGGGACTGCGGGGCCCCAGTGATTTCACCACGCCGCGTTTCCGGCTGTAGAGATACTCATGGCCGCTTCGGACCTCCCAGCGCAGGGAACCCCGGAAACTGTGCCGCCGCAGATCATCGGCGCTGATCCAGGCATCCCAAAGCTGGGCCATGTCCACCCGCTCTCGGATCGTTCTGGCATCCAACTCTTTGTAATTCATCATGTTGGTAACGGATGGCCTGATTTTGCTGTCAACGTTACCAAACATAACAGTTTCCGATATTTAATCAACAAACCTGATGACGGCAGCACTATGCTTCCCCGGATCATAACCCAGCATGAACCAAGAACGACGGGATACCCGAACATCAAGCCGAGTCTTCGTTTTCACGATGGGTTGGTAGGCCCGTCAGTCGTCACAGCGATGGGGTGGGCACAAAAATGCGCCCACCTCTGCGCCCACTTCAAAGAAAAACGTTCAATAACAGGGACAGTGGTAGGCCCGGAGGGACTCGAACCCCCAACCAAGGCGTTATGAGCGCCCTGCTCTGACCAATTGAGCTACAGGCCCCTACCGTGACCCCGTGCCTACCACATCGGCACCAGCCGTCAAGCGCGGGGCTTTGTTGCGCCGGATTGCGGAAACGCGTAAGGGGGCGGCGGACGGATGGGGCTCGGGGAGAGACACGGATGGCGACAGGGCGGAACGGGCTGACATATGCCGATGCGGGCGTGGATATCGACGCCGGAAATGCCCTGGTGGAGCGGATCAAGCCTGCCGCGAAGCGGACGGCGCGGCCCGGGGTCATGGGCGGGCTTGGCGGCTTTGGCGCGCTTTTTGATCTGAAGGCCGCGGGCTATGCCGATCCGGTTCTGGTGGCCGCGACTGACGGTGTCGGCACCAAGCTGCGCATCGCGATCGATACCGGCCATGTGGAAACGATCGGCGTCGATCTGGTCGCGATGTGCGTGAACGATCTGGTCTGCCAGGGGGCGGAGCCGTTGTTCTTTCTGGACTATTTTGCCACCGGGCGGCTGGACGTCGATCAGGCGGCGCGGATCGTCGAAGGAATCGCCGCCGGATGCGAGGCGAGCGGCTGTGCCCTGATCGGTGGCGAGACGGCCGAGATGCCGGGCATGTATCACGACGGCGATTTCGATCTGGCGGGCTTTGCGGTGGGCGCGATGGAGCGGGGCTGCGTCTTGCCGGACGGCGTGCGGGAGGGCGATCTCCTCCTCGGGCTTGCCTCGAACGGGGTGCATTCGAACGGCTATTCCTTCGTGCGCAAGGTGGTGGAGATATCGGGGCTGTCGTGGTCCTCGCCCAGCCCCTTTGGCGGCGGCACGCTTGGTCAGGCGCTGCTGGCGCCGACGCGGCTTTATGTGACGCAGACGCTGGCGGCGATCCGGGCGGGCGGGGTGCATGGGCTGGCCCATATCACCGGCGGCGGACTGACCGAGAACCCGCCGCGGGTGCTGCCCGAGGGGCTTGCCTGCGAGATCGATCTTTCGGCCTGGACACTGCCGCCGGTCTTCCGCTGGCTCGCCGAAACCGCCGGGATGGCGGAGAGCGAACTCCTGAAAACCTTCAACTGCGGGATCGGGATGATTGCCGTGGTGGCGGAGGACGCGGCGGAAGCGCTGACCGGCCTGTTGCGGGCGGAAGGCGAGACGGTCACCGAGATCGGCCGCGTGGTCGCGGGCGAAGGGGTCATCTACCGGGGCCGCCTTTTGTGAAGCGCGTCGTCATCCTGATTTCCGGCGGCGGATCGAACATGATGGCGCTGGTGCGGGACATGCAGGGGGACCATCCGGCGCGGCCGGTGCTGGTTCTGGCCAATGATCCCGGTGCGGCTGGGCTTGGCAAGGCGGCTGCCCTCGGCATTCCGGTGGCGGCGGTGGATCACCGGCCGTACCGGGGTGATCGGGAGGCCTTCGAGGCG
>JAAURK010000054.1 GCA_012032275.1 Tabrizicola sp.
GCTCCTGCCCGCCATCGCCCCGGCGGTGGACCGGTTTCAGGCCCGGCTGGATGCGCTTGCCTCGCGCGGCATCGATGTCGCGCGGCTGCCGTTCGAGGCGAGCCACGGGCGCACCACGCTCGAATATTACGACGGCTTCGTCTTCAGCTTTCATGCCGCCGATCCCGCACTTCCCCCGGTTGCGAGCGGCGGGCGCTATGATGCGCTGACCGCGGTCCTCGGGCAGGGTAGGTCGATCCCAGCGGTGGGCGGCGTGATCCGCCCGGGCCTCGTCGCGCAGCTGAAGGGAGGCGCAGCATGATACGGATCGGTGTGCCGTCCAAGGGTCGGCTGATGGAGAAGACCTTCGAGTGGTTCAGCGCGCGGGGCGTCATCATGCGCCGTTCGGGCATGGAACGGGAATATTCCGGAACCGTCGAAGGCATCAACGGGGTGGAACTGGTGCTGCTGGCCGCAAGCGAAGTGCCACGGCAGCTTGAGGCCGGGCGGATCGATTTGGGGGTGACCGGAACCGATCTTGTGCGCGAGACGCTGGCCGATTGGTCCGAAGTGGTGGCCGAAGTGGCGCCGCTCGGCTTTGGCCATGCGGATCTGATCATTGCGGTGCCGAATGTGTGGGTCGATGTGGATACGCTGGATGATCTCGATGCGGCGGCAGCGGCATTCCGGGCCACGCATGGTTTCCGCCTGCGGATCGCAACCAAATACCATCGCCTGGTGCGGGAGTTCCTCACGGCGAACGGCGTGGCCGATTACCAGCTGGTCGACAGCCTCGGGGCAACCGAGGGGACGGTGAAGAACCAGACCGCCGAGGCGATCGCCGACATCACCTCGTCTGGCGAGACGTTGCGGGCAAACCACCTGAAAGTGCTGTCGGACGGGTTGATACATTCCAGCGAGGCGGTCCTCTGGGCCTCCCGCGTCGCAGAGTGGTCGGCGGAAGACCGGGCGGCGATGGCGCGGCTGGCAGGACTGCTGGGGGTCCGCTCTCCCCTCTGAAGCGGAGCGTCTGCGCGGGCCAGAATGGAGCCCGCAAGGGATTCCAATGGGTCGGGTGCGGGCGTTGGGGGTTGTTGAAGCGTGGGGGAAGTGTAGCCAAGATCTGCCAGATTCCCGACCCCGGCGGGTAACCCATTGCAGTTCCTTAGGTTCGACCTTTTGTCCACCGTGGTCACGACGCCCCCACAACCAGCCCGAGCGACCCGCCCATCTTCTCCAAGTGCTCCTTCTCCACAAGCCCCCCGATCTGCGGATGCAGCCGCAACGGCGGCGGTGCGCTGTAGCGCACCCTACGGATCAGGGGCCGGTGAACCCGGAATCGGCGGGGATGGGGATCTGCGGCAGGTTTAGGGAACGGGGCGGGTGCCAATCCAGCTTCTGTCGGTCGGGGCAGCCATGTCATTGGGGAAATTCAAGCGTTTGCGTTGGGTGGCGATGTTTGTGGTGGGTTGGCACCCACCCTACGCTTGCTAATACTCCATTCGACGGCATTTCAGAGGTGCCGATTCCGAAGGGGTCGATCTCAGCACGAACGGCGCGCAGATCTTCGTTGTACAGCTTTGCGCCAGTCAGATGCGCCTCTTGCATGCCATCCTTGTTTGCCGTCGCAGGATCACTGCGGGTTATCGGTAATGCAATGACGTTGAGGTCTTCAACTTCCGCCAGATGTTCAAACTGTCCCATGAAACTTTCCTCAAACCGCCCGATAGCCAAAATAAATGATGCCTGTAACCTTTTCGGCTTCGAAGGCGGCCTTCACCTCGTCGGTGAAGTAGAAGTTGTCGTAGATGTGCCGATCGTGCCAAAGCTTGTGGCTGCCAATTTGCGCCAGACTGAAGACCAGTTCGCCTGGGCCTTCGTTCTTCCAGCGCCGATCATCGACGAACAGCTTGGTCGTTCTTTCCTGATCAACTGAAGGCAGCCGGCTGCAGACATTCAGCAGATGCATGCGCGGACCTGGCTGATTGCCACGGCACCATGTTTCCAGCGGAAAGAACTGATGCACGCCTGGCTCTAGTGTTTCGATGATCACCTTGACCTTGTCGCTGACAAGGATCACACTATGCGACAGCATGATGTCGGGCATCCGGCTGGCACCCCCCCCCACCGAAACTTCGTCGGGATGTTTTCAGGCTTTAGGGCGCGGCCCAGACGCTTCTTTCCTGTATCGAAGAAACCGCCGACGGTCTTCAGCTCGAAACTCGTGTCCACATACTCTGTCTTCCGCAGGTCACCGTCTAGAAACTCCAACCCGACACGAACATCGTAGCCATCGTCAAACCCCACCGCCCAGACCTGCGCCATTTTCCCGTTCCTCTCGTTCGCTCGTCCCGGCATTCCACCGGCCAATACACATGCTGCCGACATCATCAGCAGGCGCCGCCGCGTTGGCGCCGCCCGATCGTGGCCTGCCCCGCGCCCATCTTCTCCGGCATCTCCTGCTCGCCAAGTCTCGCGAGGGCGGTGCGCCGTGAGCCGCGCCCTACGACCCTCCGCGCCGTGGCGTTGCTACCCCCGGATCACCCGGTTCACATGGCCCATCTTGCGGCCCGGTCTGGGCGCGCCCTTGCCGTAAAGATGGAGGGCGGTGTTGGGGGCGTTGAGGAGCTCGGGGACGCGCAGGACATCGTCGCCGATCAGGTTTTCCATCACCACGTCGGCGTAGCGGTTGCCGTCGCCGAGGGGCAGGCCCGCCACGGCGCGGATGTGCTGTTCGAACTGGTCCACGGTGCAGCTTGCCTGGGTCCAGTGGCCGGAGTTGTGGACCCGGGGGGCGATCTCGTTGACCAGAAGGCCTTGCGGGGTCACGAAAAGCTCCACCCCCATCACGCCGACATAGTCGAGTGCGTTCAGGATGCGGGCGGCGATCAGGACGGCATCGGCGCGCTGGCCGGGGTTCAGGCGCGCGGGCACGGTGGTGGTGCGCAGGATGCCGCCCTCATGCACATTCTCTCCCGGGTCATAACAGGCGACGGACCCGTCGGCCCCCCGCGCGGCAATCACCGAAACCTCGCGGCTGAAGTCGACAAAGCCCTCCAGAACCGATGGGGCACCCTGCATGGCGGCAAGTGCCGGGCCCACATCCGCGGGCACCGTGATCCGCGCCTGTCCCTTTCCGTCATAGCCAAGCCGTGTCGTCTTCAGGATCGCGGGCATGCCCGTCCGCGCCAGTGCGGCGTCAAGATCGGCGCGCGAGGTCACCGCCGCATAGGGCGCGCAGCCCAGGCCGAGGCCGGTGAGAAAATCCTTCTCGCTGATCCGGTCCTGGCTGATCGCAAGGGCGCGGCGGTTCGGGTGGATCGGACGGAGCCGCTCCAGCGTGTCGAGCGCCGAGGTCGGAATGTTCTCGAATTCGTAGGTGATGACATCGACACTGCCGGCAAAGGCCGTCAGCGCCGCGATATCGTCATAGCCCGCGGTCGTCACCCGGTGGCAGACATCGGCGGCGGGCGGGTTCGCCGCAGGTTCATAGACATGGGTCCGGAACCCAAGCCGCGCCGCCGCGACCGAAAGCATGCGGCCAAGTTGACCGCCGCCAAGAAGGCCGATCACAGCACCTGGCTCAAGCATCCGAAGGCTCGTCCGGGATCGAGGCCGACATTGCCTCGCGCCAGGCGTCAAGCCGCGCGGCAAGGCCCGCGTCCGACACGGCAAGGATCGCGGCGGCCATCAACCCGGCATTCGCCGCCCCGCCGATGGCCATGGTGGCAACCGGATAGCCGCGCGGCATCTGGAGGATGGAATAGAGGCTGTCGACGCCCGCCAGCGCCTTGGTCTGGACCGGCACGCCGATCACCGGCAGCCGGGTTTTCGAGGCCATCATCCCCGGCAGATGCGCCGCCCCGCCCGCGCCCGCGACAATCACCTTCAATCCGCGCGCGGCGGCGGTCTTGCCATAGTCCCAAAGCCGGTCGGGCGTGCGGTGGGCCGACACGATCCGCGTCTCGTAGCTCACGCCAAGCTCGTCAAGGATCAGCGCCGCTTCCTTCATCGTGGGCCAGTCGCTTTGCGACCCCATGATGATCCCGACCTGTGCCATTCGCGCCCTCCTGTGTGAGCCCCCGGTTATACGATGGACAGGGGCGCAGGCAAGGTACAGGGTTGCAGCATCGCAAGGCGGAGGCGGCATCGATGCGGATATGGGCGGGGATCGTGGTGGCGCTGGGGGTAGCGGGGGGCGCTTTGGCAGAGCCTTGCGGTCCGGGGGCGACGCTGGACTATCCGCTGCAGACCGTCCTGAACATCGAAGCGCAGGGCTACGTCGTCACAGCGATCATGACCGTGGACTCTGATGCCTTCGCGACCGCGGAAGAGGTCATGAGCGCGCTATCGTCGCATTGGCCTGCCTATCTTCAGGCACTTGAGGCGAGAGAAGCGGAGCTTCCGGCCGCCCTTGCCGACTTGCCCTATCTGATCGCCCTGGGCGAGGTTCTCGCGCCTCCCGTCGATCCGTTCCATGTCCTGGCCTATGGCGTGCAGTCGGCGGCACTGCCCCGAATGATCGAAGTGGCAGAGCGGCGCGGGCTTGCCGAGGAAGCGGAGCTGTTGCGCCTGCCGATGCTGGCCTTTCCCGATTGGGAGGAGGGCCCGGATGCCCGTTTCCGCCAGTCGAACAGCGACGACCCCGACCACCGCCAATGGGCGACGGACCTTGCCGTCAACGCGCTCTCCCGTGCCGCTCCGCGCGTCCTTGCTGCGACAGAGGCACTGATCGCCAGCGATCCGGCCATCGCGGCGGAATATGAGGCGAGGCGGCAGGCGACGGATGCAGAGACGCGGATCCAGTATCTGACCCATCGGCTGATCGTCGAGTGCCTGGCGGACTGGTGGACCCCGGACGAGGCGGATGCGGCCTTTGCCGCGATGGGCCAGGCGCAGCAGGATATCCTTTTGCTGCATTTCTTTCTGGCGGAAAGCTACAACGGCAGTGCGCACCAGTATTTCTACAACTCGTCGGGCACGATGGCCCCTCAGCTGGTAGCCCTGCTGGACCGGATCGGCCTGCCTGATCATGCAGCGGGGATCCGGCAGGGGATGGCGGTCTTTCCCAGCCCCTACCCGCGCGATACCGACGCCCGGCGCGAGGTGATGGCAGGGTTCACCGCAGCCGATGACGATGCGCTTTATGCGCTGACGATCTGGGCGGATGACGGCGAAATCCTGACCGCGATGGCACGGATCGCCGAAGCGGCCGGGCTGATGCCGCGTTAGGGCAGGACAGGCGCGCGCGGCAAGCGCTGCCCCAGAAAGTCGATCATCGCACGGGTCTTTGCGGGCAGGAAAGACCGGCTGGGATAGACGATCCAGGCGCCGGTGTCGAAGGTGGTCGCGGTGACCTCCCACCCGGTCAGAAGGCGGGTCAGGCGACCATCCGCAATCGCGGGATCGCTCAGGTAGTTCGGCAACAGCGCCACGCCAAGCCCTGCCAGCGCCGCGTCGAGGATTGCCCCGGCGGGAGAGATCACCAGATCGCCCCTGACCGGCACATCGCTGAGCCGCCCCGCCGCATCGCGAAAGATCCAGCGGTTGCGAAACGGCCGGATGGAGAACAGCAGGAAGCGGTGTCCGGCCAGTTCGCCCGGTGCGGCAAGCGGCGGTGCCTTGGCCAGATAGCCGGGCGAGGCGACGACGCGATAGCGGGTCGACATCAGTTTCGAGGCGATCACATCGCCCTCGATCGCCGGAGCCAGGCGGACGGCAAGGTCGATCCGGTCGGCCACCAGGTCAAGGTTCTGATCGGTGAACAGGCATTCAAGCGAGATGTCGGGATAGGCCGCGCGGAAGCCGGGCAGAAGCGGCAGAATCATCGCCTGCCCGAAGGTGACAGAGGCCGTCAGGCGCAGCGTCCCGCGCGTTTCGGCCTTGGTGGCGCGCGCCTCGCTGCCGATCCGGGCCAGTTCTTCGATCAGCGGCAGGGCGCGAGACAGGTAGAGATCGCCCGCCTCTGTCAGCGCGAGGCTGCGGGTGGTGCGCTGGAACAGCCGAACGCCAAGCTCTGCCTCAAGACTGGCGACGCTGCGCGAGATGGTGGAGGGATCGGTCCCCCGTGCCCGTGCCACGGCCGCAAAACTGCCAGCGCGCGCGGTTTCCGCAAAGAGAGACAGATCGGCCATGTTCATTCGTGCAGGATATGCATGAATTTCTTTCCAAACCAGTCATTTTTCCGCGAAAGGCGCGGGAATAAACCGTCGTTATCGGTGGCCCATCCCGGACCACCCAAACACGGAGACCGAAGATGACCCGTTTTGATGTTCATACCGTCGAGACCGCGCCGGAAGGATCGAAAAGCCAGCTTGAGGCCACGGCAAAGGCCTGGGGCTTCGTGCCAAAGCTGCATGGCATTCTTGCCGAAAGCCCTGCCGCGCTGATCGGATATGACACGCTGTTCGGCCTTGTCGCGCAATCGACGCTGACGCCGGTGGAACAGCAGGTCGCCTATCTTGCGATCAACGTCTTTCATGAATGCGAATACTGCACCATGGGCCACACCTATCTTGCCCGCGCCGCCGGAATGGACGAAGCCGCCGTTCAGGCGCTGCGGGGTGGCGAGGGACTGGCAGATGCGCGGTTGAACGCACTGGCCGTCTTTGCCCGCAAGCTCGTCGAACAGCGCGGCTTTGTCGGTGACGCGGCGGTCGACAGCTTCATCGCTGCCGGGTTCACCCGTGCCAATGTGCTGGATGTAGTGACAATTGCGGCCACCAAGACGATCTCGAACTACACCAATCACATCACCCACACGCCGAAGGAAAGCTTCATGTCCGATCCTGCGCTTTCCTGGACGGCGCCCGGGCAGCGGATCGCGGCGGAGTGACACACTGGCCGGGGGAAACCCCGGCCACCAGCGGATGGAGGACAGGATGAAGATTGCTTTTCTTGGATTGGGTGCCATGGGCAGCCGGATGGCACTGCGGCTGGTAGCCGCGGGGCATGAGGTGACAGTCTGGAACCGCACCCCGCGCAGGGTGGATGGTGCGGCAGCGGCAGCGACTGCGGCTGCGGCCGTTCCGGGGGCAAAGGTGGTGATCGCGATGTTGCGCGATGACGCCGCTTCTGCCGCCGTCTGGAACGAAGCGATGGCGGGCATGGCGCCGGGCGCGCTGGGGATCGAGATGTCCACGGTGACCCCGGCTCAGGCGAGGGCCCTGCATGATGCGGCAGCGGCCAGAGGGCTCGATTTCCTCGATGCGCCGGTAGCAGGTTCTCGGCCGCAGGCAGAGGCGGGGCAGCTGATCTTCATGGCGGGCGGTGAGGCCTCCGTGCTGGCGCAGGCAGAGCCGCTGCTGCGAGACATCGGTGCCGCAGTGCATCATGCGGGCGGCCCCGGGGCGGGGGCGATGGTGAAGCTGATGGTCAACAGCCTTTTCGGCGCCCAGGTGGCGGTCATTGCCGAACTGTTGGGGATGGCGGCCAATGCAGGGATCGACCCTGCCCGCGCGGTGGATATCCTTGCCGCGACGCCGGTTGCCGGCCCGGCGGCCAAGGCGGCTGCCGCAGCGATGCTGGCCCGCGGCTTTGCCCCCGCCTTTCCGATCGATCTGGTGGAGAAGGACTTTGCCCTTGCCCGCCGGACGGGAGAGGAGAACGGCTCGCCCCTGCCGGTGACAGCGGCGGTTCACGCCGTCTTTGCCGCCGCAAAGTCAGAAGGGTACGGCGCCGACAACATCACCGGAGTGGTGCAGCGCTACCTTACGCGATGATGTCGGGGATCAGCTGATCCTCGATCCTCACGATCTGGTCCTTCAGCGACAGTTTCTGCTTTTTCAACCGTCGCAGGGTCAGCTGATCAGGACGCCCCGTCACCGCAAGCGCATGGATCGCCTCATCCAGATCGCGATGCTGGCGACGGAGCACCTCCAGCCTTATGCGGAGCATCTCTTCGAAATTCAGTTCCGAGGGCGCGTTCATGGCTGCTCTGTGAGTCGCTGCTTCACTTCTGCAAAGAATATAGGGAAATTTTCCGATCCGGTAAGGTTTCTGCGCAGGATGTTCGCTGAAATTGTCGCGCGGCGAGGGGTTGCGGGGGCGAGGCGAGGGCACCATATTCTGCCGGAAGCGGTGCCCGTGGACGGGGCCGCGGACCGATCTGTCGCTTGATAAGGGCATGACCGCATGACGAAACTGAGCTTTGGGGCCCATCCCTATCTTCTGGGCTTCGAACAGCTGGAAAGGCTGGTCGAACGCACCGCGAAATCCGGGGCCGAGGGCTATCCTCCCTTCAACATCGAGGCTGTGGCCGAGAATGCCTATCGCATCACCCTGGCCGTTGCCGGTTTCCGTGACGAGGATATGGCGATCACGGTCGAGGATCGTCAGCTGGTGATCCGTGGCCGTCAGGCCGAGGATGCGGGTGACCGGGTGTTCTTGCACCGCGGAATTGCCGCGCGCGCCTTCCAGCGCAGCTTTGTGCTGGCCGATGGGGTGGATGTTGCCGGGGCGACCATGGAACACGGCCTGCTGCACATCGATCTGCGCCGTGCGGTGCCGGAAACGGTGGTTCAGACGATCAGGATCGGTCGCAAGGAAGGAGGCAAAGCATGAACACGCCATTCAGGGGCCTGCCGCAGGGGGGCGACCGTATCGTCTATGTCCGCCCGGTGGCCGTGGCCGATCTGCCCGACGATCTGCGCGAACAGGTGGGCGACGCGCTGGATGTGATCTATTCGGTGCATGGCGCCGACGGCCAGCAGCTTGCCCTCGTCGCAAACCGCCAGCTTGCCTTTCATCTGGCCCGGGTACATGACTTCGCGCCGGTAAGCGTGCATTGACCCGGGCTTGCCGGTCGGCCTGAAGGGCGGGCCAGCGGTCAAAAGCAGAAGGCGGCGAGGCGGACGTCCCATCCCTGCCCCTCGGCCTCGCCGTTGGCAAAGCGGATTGCATAGGCCGGGACCGCCCCGAGGCGCGGGCTTTGATCGGGGGCGGAAAGGCAGATCCGGTCGGCCGTGGAAAGCGCGGGCAAGGTGCCGGAAAATGTCTTCTCTTCGCCCGCGCCGATTTCCGCCAATGTCCCGGTGAGCTGGGTCTCGGCCCTGGCGCTTCCATCCTGATAGGCTGTCAATACCAGGCGGCGCGGCTGCACCGGTCTGGCCCAGCCGTCATTCGCGACGCTCACCCGGAAGGCGCCACCATCGGCAATCTCGGCCGTCACCAGCCGCAGACGATAGCCCATCCGGTTTGTGATCTCCTCAAAGCAGCCTTCTGCCTTCCAGGCGTCGTGAAACGCCTCGTAATACCCGAGATTGAGGCCGAGAGGTGGAACTCTGCCCCCTCCGACAGGATCGCCTCGCAAGAGTTGCGGATCTGATCGGGCTCGGCGTCGCAGGTCTCGCCCGAGAAATAGGTGCTGTCGGTCAGGTCGGCCATTGCCTTGCGCTCTTCGGCGCGGGTCTCGTCATCTTCGTCATAGGTGCCGACATCGGTCGCGGAAGACAGGAAACAATCGTTGTGAAACCCCATCTTGCCCGCGGGCCAGCCAAGGATGTCGGGCGGGTAGCGCCACTGCAGGGGAATGCCCTCGGGCAGGGCCGCATAAAGCGCATCCCGGATGGCGGCCTTGGCCTCGGCACTGTCCAGCCGGTTGGACGAGCTGTGCCCCTCGCCCCAGGCGCCGATGAAGCCCGCCTGCATCGCCACGATCGTATCGGCATTGGCCGCGATCAGCGGGGCGAGTTGCCGGATATGGGCCAGCACGCGCGGCAGGGGGGCGTCCTCTGCCCCGGCGTAATCGCGCGAGTTGTCGGGATAATTATAGGCGAAGCGCAGGATGATCTTCAGCCCGTGCTTTCGCGCCAGCGCGAAACTGTCCTCAAGATCGACCATGAAGCCATCGGGCAGGTCCGTATCGCGGTATTCGTCAAGGCGCACGATCCCGTAGGCGACACTTACCCCGAGCGCGGCGGTATCGGCGATCTCCTCCTCCGTCGCGCCGGCGAAATTGTCGGAAGCAAAAAGCCACCAGCCGCGCTCGGGATTGGCCAGTTCGGCATCGGTCGGCGCGAAGGTCACGACGCGGGTTTCTGCCAGCGCGGGCATCGCGAAAAACGCGAGAAGGGCGAGGATACGCAGCATGGGGGCCTTTCACGGATCCCCGCCATGAGGCCGCATCACCGCCTGAATGACAACCGCTCCGCCATGCGGCAGGCGGTGGTCCGCCATCCGGCGCAACACCTGCATTGCACCGGATGCTCGCGGCCGTCGGTCAGGCCCGGATCAGTCCCATCTGCTCCAGCTTCAGGATCACCTGATGCGCGCAGTGATCGACATCGACATTCTCGGTATCCACCACAAGCTCGGCATGGACCGGCGCCTCGTAAGGGTCCGAGATGCCGGTAAACTCCTTGATCTTGCCTTCGCGCGCCAGTTTGTAGAGCCCCTTGCGATCGCGACGTTCGCATTCCTCGATGCTCGTCGCCACATGCACCTCGATGAAGGCGCCGAAGGATTCGATCATTTCGCGGACGGCGCGGCGGGTGGCGGTGTAAGGGGCGATTGGCGCACAGATCGCGATGCCGCCATTCTTGGTGATCTCGCTGGCGACATAGCCGATCCGCTTGATGTTGATGTCGCGGTGTTCCTTGGAGAAGCCGAGTTCCGAGGACAGGTGCTTTCTGACCACATCGCCGTCAAGAAGCGTGACCGGGCGGCCCCCCATCTCCATCAGCTTCACCATCAGCGCGTTGGCGATGGTGGATTTGCCCGACCCCGACAATCCGGTGAAGAACACCGTGAACCCCTGTTTCGACCGCGCGGGCGAGGTGCGGCGCAACTCTTCGACCACGGCCGGAAACGAGAACCACTCGGGAATCTCCAGCCCTTCGCGCAGGCGGCGGCGAAGCTCGGTGCCCGAAATATCCAGGACGGTTGATCCCTCCGGCACCTCATCCACCGGATAGTATTGCGCCTTTTCCTGCACATAGACCATCTGCTTGAAATCGACCATCTCGATGCCGATCTCGGCGGCGTGGGTCTTGAACAGCTCTTGCGCGGCATAGGGGTCGTAGAAATCCTTGCCCTGAGAGTTCTTGCCCGGACCGGCATGGTCACGCCCGACGATCATGTGAGTGCAGCCATGATTGCGCCGGATGATGCCATGCCACAGCGCCTCACGCGGGCCGGCCATGCGCATCGCCAGGTTCAGAAGGCTCATCGTGGTGGTCGAGCCCGGATATTGGTCGAGCACCGCCTCATAGCAGCGCACCCGGGTGAAATGGTCGATGTCGCCGGGTTTGGTCATGCCGACAACGGGGTGGATGATCAGATTTGCCTGCGCCTCGCGCGCCGCGCGGAAGGTGAGTTCCTGATGCGCGCGGTGCAGCGGGTTGCGGGTCTGGAAAGCGACCACGCGGCGCCAGCCCATCTTGCGAAAGAAGGCGCGCAGCTCGTTCGGCGTGTCGCGGCGGGCCTTGAAATCGTAATGCACCGGCTGCTGGATCCCGGTGATCGGACCGCCAAGATAGACCGGCCCCGCCTGATGGTGCAGGTAGTTGACCGCCGGATGCGCCAGATCATCGGCGCCGAACACCTGCTCGGCCTCATGCGCCTTCACCGGCTGCCATTTGTCGGTCACCGAGAGGATGGCGAGGATCACCCCTTCGGCATCACGAAGCGCGATATCCTGGCCCGGTTCCACCCCTGCGGCGAAAGCTTCGCTGACATCGAGCGTGATCGGAATCGGAAACAGGGTGCCGTCCGCCAGACGCATCTTCTCGACGACACCATTGTAATCGGCTTCGGTCACGAACCCCTTGAGCGGGTGAAAGCCGCCGTTCATCAGCAGTTCGAGATCGCAGACCTGGCGCTGGGTCAGATCCCACGACGGCAATGCGCCCGCCTCGTGCTTCAGCTTCTGTGCGGATTCGTAGGAGACATAAAGCTCCGGGATCGGAGCGAGATTGGGCAGGAACATTCGGATCGACCTTTCACAGGCGGCGCGGCACCAGTTGCGCGGGTCCGTAGCCTGACAGAGGGACGTAGTTCAAGCGATTGTCGGCAGAAGCGTCAAGAAAAGGCGGAAATGCCGGGCGGCCCGGTCGCGCCGGATCGCAATTCTGCACGGGGCGAGCGGCACACGCGGATTTCCCGCACGCCTGCCACAGCCCCGCGGCAGCCGCCCGCCCTCTGCGCAGCGGCGGTCAGGTCAGGCTGGAAGCATCCGAAGGACGACCAGACCCGAAAGCGGCAGGTAGATCGTCTCCGACACGATCCCGGCAATGGCTTCGGACCAGCTGTAGCCGGGGCCGATGGCCTGCCCGACCTCGCCAAGGACGAACATCACCCACCAAAGCGCCACGCAGGGCAGCCACTGCGGAGCAAGACTGTCGCGCGCCAGAAACCAGAGGCCGACGAAGGCGATCGCGGTGCCAAGCTTTGACACGGCCACCCCGGCAAGGAATGCAGACGGATCATCGCCCGGGGGCTGCAACCCGCTGATCCGGGACAGCGCACCGTAGACCAGAACCGGCACCACAAGAATGATCACGAAGACCAGCAAGACCGTCAGACCGACACGCATCACACTCCCTCCTTGACCGATGCGCCCAGTCTGGCGATCCGGCAGCACGGCGGCATTGCGATTGGTCAATCGGTCGGCGGGGCGGTCATTGCGCGGATCGGGATCGAGCGGCTGAACAGTCCGGGCCAGCGCCGTAGTCCGGCGTGACTGCACGAATCCACTTGAAAACCTGCCCTTTCGCGGGCATACGCGCCCCCGGATGCCTGCGGTCTGACCTGCGGGCACATCTGCAATGGAGAGACCATGGCCAAGGAAGACATTCTCGAATTCCCCGGTGTCGTCAAGGAACTCCTGCCCAACGCGACATTCAAGGTCGAACTCGAGAACGGCCATGAACTGATTGCGACGATGGCGGGAAAGATGCGCAAGAACCGCATCCGCGTTCTGGCAGGCGACAAGGTTCAGGTGGAAATGACGCCTTACGATCTGTCGAAGGGCCGCATCAACTATCGCTTCAAGTAACTGATCTTGCGGCTTATCCTCGGATCCGCCAGCCCGCGCCGCAAGGAATTGCTGGCGCAGCTTGGGGTCATCCCCGATGCGATCCTTCCCCCCGATATCGACGAAGATCCCCGGAAGGCGGAGCTGCCACGCGCCTATTGTGCCCGCCTTGCGCGGGAGAAGGCGCTGGCGGTGGCGGCCGGTCCCGACGACATCGTGCTGACGGCGGATACCACCGTGGCGCTTGGGCGGCGCATCCTTGGCAAACCGGCAGATGCGGGCGAGGCGGCGGCGTTCCTCACGGCCCTTGGCGGGCGGCGGCATCAGGTGATCACAGCGCTTGCGGTGCGGCGCGGCGACCGCATCTGGCAGCGCGAAAGCCTGAGCGCGGTAAAGATGAAGCGGCTCTCCGACCTTGAACTCAATGCCTATCTTGCCAGCGACGAGTGGCAGGGCAAGGCCGGGGGATACGCCATTCAAGGTGCCGCCGGCGCATTCATTCCCTGGATTTCGGGCAGCTTTACCGGCATCGTCGGCCTGCCGCTTGCGGAAACGGCACGCCTGCTGCAAGCGGCAGGATATCCGCTCTGGAGGCAGGAATGAAGGGCCGCGTCGTCATTCTGGACAGCATCAACGGTCGTCAGGCCGCGGCGCTGATGGTCGACGGTCACCTGGAAGAGCTGGCGATCGATCCCGCCGACGACCGGCCCTTGCCCGGCGCCCTCTACCGGGCCGTCGCCGACCGGCCGGTGAAAGGCCAGGGCGGCATCTTCGTCAGGCTGCCAGAGGGCTCGGGCTTTCTGCGCCAGATTTCCGGCATTGCGCCCGGCCAGCGCCTGCTGGTGCAGGTCAGCGGCCCGGCAGAGCCCGGCAAGGCGGTTCCGGTCTCTGCGCGGCTGCTTTTCAAATCCCGCTTCGCGATCCTCACGCCCGGAGCCCCGGGCCTGAACATCTCGCGCCGGATCAAGGACGAGGGGCTGCGTGCAGCCCTGGCCGCACTTGCAGAAGAGGGGATGGTGGGGGCTTCGCCATCGCTGGGGCTCATCCTTCGGTCTTCCACCGCAGAGGCGGAGGATCAGGCCATCGCCGAAGACATCGCTGCGATGCGCGGTCTGGCCGAAGCCGTTCTCGCCGATCTGGACGGCCCGCCGGAACTGCTGCTCGACGGCCCCGGCGCCCATGATCTGGCGTTCCGCGACTGGCTTGACCCGCCGGTGGACGACATGATCACCGAAGAGGGCGGCTTTGAGGCGGAAGGCGTCACCGACCGGATCGACGGGCTCTGCCACCCCCGTGTCGATCTGCCGGATGGCGGCCATATGATGATCGAGCCGACACGGGCGCTGGTAGCCGTCGATGTGAACACCGGCCCCGATACGTCTCCTGCAGCCAGCCTCAAGGCCAATATCGCCGTCGCCCGCGACCTGCCACGCCAGCTGCGGCTGCGCGGTCTTGGCGGGCAGGTCATCGTCGATTTCGCGCCGATGCCAAAGCGCGACCGGCATATCCTCGACCAGGTTCTGCGCGCGGCGTTCAAGGCCGATACCGAAGCGAATCTCGCCGGATGGACGGCGCTTGGCCTTTTCGAGCTGACCCGCAAACGGGATCGCCTGCCTCTGGCGGAGCTTCTGGCATGAGCTGTCCGACCTGCGGCAAGGAGGCTGATGCCAAGTACCGTCCCTTCTGTTCACGCCGCTGCGCCGACGTCGATCTTGCCCGCTGGCTGAACGAAAGCTACCGCATCGCCGCCGAAATCGGCGAGGACGCCGAGCTTCCGGACACAGAGGATGGCCCGCCACGCCGGCAGTAGAAAGCGCGAAAACCCTCTGGACAGCCCCGCAGGCGTCCAGTATCACCCCCCGCAGTCGCCGGGCCCCGCCCCGGCCAAGGGTGCCCAGATAGCTCAGTTGGTAGAGCAGCGGATTGAAAATCCGCGTGTCGCTGGTTCGATTCCGGCTCTGGGCACCATTTAATTTGCTGATCGCGATAACGAAGATCGTTTCTGGCATTGGGAAACTCGGACAGGCAAAAAGCTTCTTGCCGCGGGCGGGTGCTGATTTCGACAAGCGATGAATCTTTGTGACGAAAGACCCCCTGACATGTGAAATCCATTCATCGCGGTGGTTGGAGACGCGCCGATGCAGGTTGCTGCGCTGTAAACGCGCGGCGGCCCGGTCCCGGTTCTTGCTGGCCTTGGTAAATGATGTGTCGCATCTGCGCAACACGCGGCGGAATAACGCCGAGGTGCAGTCCGGCTGGCAGGCCGATTTTTCGGGAAATGACTCCTATCCCGATCGGCACAACGGAAAATGCGCTTGCCGAAACTTCCCACAAGTCGCACGGTCAGACCAAGTGCGAAAACGTGCGGATATCAGGGTCGATGTGAAGTCAATCCGTTTTTGGGGCAGTATTCTGTGAAGCGCGGCATGATGTCGGTGGTCATGAAATGGCTTGCGAAGGCAGCCTTTGATCGTGGCCGTGTCATCGCCCGCGCAGGTTTCGCAACACCCTACACGACGACCGTGCCGGGAACCGGGCTGGTTTTGCCGGCCGAATATCCCGAGGCGGGCGGCGTGGCCATCGTGATCATCGGTGCCAACGGCAACGCCTATTATCAATTCTCCGATCCCTCTGGCGCGTTTCAGGGATTTCAGAATACCGGCAATCCGGCAGCCTTTCGCGCAATCCCTTCACGATCAACAATCCGATCGCGCTGGATTGCGGGGCTTCGACCTGTTCCACCTATTTCGGCGGCTCCATCGCCCGGATTTTCATGCGATTTCCGCGCAGGACGGAGATACCGGGCCGGGTGAGTTCGACCTCAACGACATCACGCTGCGTCTGAACGGGTTTGATATCACCAACTGGTCGGGTGTCACGACCGAAATCACCAATACTACCGGCACCGTCAGCGGCGGGTTTGTGACCGGGTTCACCAACAACACCTTCAACACCGGCTGGTTCAGCAGCACAAACCCCGCGCTTTTGTCCAATATTCTGTCCACGGGGCGCACCACAACCACCGTCTTTGACCGGGACCCGAACGACAACTTCTGGGATTTTCGCATCGGACCGACCCTGGCCAACCGCGATATCGTGACCGTCGCACCGGGGTATGAGCTGACCAAGACCGCGCCAGTCACAACCTATGCAACGGTCGGCCAGACCATCACTTACAGCTATGTCGTCCGCAACATCGGCTCCGTGCCGATCAATAACATCACCGTATCCGATGACCGGATCGCGAATGTCACCTGCGACGCGCAGGCGACCCGACTGGTGGATGTCAGTCTTGGTCAGACGCCGCGCCAGACGGTGTGTACGGGAACCTACACCGTCACCCAAGCCGATATCGACAATCGCAGCGTCACCAATATCGCCATTGCCCGGGGCACACCGGATTTCGGCACGCTTGGGGAACGGCAGGCGACCTTGACGCTGACCGGGCCTGCGCTGACGCCGTCTGTGACGCTGGACAAGGCCACCACGGCCACCGCTTTTGGCAATGCGGGCACCACTGTTCCCTATACCTTTGCCGTAAGAAACACCGGCAATGCGACGCTGACCAATGTGGTGGTGACGGACCCGCGCCTGCCGGGCCTGTCCTGTACCGTTGCCACGCTGGCCCCCA
>JAAURK010000358.1 GCA_012032275.1 Tabrizicola sp.
CGTTCTGGCAGGCGGGCGCTGATCTGGCTCCTGGCTCCGCCCGCGAAACCGCGGCCTGAGGGCCCGGCCCGGTCAGTCAAGGCCGGTCCGCTTCCTGAAGCCGTGCAGCCAGCGCATGCGGTCGGCCAGATCGGGGGCGCCGAAGGCCAGTGATCCCATGACGACCGTCTCCGCCCCTGCGTTGCGCAACAGCGGGACGGTGGTGTCGCGGATGCCACCATCTGCCGCCAGGACGATCCGGCGCCCCGTCGCGGCGATCAGGCCTCCGGCCTCTTGCAATCGGCTGGCGGCGGCGGGGTTCAAGCCCTGACCTTTCACGCCGATCGCCGTGCCAAGCAGGGTCAGCATGTCAAGCCGGTCAAGCCATGGCGCGGCCTCTGTTACCGGCGTCTCCACCCGCAGCACCATGCCCGCCTTCAACCGAAGTGCGGCGATCCGGTCCAGCCCTTCGCCGGCATTCGCGTTTTCGGCATGCAGGCTGATCAGATCGGCCCCCGCCTCGGCGAACTGCTCGATCTGGGGCAGCAGAACCCGGTCCGCCACCATCAGATGCACATGGATCGGCAGTGCCGTCTGGTCGCGCAGTCGTGCCACAAGATCGGGGAAGAACAGGAAGGCCGGGGCGAAACAGCCATCGGCCACATCGATATGCAGGATGTCGGCATAAGGCGTGATCCGGGTCAGATCGTCGGCGAGCCGGATGAGGTCGGCGGACCACATCGAATATTCCGCCAGCAATCGGTTGCGCGGCAGGGCGGCCATCCAGTCGGCGGCGGGGCGGGGCATATCAGATCTCCTTGAGGAAACGGGTCATGGCCGTGGCAAGGGCGGCGAGATGGGCGGGCTTGTCGCGGCCCTTGGGGGGAAGCTCGGCCAGTCTCGCCTGCGGGATCAGCCGGGCGAGCGCCTGCGCATGGAAGGCGGGGTGGATGGCATCTTCCGTCGTGCCGCAGACCAGTGTCGGCAGGGCCAGGGCCTGCAGGTCGGCAGCAGCGATCCCGGGGCCGTCCGCGGAAATCGCGGTCAGAAGGCGGGCCGTGGCCGCCTGTGGCACCCGGTCGAAAAACCCCAGAAGCGAGGCCAGATTGTCGGGCGCCACCTCTGCCAGCCGCCGCGCGGTGACGCCCGTCTCAAAGCTCTGGCGCGCCTGATCGGGCGGAAGCCGGGCGAGCAGCGCGCCCACCTCGGCATTCGGTTCCATGTTGGCGGGGGCAGCATCGGTCGCCCAGGCCGGGCGCACGAGGATCAGCCCGCGCAAAAGCTCGGGGCGGGTCACCGCGAGACGGCAGGCCATCGCCGCGCCCATCGAGATGCCGCCCAATACCACCGGCCCCGGCAGCGTCTCGATCAGCGCCGCCACATCGTCGCAGAACCGCGCGATCGAGGGATCGGGGCCAAGCCCGGACGCGCCATGCCCCTGGCATTCCAGACAGGTCCAGCGCTGCGGGGCAAGGCCCGCCATCGCCTCGGCCACCTGCCGGGCATCGCCGCAAAGACCATGCTGGAACACCAGCGGCGGGCCGCTCTCTCCGCCGCCATGAACGGCAAGGCGCAGATCGTGACGGATCAGCCAGCCGGTCCGGGTCATAGCCGGGCCAGAAAGGCGGCCACGCCAGGGGCCTCTTCCGCCGTCAGGCCATGCGTCACCAGATCGCCGTCAAAGCCGATACCGCGCAGGCGGCCAATGAAATGCGGGAAGTCGACGACGCCCTGCCCCGCCGTCGCAAAGCCACCCTGCGGATCGCGGTCCTTGGCGTGGGCCATCACAAGACGGTCGGCCAGAAGATCGACGGCATGGGAGAGGATGTCGCGCTGTTCCGGCAGCGGGGCGAGTTCGAAGAGGTTCGCCGGATCAAGCACGATCGCAAGGGCCGGGCTTTGCAGGCTGTCGATCATCCTGCGGGCCTTGGCCGCGCCGTTGATCACATTGGCCAGTTCCGGTTCGATCCCCAGCCGGATGCCCGCAGCCTCGGCCAGCGCGCAGGCCTTGGCCATTTCGCCCAGAAGGTCGCGCCATGCCTCGGGTGAGGCATTGTCCGGGTGGTGGCGCCACTGGTCCAACGGATCGCGCGTGCCGGTGCAAAGGGTGACCATCCCGGTGCCCATCGCGGCGGCATGATCGATCAGGACGGCAAGCCGACGCAGCCCTGTCGCACGCACTGCAGGATCGGGGTGGATCATGTTGTAGGTGCCGGAGACGGCGGCAATCGCCACGTCCGTCGCAGCACTCGCCTCTGCCACGGCGGCACTCTCGGCACCGGTCAGTGCATCGGGCATGGGCGGAAGGCCGGAACAGGCCAGGTTGTATTGCACCGCCGCATAACCCGCCGCCTTTGCCGCGCGGAGCACCGTCAGCGGATCGTCCCCCGCAAAGGTCTTGGCAAAGATACCAAGCCGCATCTAAAGCGCCCCCGAGACATCGGCCAGCCGCACCGGCTGCTTCGTCCGCGCCGATTGCGCGATGGCCACCATGGCACGGACCGAGGCGATGCCGTCCTCGAGATCCGCGCCATATTGCGATGCGCCCGTCAGGATCGTGTCGGCGAAACCTTCAAGCTGGCGGCGGTAGAAATGCCCGTCCGCCCCCAGCACCCGGTGGGTCGCGCCGTCCGCTTCGTGGAAGATGTCGACGTCGGAGGATTTGTAATACCAGGGGTTATAGGTCTTGCCGAGGATCGAGCCCTCTGCGCCGTAGATCTGGAAGCCTTCGTGCCAGTCCATCCGCACGGCGACGGTCAGGTCCAGATGCCCAAGGGTGCCATTGGCGAATTCTACGTCGACGAACCAGCAGCGGATGCCCGCGCGGTTCAGAAGCCGGGCATCGACCGCCGCGATCTCGCCGGCGAAAAAGCGGGCGGTGTCGACCAGATGGCTGCCATGGGCCAGCATGTAATAGCGGTCAAGGTCGGCCTTGGGGTTTTCGGACGGTTTCCGTGCGGCCTCTGAGGTGACGATCAGCGGCTGCACCGCATCGGTCATCGCATAGCGGTGGGTGTTGTCGCAATACCAGGCTTTCAGCGCCACCATCTGGCCCATCGGGCCGTCGATGAAGGCCTTTGCGGCCTGCAATCCGGCGTCGAAGCGTTTCATGTGCCCGACCTGCAGCACCTTGCCGCTGGCCTTGACCGCGGCGCGAAGCGACTGCGCCTCTTCGATGCCGGTTGCCAGCGGCTTTTCGCACAGGACATGCTTGCCCGCCTGCAACGCCCGCAGTGCGGCGGGAACGTGGAACGCGTCAGAGGTGGCGATCACCACGGCCTCAAGGTCCGGGTCGGCCAGCATGGCGTCATAGTCGCTGAAGCTGCGGGTCGGGGCATGGGTGGCGGCCATCCGGTCGCGCAGATCGTCAGCGACATCGCAGATCGCGTGAAGCGCCGCGTTCCGGGCCTTGGTGCAGGCTTCGAAATGTGCGGCCTGCGCGATGGGGCCGCAGCCCAGCACACCGACGCGCAACAGTCTTTGGTCTTTGGCGGGCATCTCAGGCTCCTGTCGCGGTTCGGTATTTCTGCACTACGGCGCCGACCATCCGCCCGATCACGGCATCGGCGGGCTCGCGGCATCTACCAGCCGCCGGTCACCTGC
>JAAURK010000359.1 GCA_012032275.1 Tabrizicola sp.
AATGGCCGCGAGTTCAAGGACCTGACCACCACCAGCACCGCGGCCTTTGCGCAGGGCACCTTCAATTTCACCGACCGGTTCAGCGGCACGCTGGGCCTGCGCTGGAGCAAGGATCAGAAGGACTACACCAACTTCCGCAGCACCCGCAACATCATCGCGGGCGTGCCGACGCCGTACACCGCGCCGGATGGCGAGTGGACGGACGTGTCGCCGCGCTTCGGCCTGGAACAGCGCTGGACGCCGGACGTGATGACCTACCTGTCGGTGGCCAAGGGCTACAAGGCCGGTGGCCTGAACGAATACGGCATCGCCTCTTACAAGGCGACGGATGATTTCGCGCAGGCCGAGGTGGACTGGCTGTTGCGCATCGGCGGGATCGAGGTCCGGACCGGGGTGGAACTTGGCCGCGACCTGACGCTGGAGGCGTTGCAGGCGCAATATGACGCGGTGTTTCTGGGGATCGGCCTCGCCGGGGTCAATGCGTTGCGCGCCGAGGGCGAGGAAATGCCCGGTGTCCGCGATGCGGTCGATTTCATTGCCGAGCTGCGTCAGACAGCGGATCTGTCGAGGCTTCCCGTCGGCCGCGACGTGGTGGTCATCGGCGGCGGGATGACGGCGGTGGACGCGGCGGTGCAGTCGAAGCTGCTGGGCGCCGAGACCGTGACCATCGTCTACCGCCGGGGGCGCGACAGGATGAGCGCCAGCGGCCATGAGCAGGACCACGCCGTGCAAGCCGGGGTGCGGATCATCCACAACGCGGCGCCATTGCGTGTCCTTGGCAACGGCGCGGCGCAGGCGGTGGAGTTTGCCTATACCGAGGACGGGCCAGACGGGCTTGTGCTTGCCTCCGAGACTTTCACGCTGAAGGCCGATCAGGTCTTCAAGGCAATCGGCCAGACCCTGAAGGGCGCGCCGGAGGGGCTGACGGTGACGGGCGGCAAGATCTCCCCCAGCGGTGCCCGGGTCTGGGCCGGAGGCGATTGCGCGGCGGGCGGCGAGGATCTGACCGTCACCGCCGTTGCCGAAGGTCGCGATGCCGCCGAGGCCATTCACCGCCATCTGACGGGCAGGGCGTGAGCATGGCTTGTGCATTCCGGCCGCGCGGGCTAGGCCTCGGCGCGCAATCGGCCGGAGGGATCTCGCGTGGATGGTGTGATCGACAGCGTTCTGGGCTTCGTGCGCGACAATCGCGACTGGGCCTTCTGGATCGCACTGGTCTTTGCGATGGGCGAGACCATCGCCTTCCTGTCGATCATCATCCCCTCTACGGCGATCCTGCTGGGGGTTGGCGCGCTGGTCGCGACGGGCGAGCTGTCGCTGTTCCCGATCTGGGCCGGAGCCTCCATCGGGGCGGTGATCGGGTCGTTCCTGTCTTACGCGCTGGGGTGGGGCTATGGATCGGCGATCCTTGGTCTCTGGCCGTTGCGCAACCATCCCGATCTCGTGCATCGCGGCAATGCGGCGTTTCGCAAATGGGGCCCGCTGGCGGTGATCATCGGGCATTTCTTCGGCCCCCTGCGCGCGGTGGTCTTCGTGATGGCAGGGTTCTCGCGGCTTCCGCCACTGATCTTTGCGCCGGTCAATGTGGTCGGCTGCCTGGCCTGGGCCTATGTGACGCCGACATTCGGCGAAGTCGCGGGCCATATCGTCGGCTGGATCTGGCGGGCGCTGGGGTTCTGAGCATTTCACCTGTCGCAACCCGAACCGGTTCCGCCACGCGCGGACCGCGGCTTTCGCATTCCTGAGGAGGATGACATGGCAAACCTCACCTCACGCTTCATCGGCATCACGTCGCCCAACCCGTTCTGGCTCGCCTCGGCCCCGCCGACGGATAAGGAATACAACGTCCGCCGCGCCTTCGAGGCTGGTTGGGGCGGAGTGGTCTGGAAGACGCTCGGATCGGAAGGGCCGCCCGTCGTCAACGTCAATGGCCCGCGCTATGGCGCGATCTGGGGCGCGGACCGCCGACTTCTCGGCCTGAACAACATCGAGCTGATCACCGACCGCCCGCTGGAGGTGAACCTGCGCGAGATCAAGCAGGTCAAGCGCGACTATCCAGACCGCGCCATGGTGGTCAGCCTGATGGTACCCTGCGACGAAGAGAGCTGGAAGGCGATCCTGAAACCGGTGGAAGAGACCGGCTGCGACGGGATCGAACTGAACTTCGGCTGCCCGCACGGGATGAGCGAGCGGGGAATGGGATCGGCCGTGGGCCAGGTACCGGAATATATCGAGATGGTGACGCGCTGGTGCAAGCAGCACTCACGCCTGCCGGTGATCGTGAAGCTGACGCCGAACATCACCGATATCCGCAAACCGGCCGAGGCCGCCAGGCGGGGCGGGGCCGATGCGGTGAGCCTGATCAACACGATCAACTCGATCACCGCGGTCGATCTTGACAGTTTCGTGCCCGAACCGACGATCGACGGCAAGGGCGCGCATGGCGGCTATTGCGGTCCGGCGGTGAAACCCATCGCGCTTTCCATGGTGTCGGAGATCGCCCGCGCCGAGGCGACCCGCGGCCTTCCCATCTCGGGGATCGGCGGCGCCACCACCTGGCGCGACGCGGCAGAGTTCATGGCGCTTGGCGCGGGCAATGTGCAGGTCTGCACGGCAGCGATGACCTATGGCTTCAAGATCGTGCAGGAGATGATCTCGGGCCTGTCGCAATACCTGGACGAAAAGCAGATCGGTCTTGACGAGCTGATCGGGCGGGCCGTGCCGAATGTCACCGACTGGCAGTATCTGAACCTGAATTACGTGACCAAGGCGCGGATCGACCAGGACGCCTGCATCAAATGCGGGCGCTGCTATGCGGCCTGCGAGGATACAAGTCACCAGGCGATCTCCATGTCGCCCGATCGTGTGTTCGAGGTGATGGACGACGAATGCGTCGCCTGCAACCTCTGCGTCAACGTTTGCCCGGTGGAAAACTGCATCACCATGGTCCCGATGGCCAAGGGTTCGGTCGATCCGAGGACGGGGGTGAAGGTCGGCGACTATGCCAACTGGACGACCCATCCGAACAACCCGAGTGTCGCGGCGGAGTGAGGATCGTCGCAGCCGGTGCCTCGCGCGGGACCGGCGCCGCGGTCGCAGCCCTCGGCGCCGCGCGAGAGAGGAAGTGATCGCTCTGGTGCGCAGATCTGCTGGCCACGGGTGCTGGTTGTCCGTTGAACTTTCGGATGCGGCCGGTATTGCCCGTCTGCCGGATCGGACCGGCGGGCCGGCTGATGTGCCACTCCACCCCGCAGGGGTCTGGGGCGAGGGGGCCTTCGCCGGCGCCTGCCGCTTTGCCGACAGCCCCCGGAAAGTAGCCGCACGGGTCATCGCACTCAACCCGACCGCGTCCGTTCTGCCGACCCAGGCGCTGCTGCCGATGATGCCAACTGGTGCGCGAGATCAATCCGGGCCAAGCTTACCGCCATCAGCTAGACGCCCGGCAAGGGCAGGGGGCTTAGCCCGGCGGCGATGCTTGCCCGGATATAGGCCTCGCGCGCCGTATCGGCTGCGGCGCGGGCGGCTGTGGCGGGAGGGTGGTTTTCCGCGCGTTCCGCCAGAAGGGTCG
>JAAURK010000360.1 GCA_012032275.1 Tabrizicola sp.
CGTCAGCATCAGCGCCTGCGCCGCACGCGGCCCCGGCCCCCAGGAGAGCGAATCAGAAAGCTCGCGCCCCTCGGGTTCGCCCGGACGGCAGGCGCGCACCAGATCAAGTATCGCCTCGACCACCTGATCGCCCACCGGCATCCGCCGGATCACGCCCTGCGCGGCAATCAGCTCTTCCGCGGTGAACACCTGATGCGACTGCGCCTCTTCGGCGCCTGTCGTCGCGATCAGGATGTCGCGTTCGGTCGCGCGTGTCGGGTATTCGACATCCACCTGCACGAGGAACCGGTCCAGCTGCGCTTCGGGCAGGGGGTAGGTGCCTTCCTGCTCGATCGGGTTCTGCGTCGCCAGCACATGGAAGGGGCGGCCAAGCGGCCGGTGCTGCCCGGCGATCGTCACTTCCTTTTCCTGCATTGCCTGCAACAGCGCCGATTGCGTCCGCGGGCTGGCACGGTTGATCTCGTCTGCCATCAGAAGCTGGCAGAAGATCGGCCCCTCGATGAACCGGAACGCCCGCCCGCCATCGGCCGCCGTTTCCAGCACTTCCGATCCCAGGATATCCGCAGGCATCAGATCAGGGGTGAACTGGATGCGATTGCCTTTCAGCCCCATCACCGTCGACAGCGTATCGACGAGCCGCGTCTTGCCCAGCCCCGGCAAGCCGACCAGCAGCGCATGCCCGCCGCAAAGCATCGAGGCCAGAACCAGGTCCACCACCGTCTCCTGCCCGATGAACCGCTGGTTGATCGAGGCCTTGGCCTTTCCCAATACCGCGCCCAGCGCTTCGATTTCTGCGACCAGCGCGTTCGTATCGGCCATGACAATGCTCCGTGCGTGTTTATACTTCTCCATTAGACCGAAGTATCGCGTCGGGCACAAATGGCAAAAGGCGACTTGACACAAATGATCGTGAAACCTTCCGCCGATGGAATTGTTGCCTCCGTGAAGGCAGCTTCCGGCAAGAACCCGCCGCCGGTGCATCTTTGGAACCCGCCGTTCTGCGGCGATATCGACATGCGTATCGCGCGCGACGGGACCTGGTTCTATCTTGGCACCCCCATCGGGCGGGCGCCTCTGGTGAAGCTCTTTTCCTCGATCCTGAAGAAGGAGGGCGAGCGCTATTTCCTTGTCACCCCGGTCGAGAAGGTCGGCATCCAGGTGGACGATGCACCCCTCCTTGCCGTCGACTTCGACGTCACCGGCACCGGGCGTGACCAGAGCCTGCATTTCGTCACCAGGACCGAAGACCATGCGACGATGGGCCCCGGGCATCCGCTTCGCGTGGTCCGCGCTCCCGAAACCGGGGAGCCCTCACCCTACATCCTGATCCGCAGCAACCTCGAGGCCCTGATCGACCGAAAATCCTTCTACAGATTGATTGATTTGGGCAGCCGTGAACCTTACAGAGGGGAAGAGTGGTTCGGCCTCTGGTCCGCCGGGCAGTTCTTTCCGATCGTCCCTTCTGCCGAATTGCCCTGAATGCCCCGTTTCGCCGCGAATCTGACACTCCTGTTCACCGAAGTCTCCGTGCTCGACCGGCCGGGTTGGGCGGAGCGCTGCGGATTTGACGGGGTCGAGATGCTGTTTCCCTATGATCACGCGATGGATGATTGGGAACGGGCGCTTGGCGGCATGCCGGTGGCCCTGATCAACACGCCGCCCGGCGACTGGGCCGCCGGTGACCGGGGTTTTGCCGCCGTCCCCGGTCAGACCGCCCGCTTCCGCGAGGGCTTTCTGCGCGCCGCCGAATATGCGACGCGGCTTGGCGCGGCGCGGCTGCATGTGATGGCGGGCGTGGCGAAGGGTCCGGAGGCAGAGCTTTGCTATACCGAAAACCTCGCCTGGGCGACGGCAGAGGCCCCGGCACTGACGCTGTCGCTTGAACCGCTGAACCCCGACGACATGCCCGGCTACTTCCTGAACGACTTCGATCAGGCAGCCCGCATCATCGACGATCTGAACTCTCCCCGGATCGGCCTGCAATTCGATCTGTGGCATGCCGCGCGCCTGCATGGTGATCCGACCGCCGTCTGGATCACGCATCGCAAGCGCATCAATCACGTCCAGATCGCGGGCTTTCCCCACCGGCACGAACCGGGAGGCGGCGGCTTTTCACTGCCGCAGCTGTGCGATCAGATCGATACGCATATGCCGGGCACCTGGATTTCCGCCGAATACCGCCCGACGAAGGGCACAGCTCCCGGTCTGGCCTGGCTCTCGGCGCTGAAGGCCCGCGACGCGCTGATCGGCTGAGGCGCGCGCCCGGACGGACATAACCGCTCCATCCAGCCGCACCGGCACTGATGCGCCCCGCGACACAAGAGATCCAGAGCCGGAGATTTCGGCACTGTCCGGAACCCCGCCCAAGGCGGCGGGATCGGCGTCAGCTCAATTCGACGGCGTAGCTCATCCCCTCCATCGCGTAGACCGAACGGCGGAGTTCAGTCACACGGTCGGTGACGTCGCGCGCTTCGCGCCGCACCTCCATCAGCGGCGCACCGGCCGTCACGTCAAGCCCATGTGCCCCGTCGCTGTCGGCAACCACCGGGCGCAACCATTCCGAAGCGGTCAGGATCGCGATGCCCCAGCCTTTCTGGTAAAAGGGATAAAGCGCGTTCGTCGGCGCCTCGCGTTCCAGCAGCTGCGTCGTGTGGATCTCGACGAGCAGGGTCGAGTGGTCGGCGAGGACATCATGCTGACGGACTTGAACCAGCGCATTCGCGACGTGCGCAGCGCCCCGGATGGCTACCTCTACGTGACCACTGACTACCCGGCGAGCGGCGCAACCACAGGACGGGTGCTGAGACTCATGCCAGCGGTAGCCGATCGGTGACGTCGCAAGATCGCTGCGTGGTATCGACCCTTTGCTGCGGAGTCTCGCCATGATCGAACTGCATCACTTGAACAATTCCCGCTCGCAGCGCGTGCTGTGGCTGCTCGAAGAACTGGGCGTGCCGTACACCGTGATTCGCTACGAGCGCGATCCGGTGACCGTCCTGGCACCGGCGAGCTTGAAAGCCGTGCATCCGCTTGGCAAGTCCCCGGTCATCCGCGACGCCGGCAGTGTCATCGCCGAATCCGGCGCCATCATCGAGTACCTGGTCGAACGCTACGGCGCGAATCGATTCTCACCGCCGCGCGGCACTGCCGCCTTCGAGCGCTATCGATACTGGATGCATTACGCGGAAGGCTCGCTGATGACCCAGGTCATGCTGCGCCTGTATCTGACCCGCATCGGGGAAGCGGCGGCCACCTGGATGGAACGGGTGGTCAGCAATACCAACCTGCATCTCGACTTCGTGGAGTCCGAGCTGGGTGACGCGCCTTTCCTGCTGGGTGCGGAGTTTAGTGCTGCTGACGTGCAGATGAGCTTTCCGTTCGAGGTGGCACGCACGCAAGGCACGTTCGTCGCCGAGCGCCACCCGAAGCTGTTCGCGTGGCTGCAGAGGCTGAGGGCGCGGCCAGCGTATGTCGCAGCTCTGCAGAAGTGCGGCCCATACGCCTACGGCAACTGATAGGCAACGGGCGATCGGGCTCCCTGCCAGGGGACTGTCCCTGCCCCGAG
>JAAURK010000055.1 GCA_012032275.1 Tabrizicola sp.
TTGGCGTCCTTGACGACGACGACGTTGTCCATCCAGGTGCTCATGCCTTCGCGCGGATAGCCGTATTTCACCGCCGAGTTCTGCAGGCGGGCGCGGAACGAGGCACCGTTCCAGTTGACGCCGGCGTGCAAATCCTCCTTCGCGTACTTCTCCACGTTGCCGTAGTCCATCGACAGCCAGGACGGCTTGGCCGCCAGCAGCATGTCGTTCACTTCCTTGAGCTGCTCCTTGTTGCTGTTGCAATAGGGGAAGCCCTTATAGAACAGTGCCGCGTTCATGATGTCGTTCATCTCGGGCACGACGTTGATCTTGCCCTTCAGCTCTTCCGGAACCTCCAGAAACACCGCCGAAGTGTTGATGTCGCCCGCATAGACCTTGGTGTTCACCGCGATGCCGGTTGTTCCCCATTGCCAGGGCACGGTATAGGCGCGGCCTGGATCCCAGGTCACATCTTTCCATTCCGGGGCAATATTGCATGGTTCGGCAGCTTCGCGAGATCCAGCGGCACGATCAGGCCCTTCTCGATCCAGATCGGCACGAAATTGGCCGAGGGCACCACCAGATCGAAGCCCGCGCCGCCCGCCTCGATCTTGGCCAGCGCGACGTCATTGCTGTCGTAATCGGTAACCGTGACCTTGATCCCGGTCTCCGCCTCGAATTTCGCAAGCAGCTCCGGGCTGGTGTAATTGCCCCAGTTGAAAAGCTGCAACTCACCCTCGGCCAGGGCCAGTCCGGCAGAGCCAAGCAGAACCGCTGTCGCGGTCAGAAGTCTTTTCATTGTCATCTCCCAGGTTGGATTCACTCTCTTTTTCGGGTCAGCAGGAAAAATGCGGTCAGCAGCAGCACGGTCAATGCCAGAAGCGCGGTCGAGATTGCATTGACCTCGGGCGTGATCGCGCGGCGCATCTGGCCAAGCATATAGGTTGGCAATGTATCCTGCCCGCCCGATTTCACAAATTCCGTGATCACCACGTCGTCGAGGCTGATCACGAAGGCCAGCATCGCCCCCGCCACGATCCCCGGCGCCAGAAGCGGCAGGGTGACGCGGCGAAACGCCTGCCAGGGCGTGGCATAAAGATCGGCGGCGGCCGTCTCCAGCGACAGGTCCATCCCCTCCAGCCGCGCGCGGATCGGCAGATAGGCGAAGGGAACGCAGAATGCGGAATGGGCGAGGATGAGATAGCCAAGCCCCTGATACCCCGTCCAGGTCTTGACGATGCCGAAAACGATCAGCAGGGCCACCGCCGTCACGATCTCGGGTACCATCAGCGGCTGGTTGATGGCGACGTAGATCAGCGTCTGCCCCCTGAACGCCCGCCGCCGCGTTGTGCCAAGGGCCGCCATGGTGGCCACCGTCGTTGCGATGGCCGAAGCGCAGGTCGCGATGACAAGCGACCGCACCGCCGCCGATTTCACCGCGTCATTGTTCCAGGCATCGCCATACCAGTGCAGCGAAAACCCTTGCCAGAGCGCCACCGAGTTTCCCGCGTTGAAGGAATAGAGGACCAGCGTCAGGATCGGCACATAAAGGGCCAAGAACGCCGCAATCGCGATGCTGGCAAAGCCCGGCAGGCGGGCGACATCGAAGCCGCGCTCAGCCATGCGGGTCGGTCCCGCGGTTGGCCGCCCGGACGTAGATCAGCAGCGCCCCCATCACGATCAGCAGGAGCATCATGGAAAGCGCCGCCCCAAGCGGCCAGTTGCGCCCCTGGGTGAACTGCAGCTCGATGAAATTGCCGATCATCATGTTCTTGCCGCCGCCGAGCACCCGCGGCGTCACATAGGCACCAAGCGAGGGCACGAAGACCAGGATCGACCCCGCCACGATCCCCGGTTTGACGATGGGCAGGATGATGCGGCGCAACACCTGCCCCCGGCTGGCGTAAAGATCATATCCCGCCTCCAGAAGCCGCAGGTCGAACCGGTCGATCGCAGCGAAAAGCGGCAGCACCATCAGCGGCAGATAGACATATGCCATTCCGATCAGCACGGCGGTGTCTGTGTAGACGATCTGGATCGGCCGCTCTGTGATGCCTGTCCAGATCAGAAGGCTGTTCAGCAGCCCCTCGTTCCGGATCACCTCGTTGATCGCGAAGGTGCGGATCAGAAGATTGGTCCAGAACGGAATGGTGATCAGAAAGAGCCACATCGCCCGCTGTGCCGGCGGCCGCGTTGCGATGAACCAGGCGGTGGGAAAGCCGATCGCAAAGGTGATGACCGTCGTCATCACCGAAAGCCAGACCGACCGCCAGAAGATCGTCAGATGCGCGTCTGCCAGAACCAGCGTGTCGTCAAAGATGTCGCGCGAAAAGAGGATGCCCCGCCAGCCGTCGAGGCTGAAGTTCCAGACCACATTGCCGTATTGGCCGGGGCTGAGGAAGGAATAGATCAGCACCACGATCAACGGGCCCGAAGCGGCGAGGAAAAGAAGGATCAGCGCCGGAAGCGACAACAGCCACCCCCTCTGGTCCGAGGCCCTGCGTGCGGCGTCTGCTGCGCGTGCCACGGCCTCAATCCTCCAGCACGCGGGCCGCGCCTGACGCGAAGCGCAGGCCGACCCGGTCTTGCAGGCCCGGCATGTCGCCTGCGCCGCTTTGCAGCCGGGCGACGATCTCCTCTCCGCCCGAGAGCGTCAGATGATAATGCGTGTCGTCCCGAAATAGACGAGATCGCGCACCCTGGCCGGGATCGCGCCGTCCTCGCCAGCCGGAACGATCCGCACCTGTTCGGGGCGGATCGCCAGCGTCACCGCGCCGGTCCTGTCATGCTCTGCCACGACCCGCGCGCCCCCCTGCAAGACAACAGCCCCCGGCCCCGCGGTTCCGGCAAGAAAATTGGTCTCGCCGATGAAGCCCGCGACAAAGCGGTTCATCGGGGTCGTGTAGATCTCCCTCGGCGTGCCGACCTGCTGCAACTGGCCATTGCTCATCACCCCGATCCGGTCTGACATGGTCAATGCCTCTTCCTGATCATGGGTCACGAAGATGAAGGTGATGCCGGTTTCCATCTGCAGCCGCTTCAGCTCGATCTGCATTTCCTTGCGCAGCTTCAGGTCAAGCGCCGACAGCGGTTCGTCGAGAAGCAGCACCTTCGGCGCGGGGGCGAGCGCCCGGGCCAGTGCCACGCGCTGCTGCTGCCCGCCCGAAAGCTGGCTTGTCCTGCGACCGGCCAGTGTGTCGAGCTTTACAAGCGCCAGCATCCGCTCCGTCGTCGCCTTCACCTCGGCGGCGGGGCGGCGCTGCATCCGAAGGCCGAAGCCGATGTTCTCGGCGACCGTCAGATGGGGAAACAGCGCATAGCTTTGAAACACGGTGTTTACCGGTCGGCGGTTTGGCGGCAGCCGGGTGATGTCGGCCCCGTCCAGCAGTATCTCACCGGCGGTCGGCGCCTCGAACCCCGCGATCAGCCGCAAAAGCGTTGTCTTGCCGCAGCCAGAGGGGCCAAGCAGGGTGAAGAACTCGCCGCGCCTGATATCGACCGACACATCGTCAAGCGCGCGGATGCTGCTGCTTCCCTGACCAAAGGCCTTCACCACATGGCGGGCCGAGATAGTGACGGTCGGCTCCACCTCTGACCAGCTCCTCCATTCCCGCCCCACAGGATGATGGCGCAGGAATTCATGTGTTTGCAAGCAATTCCTGCCAGTTTCAGCCCGCCATCGGGCTGCGACGGCTGGCCCAGGGCGCGGCCTGCTCAAGTTCCGCACAAAGGGCGATCAGGGTCTCGTCCTCACCGAACGGCGCAGCGAGATGGAGGCCGATCGGCAGCCCCGCCGATGACATTGCCAGCGGGACCGATGCTGCGGGCTGCCCGGAGGCGTTGAAGATCGCGCAGAACGGCGAATAGGCGAAAATACCTTCGGGACCAGTGCGATAGGCGAGGTAATCCTCGGTCTGATGGGCAAACCGGCCGACGGTGGCCGGGGGTTCGGCCAGTGTTGCCGACAAAAGGATATCGGGCCCTTGGGCAAAATAGCCCGCCATCTGCCGCCCGAAGGCATGGATCTCGCCCACCGCCTGCAGATAGCGGGTCGGGTGCAGGCTTTCGGCATGCGCGACCGCGCCGCGCCCCACGCCCTCGACAAGCGCGTCGGTCAGCGGCCGCCCCTTCAGGGCCGTGCGTATTCCAAGCGCGGTGCCGACCGCGACGATATCCGTCCAGGCCCGCATCATCATCGGCACATCCGCGCCGGGCCGCCCCGGCGTCACGTGATGGCCAAGGCCTTCCAGCAAACGCCCGGCCGCCAGAACCGCCTCGCGAACCTCGGGGTGGATCGGACCGCCAGTCAGCGTGGTATCGCACACCGCCACTTTCAGACGGCGCGGCGGTCGGCTGATCGCCTGCGCATGGCCAAAGGCGAGGGGCGGGGCATGGTAGGGCGCGCCAAGGTCTGGCCCCGCGCAGGCGTCCAGCATCACGGCGGTATCGCGGACAGAGCGGGTGAGAAAGCCGTCGATCGCCATTCCCGCCCAGCCTTCGCCCGCATAGGGCCCGTCCGGCAGGCGTGCGCGCGTAGGCTTGAACCCGAAAAGCCCGCAGGAGGCTGCCGGAATACGGACCGATCCGCCGCCGTCCGATCCATGCGCCATGGCAACGATCCCCGCTGCCACCGCCGCACCCGCGCCGCCGGAAGAGCCGCCCGACGTGTGGCCAAGGTTCCAGGGGTTCCGCGTGGGTCCGCCGTAGACGGCGGCTTCCGTGGCCGCACCAATCCCGCCCTCGGGGCTTGTCGTGCGGCCGAAGGTCACCACGCCCGTCGCCCTGATCCGCGCGAAAATCTCGGAATCGCCGCTGTAGCGGGTGTTCATCAGCAGACGCGAGCCGTTATGCGACGGGAAGTCCCGTGCCTCGATCCCCAGATCCTTGATCAGGAAGGGCACGCCCCGGAACGGCCCGGTCGCCAGGCCATCGGCAATGGCCCTGCGCGCAGCGGGCTCGTTCATCAGCACCACGGCATTCAGGGCCGGATTGCGCGCCTCGACCGCGGCAAGGGCCGCGTCCAGAAGTTCGTCCTGCGATACCTCCTTTCGCGCGACCATCGCTGCAAGGGCGGTCGCATCCGCTGCTCCAAGATCGCCGATCATGCGCTGCTCCTTGCTGCTGCCGTCAGGGGCCAAGTGCCGGGTCGATGCGCAACTCCTGCTGCAGCGCCCCGTCACGGCCGAAAATCAGGATGCGGTCATCTTCGGTGACAACGGCGATCCAGCCTTCGCCGAAGGTCACCGCCGCGGCCTTTGTGCCCTCCGGCAGGGCCAGACCTTCGGGCAGGCCAGGCGTCGCCGGGACGAAGGCCAGCGGCATCCGGGTGACAATCAGCGTGACCACCGTTATGACACCGCCGATCATGGTGAGCGTCAGAACGATCACCAGCCATTTCAGAAGCCGCAGGCTGGGCGGCAGCGTTTCATCTTCGGGGGCCTCGGGCATGGCAGACCTTTTCGACGGCGGGGCCCTGACCGTGACGATCGGCGCTGGCCTCCCTTCGCGTCTTGATAAGGCGCTTGCCGCGGCAGTGCCAGAGGCAGCCGCCCTCTCGCGGTCGCGCCTGATGCGGATGATTGCCGACGGCGCGGTCAGCCGCGATGGCGCGCCGGTGACCGATCCGAAGACGAAAGTGGCTGAGGGCGAAGTCTTCACGCTGCGCCTTTCCCCGGCCCGGCAGGTCGAGACGGCGGCGGAAGAGATACCGCTTGTCGTGGTCTACGAGGATGCCGATCTCGTCGTGATCGACAAGCCTGCGGGGATGGTCGTCCATCCCGCGCCGGGCTCTCCCACCGGCACGCTGGTGAATGCGCTTTTGGCCCATTGCGGCGCCAGCCTGTCGGGCATCGGAGGCGAACGGCGCCCCGGGATCGTGCACCGGATCGACAAGGACACGACGGGGCTTCTTGTGGTGGCAAAGTCGGACCGGGCGCATCACGGGCTGGCCGCGCAGTTCGAGGCGCATTCGGTGAACCGGCGCTATCTTGCGGTGGCGCTGGGCGTGCCGGACGCGGGCGATCCCCGGCTGCGGGGCCTGCGCGGCATCAGCTTCGAACCGGGTGGCGTGGTCCGGATCGCGACCGGCCTCGCCCGCCACAAGACCGACAGGCAGCGGCAGGCAGTGGTCTGGGATCAGGGCCGCCATGCGGTGACGCGGCTGCGGGTGATCGAGGGCTTCGCCGGGCAGGCGGCACTGGTCGAATGCTGGCTGGAGACGGGGCGCACCCATCAGATCCGTGTGCATATGGCCTATGCCGGGCACGGGTTGATCGGTGACCAGACCTACGGCGGCAAGCGTCGGCTGTCCGAAAAGCTGCTTGGTGCGACGGCGGCGGTCGGGAACGGGTTTTCCCGGCAGGCGCTTCACGCCGCAAGCCTCGGCTTTGCGCATCCGGTGACGGGGGCGGCGCTGGACTTTACCTCGCCCCTGCCCGCCGATATGGCAGCGCTGCTCGAGGCCCTGCGGGAGGCCTGAGCCAGCCCCGTTCCGACGAAGCGATGATCGGAGCGGGCCAGGCCGCCTGAAATATTTCGACAAAAACACTCTGGATTTCTGACATTGCCGTGAGCGGAATGTCACACGGCTTCACATGCGACGGAATGGGGTTCATTTTGCGTTAAGGTTGCTGTGATAGCCGGCCTTGCAGGCCTGCACAGCCGAACATACCTTCGATGGTGGTCTCCGGGGGCGAAACTGCACCGGGGCGAAAAAGGGGGCACTGAATGAGCACCTATACGAACCTACCCGCACCAAGCCCCGAACAGGGGTTGAACCGGTATCTGCAGGAAATCCGCAAATTTCCGCTGCTGGAACCGGAAGAGGAATACATGCTGGCCAAGCGCTGGGTCGACCATCAGGATGCCAATGCCGCACATCAGATGGTGACCAGCCACCTGCGGCTCGCAGCCAAGATCGCCATGGGCTATCGCGGCTACGGTCTGCCACAGGCCGAGGTGATCTCGGAGGCGAATGTGGGCCTGATGCAGGCGGTGAAGCGGTTTGATCCGGAAAAGGGTTTCCGTCTGGCCACTTACGCGATGTGGTGGATCCGCGCGAGCATTCAGGAATATATCCTTCGGTCGTGGAGCCTGGTGAAGCTTGGCACGACAAGTGCGCAGAAAAAGCTGTTCTTCAACCTGCGCAAGGCCAAGGCCAAGGTCGGCGCACTGGAAGAAGGCGATCTTCGGCCAGAGAATGTGGCCCAGATTGCCAAGGATCTGAGCGTGACCGAGGAAGAAGTCATCGACATGAACCGGCGTCTGTCGGGGTCCGATGCCAGCCTCAACGCCACGGTCGGTTCCGACGGCGACAGCGTGACGCAATGGCAGGACTGGCTCGAGGACGAAGACAGCGATCAGGCCGGTGCCTATGAGGCGCAGGACGAACTGCATGCACGCCGCGAAATGCTGACCGAGGCGATGGCGGTGCTGAACGACCGGGAAAAGGACATTCTGATGCAACGCCGGCTGGCGGAAGACCCCGTCACGCTGGAAGAACTGTCCGAATCCTATGGCGTCAGCCGCGAACGCATCCGCCAGATCGAGGTGCGGGCCTTCGAGAAAATCCAGGAAAAGATGCGCGAACTGGCCAAGCGCAAGGGGATGGCTGTCCCTGCGTAAGGTGCTGCGCGACCTGACGGAAAGGCGTCCTCGGGGCGCCTTTCTTTTTTGGCCTGACCTGGAGTGACTTCAGGACGTTGCCCCTGGAAAACCGGCGAGGTTGCGGACGAAGATCGGCGAGCGGGGCCAACGGTCCGGCGTCAGCACCGACACGCTGCGCCATTATGAACGGATCGGCCTTCTGCCACGCATCCCGCGCGATGGCCGCGGACGGCGAGATTGCGACGCCGCCGCACTGGCCTGGCTTGCCTTTCTCGGGCGGCTGAAGACCACCGGCAAGCCGCTGGCCGACCTGCGCCGTGATGCCGTGCTGCGCGCAGCGGGGCCGTTCACAGAAAACGAGCGTCGGGCAGCGCCTCGCCCCGTGCTCGGCGGTCAGAAGGGAGGATCGGCAAGTCGGGGTGTCGGGCCGACCTTGCGGGCTTTTTGATTTGCCGAACGGCGCGCGGGGGGCTAGACCGACCCGCATGAGAATGATCGATACCGTGCTGAAACCGATGCACCGCGAGGGATATCCCTTTGTCGCGGCCTTCGCGGCGGTGACGGCGATTCTGTTCTGGATCTGGTATCCGCTTGGATGGCTTGGCCTTGGGCTGACCATCTGGTGCTATTACTTCTTTCGCGATCCGAGGCGCGCGGTGCCAGAGAATGCGGGGCTCGTCGTCAGCCCGGCAGATGGTGTCGTCAGCCTGATCGAACGGGCGGTGCCCCCGGCGGAACTGGGACTGGGGCCCGAGGCGCTGATCCGGGTGTCGGTGTTCATGTCGGTGTTCAACTGCCATGTGAACCGCGCGCCCATTGCGGGCAAGGTCACGGCGGTGGCCTACCGGCCGGGCAAGTTCTTCAACGCCTCGCTGGACAAGGCGTCGGAGGAGAATGAACGCAACGCCCTCGCGATCGAGATTGCGGACGGACGCAAGATCGCCGTCGTGCAGATCGCGGGTCTGGTGGCGCGGCGGATCGTCTGCTGGGCGCGGCAGGGCACGATGCTGCGCACGGGCGAGCGGTTTGGCCTGATCCGGTTCGGATCACGCCTCGATGTCTATCTGCCCGAGGGCGTCGCGCCACAGGTGGCACTTGGCCAGACGATGGTTGCGGGCGAGACGGTGATCGCGCTGATCGGGCAGGACCAGCCGCAACGGCTGGCCCGGGTGGAATAGCGATGGACCCGGATCCGGCAGAGGAACGGCGGCCACGCCAGCTGTTGCTGCTGAAGCTGCTGCCGAACATCGTGTCGATCCTGGCACTCTGCGCGGGCCTGACGGCGATCCGCTATGCAATTGCGGGAAACTTTGCGCTCGCGGTGCTGCTGATCGGGACGGCCGCGGCGCTGGACGGTCTTGACGGGCGGTTGGCGCGGATGCTGAAATCCGAGAGCGAGATTGGCGCGGAACTGGATTCCTTGTGTGATTTCGTGAACTTCGGGGTCACTCCTGCGATCGTGCTTTATCTTTGGGGTCTGCGCCCCGAGACGAGCCTCGGCTGGATCGCGGTGCTGGTCTATGCGGTATGCTGCATGCTGCGACTGGCGCGGTTCAACGTCGGCTCCCGCGCCGTGGGCGAGGTGGCGGAGAAAAGCTCGTTCATCGGCATACCCTCGCCGGCGGGGGCGATGCTGGTGCTGACGCCGATCTATCTGTCGAACATGGTGGACAGCGCCTTCCGCATTCCGCCGGTGCTGATCGCGGTCTGGATGGTGGCGATCGGGGCGATGATGATCAGCAAGGTCAGAACGCCGTCGCTGAAGAGAATCACCATCTCGTCGGATCACGTGCGCTACGTGCTGGTGGCGGCGGTGGTGATGGTGGCGGCCTTGCTGACCTACCCTTGGGTCACCCTGCTGGCGCTGGCACTGGCCTATCTCGGCGGCATCCTGTGGATCTTCGTCAAGGCGGTGCGCCCGCCACATGTCGAATCCTGACCCCGCGCACGCCCGAAAGGCGGAACCCGCCCATCGGCGGGGCATCAAGCAATTCTGACTTGCATATTCTGGACGCCTGCCACAGGACTAGGCGGGAAAATCGAACAGGATCATATGTATGCAAGTGGATGCCATCCAGAAGTCCTATCGCCGCTGGGCCCCGATCTATGATCTGGCCTTTGGCCGCATCACCGAGGGCGGCCGTCGTCTTGCGGCCCGGCATGTGAACGCCACCGGCGGATCGGTGCTGGAGGTTGGCATCGGCACGGGGCTCGCGCTTGAATACTACACCCCGCAGATCAGCGTCACGGGCATCGACCTCAGCGCCGAGATGCTGGAAGAGGCCCGGGTCAAGGCAGAGCGCAAGGGCCTGCGCAATGTGGTTGGCCTGCACCAGATGGACGCCCGCGAGATCGCGCTGCCGGATGCCAGCTTCGACCATGTCGCGGCGATGCACATCATGTCGGTGGTGCCCGAACCCGAACGCGTGCTGGCCGAGATGGTGCGGACCTGCCGTCCCGGCGGATCGGTCATGATCGCGAACCATTTTGCCGGCGTGTCGGCGGGCTGGGCCCTTGCCGAACGGATCGCGGCTCCGCTGTCCAACCTGCTTGGCTGGCATTCGGATTTCCGGATCGAGCAGGTGATGGGCGATCCGCGGCTGAAGCTTGAGGAACAGCTGCAGGTCCGGCCGTTCGGGCTGATGACCTTCCTGCGATTCCGGCGGGTTGCGTAACGGAAGGGTTCCGGTCAGTCTTTCAGGCGCAACTGGGGGAGGGTGACATGGAACCGGTACGTTGGGGCATTCTGGGGGCTGCGAAATTCGCCCGCGACCATATGGCTCCGGCCATCCACGCCGCATCCGGGGCCGAACTGGCCGCGCTTGCCACCTCTGATCCGCAGAAGGCGTCGGGTTTCCTCGACTTCTGCCCCGGTCTTCGGGTGCATGAGAGCTACGGCGCGTTGCTGGCCGATCCCGCGATCGATGCGGTCTATGTTCCGCTGCCCAATCATCTGCATCTCGAATGGACGTTGAAGGCGCTGGAGGCGGGCAAGCATGTGCTGACCGAAAAGCCGATTGCGCTCCGGGCGGAGGAGATCGACCAGATCATCGCCGCACGGGACCGCACGGGGCTTCTGACCGCAGAGGCTTTCATGATCGTGCATCATCCGCAATGGCAGCGCGCGAAGGACTGGCTTCAGGCGGGCGAGATCGGCGAGCTGCGTCACGCCGACGTGGCCTTTTCGTTCAACCTGACCGAGGCCGGGAATATCCGGAACCGCCCCGAAACCGGTGGCGGGTCGCTCCGCGACATCGGAGTCTATACCTTTGGATCGGTGCGCTTCGTCACGGGGGCGGAGCCTGTCGATCTTTCAGCGCGCATCCACCGCGAAAACGGCGTGGATGTCTTTGCCCAGGTTGCAGGCATCATGGAGGGGGCCGGCGGGCGTTTCACCTATGGCTCGATGACCTCGATGCGGCTTTACAATCGCCAGGTCGCCACGTTTCAGGGAACCAGGGGAATGATCCGGCTGGAAGGCGGCCCGTTCAACGCCAATGTCAACGATCTGGCCGAGGTCGAGTTGCACCGGAACGGCACGCACGTGCTCGTGGAGCGCTTTCCGACCGCGAACCACTACAGGCTTCAGGTAGAGGCTTTCGGGCGCAGCATTCGTGATGGCATAGCCTATCCATGCCCGCTGGAATTCGTCCGGGGCACTCAGGCGATGATGGACCGGGTCTATGGGATTGCGGTCGAAATCTGACGGCCCGGCATTTTCGTCTGCATTCGAGTCAGGTTTTTCCTGACACTTTTTCGCGAGCTGTGCTAGACAGGCGAACGGGGTTCGCCTCGGGCTCCGCTTCACAAGTCTCCCGCCGCTTTCGTTGCTCAAGACTGGTCGCCACTCTGGCTCAAGCTGGAAGACGCTCAAATGACAGACGAAAACTGGACCATCACACAGACCGACAACCTGCCACTGGAGCGCGCGCGCGAGGTTTTGGCGCGCCGGGGCGGAGAGATTCCCCAGACCGCGCTGAAGGCGCTGGCGCGGGAGGTGATTCTCCGCATGACGGCAAAGACGGGCGCGCCGGTGGTTCACCGGGCCGATCTGGCAGAGATCACAGCTCTCTGCGACGCGCTGCTTGCCGATGACGAGTTGCGGGCGCCGGATCTCGTCCGTGCCGCGCGGCTGGGCGGGATGTCGGCCGACATGCTTTACTTCGGCTACATCGCCGAGGCCGTGGCGATGCTTGGTGCGCGCTGGGAACGCGATGAGGCGACGGTGCCGCAGGTCATCATCGGGTCGGGCCGCGTCTATGGGATCCTGCGGGAACTGCGAAAGGTGTTTCTCAGCGAGCGGCTGAGGCGGTCTGCCATGGCGACGGCGGTTTTCGCGCAAGTTCCGGGCGAGATTCACACCCTGGGCGTGACGATGGCGGCCGATGCGATGCGGCGGCGCGGCTGGGAAATCGAGCTGAAGGTCGGCTACAGCCATGAGGCGCTGGTGGAAGAGATCGCCCGGCTGGAACCGCTGATGATCGGCCTTTCCGCCTCGACCCCGCAGCGGACCTTCGCGCTTGCACGGCTGATCGTGGCGATCCGGGTGCGCTGTCCGCAGGCCTGGATCATGGTCGCCGGGCAGATCGTGCCGCAGGATCCGCAACTGGCGCATCTGGTCGATGCCGATGCCGTGGCCGCCACGATGGAGGAGGCGGCCGCAGCGCTTGAGGCGCATCTCGCTGAACTCGGCCGGATGCGCAGCGCCGACTGACCGCCGGGGGGATCAGCCCTCCATCGCCTCCAGCTCGTCGATGAAGCCTGCGATCATCGAAAGGCCCTTGTCCCAGAATTTCGGATCGCTTGCGTCAAGTCCGAACGGGGCCAGCAATTCCTTGTGATGCTTCGACCCCCCCGCTTTCAGCATATCGAAATACTTCGTCTGAAAATCCGGCAGACCGTCGGCATAGACCGCGTAAAGCGCGTTCACGAGGCCGTCGCCGAAGGCATAGGCATAGACGTAGAAGGGCGAGTGGACGAAATGGGGAATGTAGGCCCAGAAGGTCTCGTAGCCGTCCATGAATTCGAACGCGTCGCCAAGACTTTCGGCCTGGATGCTCATCCAGAGCGCGTTGATGTCGTCGGGCGTCAATTCGCCTTCGGCGCGGGCGGCGTGGAGCTTGCATTCGAAGTCGTAGAAGGCGATCTGGCGGACGACGGTGTTGATCATGTCCTCCACCTTGCCGGCGAGGAGGGTCTTGCGTTCGGCAGGGGTCTTGGCCGCGTCCAGAAGCTTGCGGAAGGTGAGCATCTCGCCGAAGACCGATGCGGTTTCGGCGAGCGTGAGGGGCGTCGAGGACAGAAGTTCACCCTGACCCGCCGCGAGCACCTGATGCACGCCATGACCAAGCTCATGCGCAAGCGTCATCACATCGCGCGGCTTTCCGAGGTAGTTCAGCATCACATAGGGATGGACGGTGGTGACCGTCGGATGGGCAAAGGCACCCGGTGCCTTGCCGGGCTTCACGCCCGCGTCGATCCAGCCCTTTTCGAAGAACGGCTTGGCGATTTCGGCCATTTCCGGGGCGAAGGCCGAATAGGCCTCCATCACCATGCGGGTGGCGGTCGGCCAGTCCACGATCCTTGGCGTCTCGATCGGCAGGGGAGCGTTTCGATCCCAGACCTGCAGTTTCTCCAGCCCCATCCATCTGGCCTTCAGCCGGTAATACCGGTGGCTGAGCTTGGGGTAAGCCGCGACCACGGCATTGCGCAGCGCCTCGACCACTTCGGGCTCGACATGGTTCGACAGATGCCGCCCGTGCTGCGGCGTCGGCATCTTGCGCCAGCGGTCGTGGATCTCCTTCTCTTTGGACAGCGTGTTGTGAATGCGCGAGAATATCTTGATATTGCTTTCGAAAACCGCAGCCAAGGCGCGTGCGGCCGCTTCGCGTCTTGCGCGGTCGGGGTCGGTCAGCAGGTTCAGCGTGGATTCAAGGTTCAGAGGTTCGTCTTCGCCGGAAACCGCGAAGGTCAGCCCCGCCATGGTTTCATCGAAAAGCCGGTTCCAGGCGGCGGCACCGACGACGCTTTCGTCATGCAGGAACTTCTCCAGCTCGTCCGACAACTGGTGCGGGCGCATGGCGCGCATCCGGTCGAACACGGGCTTGTAGCGCGCAAGGGCGGCATTGGCGGCAACGAGCCCGGCCAGATGGTCGTCGTCAAGCCGGTTGAATTCCAGGCTGTAGAAGACCAGCGGCGTGGTGAAGTCGGTCACCTTGTCCTGCGCGTCGGCCATGAACTTGGCGCGGTCGCTGTCGAGGGTGTTCTGGTAATAGCGCAAGCCCGCGTAAGACATGATCCGCCCGGCGGTGATGTCGATCTTTTCATAGGTCTCGACGCAGATCAGAAGTGCCGCCGCGTCGAGCCCGGCCAGTTTGCCCTCATAGGCCAGGGCAAAATCCGCGCAGGCTTTCTGCAGCCATTCCATGTCCCGCGCGAATTCGGGCGCATCGGGGGCGGAATAGAGGTCGGAGAGGTTCCATTCCGGCAGATCACCGAACTTGCCCGAGACGGCGTTGGCATCGAAGACGGGCTGGGGCAGGGAAAGTGGCATGAGCGGAACCTTTCGCGGTTGTCTGGTGCCGATGTAGGGCGGGTGACCGGCAGAAGGCAAGGCCGGCTTGGCGCTTTCATCCGGGCTTCTGCTGACCGAGCAAACCACGCAGGGTTTCGATCGTGTCGATCTCTGCCACCCCCTTGTCATGGCGCCGGCGCAACATGCGGGGAAAGCGGAGCGCGATCCCGGATTTGTGGCGGGGGCTTTCCTGGATGCCTTCGAAGCCGATCTCGAACACCAGTTCGGCAGGCACCTTGCGTACCGGGCCAAAGCGTTCCAGCGTATGTCGCTGTACCCAGCGGGTGATTTCGCTGAATTCGGCGTCAGTCAGGCCGGAATAGGCCTTGGTGAAGGGAACGAGGTCATTGCCGTCGCGGATCGCGAAGGTGAAATCGGTATAGAGATTGGCCCGTCGGCCGTGGCCCGCCTGGGCATAGACCATGACCGCATCCACCGTGTAGGGATCAAGCTTCCATTTCCACCAGTCGCCGCGACGCCGGCCGTCGCGGTATGACGAGTCTTTGCGCTTCAACATGATGCCCTCGCTTTCGAAGTCGCGCGACCGGGCACGGGCGGCCTGCAACTCGGGCCACGCGGCAAATTCCACACGTGGCGACAACAGCAAAACGTCGGATCCCAATTGTTCAATAAGCGATTCCAGCATGGCGCGCCGGGCGTGCAGCGGCTCCTTGCGAATGTCTTTGAACTGCCACTCCAACAAGTCATACGCCATAAATGCGATGGGTACGTCTTTCAATAATTTCTGGTTCAGTCTCTTGCGGCCGATGCGCGTCTGCAATTTGGCGAAGGGCAGCGGGCGGCCCCGCAGCACCGGCAGTATCTCGCCGTCCAGCACCGTACCATCGGGCAGCAGGTTCTTCAACACCTGGTATTCCGGGTACTTGTCGGTAACGAGTTCTTCGCCCCTGCTCCACACATATAGTTCACCATTTCTTACGACGACCTGCCCGCGAATGCCGTCCCACTTTCTTTCGGCCAACCACGCAGCGGGGTCGCCCAGCGATTCAGGGTTTGACTCAAGGGCGTAGGCGAGGTAAAAGGGATAAGGTTTGGAACGATCTATGACTACCTGGTCGGCGTGCACCAGCTCGCGCAAGCTGGTTGTAACGGGCGACCAGTTGCCCATAAGGCGGTGCGCCAGCAGGCTCGCTTCTATACGGGTGTGCCTGGCGAGCGCCTTCACCATCAACTGCTGCGATACGCCGACGCGAAAGGCGCCCGTGATCAGTTTGTTAAAAACGAAACGCTCCTGCCTGTCCAGGTGGTCCCACGCCCACACGATGTGCGCCTTCTTCTGTTCTGCGTCGAGCAGTTCAAGCGACTGAATGAATTCCAGCCAAGCGGTGAGCGACTTATCGGTTTCGCCGGCGGGCGTCGGTAGCACGAGGGCGATGGTTTCGGCGAGGTCGCCTACAATATGATACGATTCTTCAAACAACCATAAGGGCAAACCGCTGTGGGCGGCGGCCCATTCGCGCAGCAACGACACGCTCACCGCCCGCCTCGGCCGGCGGTGCGAAAGCAAAGCGATTGCCCACAAGGTGTCTTGCCCGGAAGACGCAGCAAAAAAATCTTCGAGGGCTTGCATCTTCTCGTTGGTCTTCGTGGTTTGGTCGAGCCGGGTAAACAAAGTGGAGAAGCGCTTCATGAGGTTGCCCCGGTTTCCTCCGCCATTTCGGTCGGCTCGCCTTCATACCGTGTTTTCACCGCGTGTGCTTCGATGCCGCGCGTGCGCAGCCATTGCGCAAAGATGTCTGTGTAACCGTGCGTTACATACACGCGGCTGGCGCCGGTGTTCTTGATAACCGTGTTGAGTTCATCCCAGTCGGCATGGTCCGACAGCGCAAAGCCGCGGTCTACATTGCGTCGTCGGCGTGTGCCGCGCAAGCTCATCCAGCCCGAGGCCATGCCATCCGACAACGGCTGAAATTTTCTCAACCACGGCGAGCTGAGCGCCGACGGCGGGCTGATCCCGGGCAGCGTGCACAACCTGCAGCGCAATCTGCGCGCCCTAAGTTCGTGAGGTGGTGATGACCGAGCTCACCTTCTGCTTCGGTGCCGTTGCGGTCCTGGCCGGACTGATCACCAGCGTCAGCGTGTGGTCGCCGCGCCAGCTCGGGGTGAAGATCGTGGCACTCGGCGCCGCGGCGATCTTCATCGCCTCGATGACCGCGAGCTTTCCGGGTTTAATCCGGCAGATAAAATCCTCCGGGCTTCTTACCCGCGCCTTGAACCGATTTGGCGTCGCCGACGGCCGCCGCCCCACCAGACTCCGCCCCTCGCGCGCCACCAAGACCCCACGCAGGTACGTCCGTTGCACGCGGAGCTTCCTCCAGCC
>JAAURK010000361.1 GCA_012032275.1 Tabrizicola sp.
ACGGATCAATTCATCCGGTGTGTCGCCACCGGTTCTACCAAGCATGAGGGCTGTCGCTGCCGATTGCAACGCTGGCTAGCGCGACGCAGCCTCACGCTTTGCATTGCGCGTAAAGCTGGCTTAGGGACAGGCATGGAACGGGGGGGGTGGATCACGGATGAACGCGAACGTCAAAGCAGGGCTGCTTGCGGCGGTGATCGCGCTGGTCGCAGCAAGCCTTTTCGCCCAGACGATCTGAGGCCTGCATCCGCCTGGCATGCGGGGCTCCGCGTATTGCTGCGGTCATTGCAGCACGACAGCATCTATCGCGTCTTGCCCTCTGTCACCGGGAGAAGTAACGCAGCCCCATGGCACAGGAGATGACCTATCCGGCCCATGTCCGTGCGACGCTGACGCTGGGCCTGCCGCTGATCGGATCGCATCTGGCGCAGATCGCGCTGCATGTGACCGATACGATCATGCTTGGCTGGTATGGCGTGCTGCCGCTGGCGGCGGTGGTGCTTGGCGCTTCGTCCTTCTTCGTGATCTATGTGCTGGGATCGGGCTTTGCGAAGGCCGTCATGCCGATGGTGGCGGCGGCCCTGGGGCGCGGGGACGAGGCGCAAGTGCGGCGCGATACGCGGATGGGGATCTGGCTGTCGATTGCTTTCGGGGTGATCAGCTATCCGCTGTTCTGGTTTTCCGGGCCGATCCTGCTGGCGCTTGGCCAGAAGCCCGAAGTGAGCGCGCAGGCCGAAAGCTACATGCGGATCGTCGGGCTCGGGATGATGCCTGCGCTGGTGGTGACCGTGCTGCAAAGCTATCTCTCGGCGCTCGGGCGGACGCAGGTGGTTCTCTGGGCGACGGTGGCGGCGGTTGCGCTCAACGCCGCCGTGAACTGGGCGCTGATCTTCGGCAACTGGGGGTTTCCGGAACTCGGTGTGCGCGGAGCGGCCCTTGCCACGATCTCGACCCAGCTTCTGGCGCTGGTTGTGCTCGGGCTTTACGCGGGCCTCTTGCCCGACCTGCGGCGCTTTGCGCTTTTTCAGCGGTTCTGGCGGCCGGACTGGCAGGCCATGCGGCAGGTGTTCCGGCTTGGCTGGCCGATCGGGCTGACCGGCCTCGCCGAAGGCGGGCTCTTCCAGGCCACGGCGCTGATGATGGGATGGGTCGGAACGGTGGAACTGGCCGCGCATGGCATCGCGATCGAGGTGACGGCGGTCGCCTTCATGGCGCATGTCGGCCTGTCAAGCGCGGCGACCATCCGCACGGCCCAGTTTCAGGGCCGGGGCGAGGCGCTGGCGCTGCGCCGGGGGGCGATCACCGCCATCGCGATATCGCTTGCGGCGGCATTGGCGACGATCCTCGCATTTGTGCTTTTCCCCCGCCAGATCATCGCGCTTTTTCTGGATCTTGCGCAGCCCGAAAGCGCCGCGATCATTGCCTTCGGGACCAGCCTTCTGGTGGTGGCGGCGCTGTTTCAACTGGTTGATGCGACGCAGGTCATGGCGCTGGGCCTCTTGCGCGGGCTGCACGACACGCAGGTGCCGATGTGGTTGGCATCGATCAGCTACTGGGTGATCGGGATTCCGATGTCCTATCTTCTTGCCTTCCCGCTCGGCCTTGGTGGCGTGGGCCTCTGGCTTGGGCTGGTGGTCGGGCTTGCCTGCGCGGGCATAAGCCTGATGATCCGGTTCTGGCGGTTAGCGCCAAAGCCGGTGCAGGCTCGCGAACCGGCCCTGCAGGCGGGCGAGTAGGCGGTTTGCGGCCCCCGAAGGAAGGGGGCCGGTCAGCCGGTCGAGGATGACTTCGGGCGGGCATGGGCGGCGGCTTACCGGATCGTAGTAGCGCGGATAGGCGATGAGGCTCGCGTGGATCAGCCGGGCAAGGTCCGGCCCCGGCGCGCGGTCCCGGGGCACGGGCGACAGATCGCGTGTAAGGCCCCAGCCAGCGTAGAAGGGCATGCCAAGGCAGGTGACGGGCAGGCCGCGGATCAGCGCCTCGAACCCCAGAAGCGAGGTCATCGTCCAGACCTCGTCTGCCAGCGCCAGCGCCGCGACGGGATCGGTTCCCGACAGCACCGCATCGGCGAGACCCGCAAGATCGCGGGCGGGAACCGCGCCGGGGCGCAGACCGGCCTCGACATCCGATGGGCTTGAAAGGATCACCGCATCGGGATGAGCGGTGCGGGTCGCCTGCAACAGCCCGAGATTCGTTCGAATTTCGTGCCCGCCAAGGCGGATCGAGGCGTCATCCTCGACTTGTCCGGGAACGAGGATGCGGTGGCCTGCCGGCACATCCGGCGGGGCGGCTCCGATATTGTATTTCGAAAGGCCAAGCGCCATCAGCCGGTCGCGGAGCCTTTCGGCCCGGGCCTGCCCGCCAGGGGGCAGGGCGGCGGCGATCATGGCCTCCAGCCGCGAAGGGCGCGTCGGGTCGAAATAGATGCCAAGGTCGTCGGTCACGAGGCTGAGCGCGGGGATGAGGTCCGCCCCAAGCCCGCGGGAGCGCAGAAAGCCGTCCTCCACCCGCATCACGGGTACGCCGGGTGAAAAACCCGCGGGCTCTTTCGTGGCCCAGACCAGAATGCCACGTCCCGTGCGTGCCGCCCGAGACGCGGCCTTCGCGGGATCGTCCTCAAAGATCAACGCCTTTTGCCGCCCGAAGATCTGCTGCAACCGCCCGCGCTTCCAAAGCCTCATGCCAAGGGCGACATGGCCCTGCCGGTCCTGCCGAAAGCTGCGCGCCTCTGCCTCCAGCTGATCGACCGCCTCTTCAAAGCTGCAAAGCCGGTCGCGGCAGGGGTCGTACCAAAGCGGAACGAGGATCATGGCCGCGGCGAAAAGCTGTGCAGGGCTGAGGGTGCGACCGCGGCGGGGGATCGCGGTTTCGTCCCGGCTGAGACCCCAGCCGGCATAGAACGGCTGGCCGAAGACATGGGGACGATGCCCGGCGAGGATCGCCTCGAACCCCATCTGCGAGGAAACGGTGTAGACCGCGCTGGCATGGTGAAGAAGCGCCCAGGGAGAGACCGGCCCGCTCAGGTGTTCGATATCCGGTCCGGGCGCGAAATGGCCCGGGCGAAGGCCCAGCGCGGTTTCGGGATGCGCCTTGACGACGATCCGCGATCCGGGGTGATCGGCGCGGGCGCGGGCCAGCATGGCGGCGAAAGTGGCGCTGCTGGCCCGCCATGGCGGATCGAGGCGTCGTCCCGCGTCTGGTCGATCACCAGCACATAGCCGGGTGGCGGGGCCGGGATCGCCGGATCGTGGAGATTGTACTTCGACAGATGCAGTGCGCCGAGCCGCGCGATGCCCTCTTCCGCGCGGGAAAGAAGGTCCGGCGCATCAAGCGGCGCCGTCATCAGCAGATCTTCCAGAAGCGATGGCTGGCCCGCATCGAAATGAACGCCCAGCGGATCGAGGATCAGCCCGATCGCCGCATCGCCCATGCGCCCGGGCGGATCGAGCGGAGAAAGGCATCCTCGGCCCGGATCAGCGGCACACCGCGCCGCCTCGCGACGGTTTCGCCCGCCAGGCGGTCGGGCTGCGG
>JAAURK010000362.1 GCA_012032275.1 Tabrizicola sp.
AGCCAGAGTTTCGCCGGGGCCTACAGCTTTGCCGCCGGGCGGGCGGAGATGGCGCGGCTGCTGGCGGGCGACCGGGCGGAGGCGTATTTTCTGCGGGGATGACGTGCTGTCGATCGGGGCGATGTCGGCGGCGGCGGATGCCGGGCTGGCCGTGCCGGATGATCTGGGGTTGATCGGGCTGAACGACATGGAGATGGCGGGCTGGACCAATATCAACCTGACCACGATCCACCAGCCGTTTGCGGCGATCGTGGCGGGGTCGATTGACCTGATGGTGGCGCGGCTGGCCGATCCCGAAGCCGGGGCGCAGGTTGTGCTGCACCCCTGCCACATCGTGGAGCGGGGGACGCTCAGGGCTTTGGTTTAGCGGAACATCTGCGGCCGGGCATCGACCCAAGCGCCGTCAGCCTTGGCCGATGCCACCGCCGCATGGATGGCGGCGATGGAACGCAGGCCGTCTTCCGCCACGGGAAACAATGTCACCGCCGGATCGGGGGTACGGGCCATCTCGGGCGGCCAGCAGGCTTTCAGCCAGATCGCGGTAGATGTTGCCGAACGCCAGCGGCATGCCTTCGGCATGGCCGACGGTGACGCGGAGGCGCGGTCCGCCTCGGGTGACAGATTGCCTTCGCCGCGTTCATGATCGTTGGCGCGCCCGCCAAGGGGCATGTAGTGCAGCTGGTTCGGCTGTTCCTGCGCCCAGCGCAGACCGCCCGTTTCACCAAACACCTGGATCGTGAGGCCATGCTGGCGGCCAATGGCCACGGATGAGGTCCAGAGCCGCCCCACGGTGCCGCCGGTCATGCGGAAGTTGACCATCGCGTCATCCTCCAGCACGCGGACGGAAAGGCAGGAGGCGAAATCTGCGGAGAGTTTCGCGACCTCTTGCCCGGTCACGAAGCTGGCCATATGCAGGGCGTGGATGCCGCAATCGGCGAATTGCGCGGAAACCCCGGCCTGCGCGGGATCATAGCGCCAGCGGACGCGGGGGTTATCCATGTCGGCGGCATTGGCGTGGTGGCCATGGGCGAATTCGGCGACCACAAGGCGGACCTTGCCGATATCGCCGCGCGCGACCATGGCGCGCATGTGGCGGACTAGGGCATATCCGGTATAGCCATAGTTCACCGCACAGATCCTGCCAGCCTTGCGGGCGGTCTGGACCAGATCTTCGGCCTCAGCTTCCGTTACCGTCATCGGCTTTTCGCACAGGACGTTGAAGCCTGCCTCAAGGAACGCTTTGGAAATCGCGTAATGCGTGGCGTTTGGCGTGGCGACGGTGACCAGATCAACCCGGTCGGGGCGCGTGGATTCGCTGGCCAGCATTTCGCGCCAGTCGCCATAGGACCGATCTGCGGCGAGGCCAAGGCGCTGGCCAAAGGCGCGGCCTTTGTCGGCGTCATGGTCCAGGGCCGCGGCGGCAAAGGTGAAAAGCGCATCAAGCCCGGCCCCCAGGCGATGGGCCGGGCCGATCTGGCTGCCGTCACCGCCACCGATCATGCCCCAGTTCAAGCGTGTCATGGTCTGCTCCCTAAAAGCCGATGGAGGAAAGATAGGCGCGGTTGGTGCGGGCATCGTCGATGGGCGAGCCGGGTTTGGTGGGGTCGCAATCCTGCTCGACCGTGCACCAGCCTTTGAAACCTGCATCCAGCAGCACCTGCCGGACGGCGGGAAAATCGACGTCACCCTTGCCGAGGTTGCAGAAAATCCCCTGCCCGCAGGCATCGTAAAACCCCGGTGCGGTTGGCGATGGCATTGGCCTTTACCACCGGGTCAATATCCTTGAAATGCATATAGCTGATGCGCCCGATATGGCGGCGCATGAAGGCCACGGGATCGTATCCGGCATAGGAATGATGGCCGGTATCAAAGCAGATCTTCAGCAGGCTGTCGTCGATATCATCCAGCAGGCGTTCGAGTTCGGGTTCAAAGTCGATGAAACCGGCGGCATGGGCATGGATACCCACCGTCAGGCCATGATCCACACCCAGTTGCGCCACCCGGGCGGAAACCGGTCGGCGAAGCCTTTCCATTCCGCGGTATTCCATCTGTTTCCGGCTTCGTTTGCCCGGCCCGTCGGTGGGCGCGTCGGCGGGGGGAAATACTGTCGATTAGGACAAGGTGCCGGGCGCCATGGGCAACCAGCGCCTTGCAGGTTCGGGTGGCAGCATCCCAGACATCGTCCCATGCGGCGGGATCGTGGAAGGGGCGGAACACGACGCCGCCGATCAGGGTCAGATCGTTTTCGGCCAGTGCATCGGCAAGGATTGCGGGGTCTTCGGGCATGAAGCCGATGGGGCCAAGCTCGATCCCCTTATAGCCTGCATCCGCGCAATCCTTCAGCACGCGCCGCCAGTCGGGGTTGCGGGGGTCGCCTGCGAATTCCACGCCCCATGAACAGGGGCATTGCCGATACGGATCATGTCTTTCCTTTCACAAATCAATCCACGCGCCCGAGGCATGGCTGCGATGCGCGGCGTCGATCACGCGCATCACCTCCATCCCGTCGGCGAAGGTGGGCCAGACGGGTTGGCCGGTTTCGATAGCGCGCAGGAAATCCCGCGCCTCGATGATGATCTGGTCCTGATAGCCGGTGCCGTGGCCGGGGCCCTGGCAGAAGGGCAGGTAATCGGGGTGATCGGGGCCCATCAGGATCTTGCGAAAGCCGCGCTCTGCCGGGGGATCGGTGGCGCGGTATAGCCAGAGGGCATTCTGATCTTCCTGGTCAAAGCGGATCGCCCCTTTGGTGCCGCTAATGTCATAGGCATAGCCCATCTTGCGGCCATGGGCGACGCGGCTGAACGAAAGATGACCCATGGCGCCACCCGCAAAACGGCACATGAACTGTCCGATATCGTCGTTCGTGACCGTCACGGGGCCAGCCGGGCCGGGGTGGGTTTTGTGGACGGTTGTGATGTCCGCATTCAGGCGGGAAATGGGGCCGACCAGCGCCAGGGCCGCGTTCCAGGCCCACACGGCGACGGGAAAATTGAACGCCGTGATGCAGCCGACTGGCCCCAGCGGATGCCATTGCTCGATCATCCGGTGGTTCGGCCGCTCGCTGGCGATTGTCAGTCCATAGAGCTGGCGCGACAGCCCAACGGCGAAGTCGCACATGTCGATCATTTCCTGGACCTCGCCCAGGCCTTCGCTCTTGATCTTGCCCGTCTCCAGCGTAACGAGCATGCCCAGGTCGCTCTTCGCCTCGCGCAGGGCGTTGCCGATCTGCCGCACGATCTCCCCCCGCACCGGCGGCGGCACGGCTCGCCACTTTGCAAACACCTCCGCCGCCGAAGCAACCGCTCGGTCATAGTCAGCCGGCCCGGCCGCCATCACGCGACCCAGCTCTTGGCCTGTCGCCGGATTGATGGACACCACCTGCCCGCCCTCTGGCTGGTCGATCCACGCCCCGGCATACACGCCGGACTGCACGGCCCGAAGGCCCAACCGTCCTGCTACCGCGTCGAACATTGAACATTCCCTAATAGGTGGGTATTTCAAGAAACTGCGAC
>JAAURK010000363.1 GCA_012032275.1 Tabrizicola sp.
TCGAGATCGGGCGTGATCGTGATCGTAGGGCCGAGGGCGCGCTGGTTGCCAAGCCCGGACTCGATGATGACGTCTTCGAAGATGCCGGAGCCGGGACGCAGCTCGACCTGCCAGACGTAGGTGATGGGCGGCAGGACTCGCGCCGGTCGCATTCGTCTGACCGTGACGTTGTCGAGGTCGGTCACGCCGAGCGCCTTGCGCGCGGTGCCCTGGCTCGCCCCGTATTCCGCCCCCACCTCCGCCTCGGACGGCAGCATCCGGCCAGGCGCGAGCTCTCCCACCCCGATCCTGGCGATGAGGTCGGCGGCGATGCGCTGGTAAAGCGGAGCGGCGGTTGTCATCGCCTCATCTAGACCGAAGATCATCGGGCGCGCAAGTCATGTATAAGAACTCTTGTATAAGACTGAAATCGCAGCTACGCTCCTCCCCTATTCAACCGATGAAAGGGGAGGACGCGACAGGTGAACATTCCGCAATTGCTGGTCCACGACCACGAAGACAATGTGGGCGTCGTGGTGGTGGAAGGCCTGACCGCCGGCACCGAGATGCTCTGCGTGGTGACCAATGACAATTCCGATTTCCGCCTGCTGGCCAAGGCCGACATTCCGATCGGCCACAAGGTTGCCCTGAGGGATCTGTCGGAAGGCGATACCGTGGTGAAATACGGCGAGGATATCGGCAGAATGGTGGGCGCCGCGAAGAAGGGCGAGCATGTCCACACCCACAATTGCAAGACGAAGAGGTGGTAAGATGGCGCTCGATTTCACCAACCGCATGGTCAATGCCTGGCGCCGAGAGAACGGCCGCGTCGGGGTCAGGAACCACGTCGTCATCCTGCCCGTCGACGACATCTCTAACGCTGCCTGCGAGGCGGTCGCGAACAACGTCAAGGGCACGATGGCAATTCCACATGCCTACGGGCGCCTGCAGTTCGGCAAGGATCTCGACCTGCATTTCCGCACCATGATCGGCACCGGCGCGAACCCCAATGTCGCCGCCGTCGTCGTCATCGGAATCGAGCCGGAATGGACCCGAGTCATCGCCGAGGGCATCCGCGAGACGGGCAAGCCCGTAGCCGAATTCTCGATCGAGCAGAAGGGCGATTTCGAGACGATCCGCGCGGCAAGCTGGAAGGCGAAGGAATTCGTCCACTGGGCGACCGAGCTGCAGAAGGAGCCGTGCCCGCTCACCGATCTCTGGGTCTCCACCAAATGCGGCGAAAGCGACACGACGACGGGCCTCTCGTCCTGCCCCACGGTCGGCAACATGTACGACAAGCTGATCCCGCACGGGCTTTACGGCTGCTTTGGCGAAACCTCCGAGATCACCGGGGCCGAGCATATCTGCGTGAAGCGCGCGGCGACGCCCGAGGCGGGCGAGAAGTTCATGAAGATCTTCCAGGCCTATCAGGACGAGGTGATCGAGCCTTTCAAGACCTCGGATCTGTCGGACAGCCAGCCGACCAAGGGAAACATCCTCGGCGGCCTGACCACGATCGAGGAAAAGGCGCTGGGGAACCTCGAGAAGATTGGGCGCGACTGCACCTATATCGATGCGATGGGTCCGGCCGAAGTTCCACAGAAGGGGCCGGGGCTCTACTTCATGGACACATCCTCGGCGGCGGCGGAATGCGTGACGCTGATGGCGGCGGCGGGGTATGTGATCCATACCTTCCCGACCGGTCAGGGCAACGTCGTCGGCAACCCGATCGTGCCGGTCGTCAAGATCTCGGGCAATCCGCGCACGCTGCGGACGATGGCCGAACATATCGACGTTGACGTCACCGGCGTCCTGACCCGCGAGATGACCATCGACCAGGCGGGCGACGCGCTGATCGACATGATCGAGCGCACCGCGAACGGGCGGGCGACGGCGGCCGAGGCGCTTGGGCATGTCGAATTCTCGATGACCAAGCTTTACCGGTCTGCCTGACCGGCCGGGTCAGGGATTCAGGGCCCAGGTTTCAGGGCCGCAGCAAGACCTTGGGCGCGGCCACCGCGCCCAGGGCAAGATCGCGGAACGCCTCCGCCCCCTCCGCCAGCGGCCGCGTGAGGGTCAGCGCCTCCAGATGTGCCGCCACCGGAAGACGGCCGTCGAAGATCGCCTCGGCCGTTTCGCGGAAGTCTTCGGCGGTGTAGGTATAGGTGCCGAAGAAGGTGATTTCCTGCAATGTCGCGCGGCGCGGGTCAAAGCCGCCAGTGCCGCCGCCAAGGCCGATATGGGCAATGACGCCGCCGGGCCGGACATGCGCGAAAGCGGCGGCGCGGGTTGCGTCGATGCCAACGCCGTCGATCACGCTCTCGGCCGCGTGGGGTGTATCGGTGACCCGCACTCCCGGCAGCCCCGCCAGCCGTGCCGCCCTCGCGGCATTCGGTTCAACCAGCGTCACGCTTTCCGCCCCCAGTGCGTGAAGCGCCAGCGCCGCGCCAAGCCCGATGGCGCCGCCACCGAAGACCAGCGCTTCGCCCAAGGGTGCAATGCGGCGCATCAGCTTGACGGCATGCCAGCCGCAGGCCAGCGGCTCGGCAAGGGCTGCGGCCTCGAGCGGTACCCCGTCCGGGATGGCCACAAGATTTGCTGCGGGAACCGCGACCCGCTCGGCAAACCCGCCCTCTCGCGGCGGCATCGACAGGATCTGGCGCGTCGGGCACAGGTTATCGCGGCCCGCAAGGCAGGCCGGGCAGCTTCCGCAGGTGACCAGCGGATTGACCGTCACCGCCCTGCCCGCGGCATCATGCCCCGCAATCTCGTGCCCGAGGATCAGTGGCGGGGGGCGGCGCGGATCGTGGCCCGCATAGGCGTGCATGTCAGAGCCGCAGATGCCGCAGAAGGCAACGTCGACCAACGGGCCTTCGGGTTCCGGCGCGTCGCGGAAAACCATCTCGCGTGCCGCCGTCTGGACAAGTGCCTTCATTTCGCGGTGAACCCTCCGTCAACGGGAAGCACCTGACCCGTCACATAGGCGGATGCTTCGGATGCCAGGAACACGGCCGGTCCCACCAGATCGTCCAGCTTCCCGTTCCGGCCAATGCAGGTCTGCGCGGCGTTCCGTGCGGCGCGGTCCGGGTCGGCAAAGACCGGTCCGGTCAGTTCGGTAGGAAAGAAGCCGGGCGCGATGGCGTTCACGGTGATGCCCCCTGCCGACCAGGCCTCGGCCATGGCGCGGGTCAGTTGCACGATGCCGCCCTTCGAGGCGCCATAGGGGATCGAGTTCGGAAACGCCCGCGTGGACTGCAGCGATGCGAAGGTGACGATGCGGCCCCAGCCCTTCATTCCCGGCACCAGCGCCCGCGAAAGGAAGAACGGTACCTTGAGGTTCAGTTCCAGCGTGCGGTCCCAGCTTTCGTCGCCGATCCTCTGCCAGGGTTCGCGCAGGTTCACCCCCGCGGCGTGAAGGACGATCTGTGGCGCACCGAACGGGGCGGACAGCGCTGTGGCCGTCGCCTCCCAGTCGGTGACGGCGGCAAGGTCGCCGGATACGCCGCGATGCCCGTCCAGGTTCCA
>JAAURK010000364.1 GCA_012032275.1 Tabrizicola sp.
CGAAGATATTTCGTGCCCAGGTGATCGCCGCTTCGGCCGGCTAACCATGCGTTTCAGGCGACAGCAGGCGCGACGATGTCCATACGCCTAGAAGGTGTTGCTCCTAAAGATCAGGCATCACCTGCTCAAAACGTCACCGGCCTTCTGACCGGAGTGGCCGTGGCCTGTGGGGTAAAGGGGGTGTCGACCAGTTGATATCGATACCGGGCGCCGCGGGCGACTATGTCATCATCCGCGAGTCGAAGAAGCTCAGCGAGATCCGCGTCAAGCGGGCCGAGGCAGGCCGAGGTCTCGACGCGGCACCTCAGCTTCGTCGAGACCGGCAAGTTCAATGCAAATCCATCAGATGATGGATGCGGGCATCTTCGCGCTCAGCTTCTGGCTGGCGTACCAGTTGCGTTCCAATCGAGGTTTGACGCCCGATGACGCCCCTATGACTCCCGTGCGCGCGATTTTGGCCGCCCTCCTCGCCGCCGCCGATCTGGAGGATTTCGATCCGGACGATCTGCGCCGCGCCTTTGCCCAGAGGCCGGTGCAAACCCGTGCCACGGCGAAAGACCTGCCCACCGGCGAGGCGGAGCAGGTCATCTGGCTTCTCGATCGGTTCGAAGCGACGCATGCGCTGAACATTACCACCGATCCGCTGACCGTCCTTGCCCTGAACCGCCCGGCCATTGGCGGATCCGAGGTGGCGCTGCTGGAACTGATGGCCGTTCAACGCATGGCGGCCCTTATCGCCAAGGGCGAAGGCCGCCGGCAGAGCGCGTCTGACGGATCAGCGCGGTGCGGCCACCTCCATCAGCAACTTCTCGGTGCGGGCTTCTTCCAGCCGGTTGTGGAGGCGGTTCGATTCCTCGCCATCACGCAGCGTCTTGGTGATCGAAACGGTCGTATGCACCAGCATCAGCGCCGACATGGCGTAAAAGCCCTTCGCGGCGAAGGAGGCTTCCAGAAAGTAGATGCCGCCCGCCATCATTGTCGCCGCGACAACGAAGCTCACGATCGTGAAGAGGTTCCAGGCGTTCGAGGGTTTCACGGGAAGGGGGTCGTTGTTCATGGTCTTTCTCCGGTTTTTCAGGGTCTGGTGATTTCGGGTTGATCGGGGTCACGCGGCAGAGGGTTTGTCGGCCGCAGCTTTCGCTTTCAGCCGGGCGAGCACGTCTTCGGCCCCCACCCGGATCGGTGTGCCGCAGCCAGCAGCCGCAAGCTTTTCGCGCAACTGCTCGGCCGAGCTTTGGCCATCAAGCTCGATCAAGGCCATATCCGTGGCCTCGATCCGCGCCTGACGGTCTTCCAGCCGCTTCAGCGTGGCCTCCGCCTCGCTGATCGCGGCGACACCGGCTGCGGGGATCTGACGGCGCAGGCGCTGGGTCTGGTCGGTGGCAAAGGCCAGCCGTTGCCCCCTTTCAAGCGCACGGAGCCGGGTCTCTGCCTCGCGCAGATGGGTGCGAAGGCGGGCGATCTCTGTGCCGTATGCCTCGCCCGCCCTTGCCGCCGTATCCCGCTCCGCCTCCAGATGCGCGATCGTCTCGGCCGCGGCACGGGCCAGTTCCTCCTGCCCCTGGGTCAATGCCGCCATTGTCCGCGTCTCCAGATCGGCGATCTGGCCCTCCAGCCGCCTGCGCTGGTTCGCCTCGCGTTCGCCCTGGGCCATGGCCAGCGCGACAGCCCGGCGCGAGGCTTCCACCGCCGAAGCCGCATCGCGGATCTGCTGACGCAACAGCGCCATCGCATTGGCATCGGTGAAGGCCTCGGCCGCATCATGCTGGCGTCCACGGATCAGCGTCACAATCTGTTTGAACATTCTTTCCTCCAGCGCTATGAACGTTGTTCAAGAATGAACATACATGATTCTGAACGACGTTCAAGCGATAAAATGAACAGTGTTCATTTTTCTGGAGCATGACATGACCGAGAAGCGCGATCAGAAGAAGGCCGATCTGAAAACCCGGCTGGTCGATGCGGCCGAAAACCGGATCGCGGCGCAGGGACTGGCGGCGCTGCGGGCGCGTGAAGTTACCTCGGATGCGGGCTGCGCGCTTGGTGCGCTTTATACCGCATTCGCCGATATCGACCTGCTTGTCCTGCATGTGAACTCCCGCACCCTCGCCCGGCTTGGGTCGGCGCTGGAGATTGCGGCCGCCTCGGCCACCGATCCCGGCCTGAAGCTCGCGGCACTGGCGCAGGGCTATCTGGCCTTCGCGCGCGACAACCCGCATCTCTGGGCAGCGCTTTTCGATCACCACATGCCGGACAGCGCGCAGGTGCCCGACTGGCATCTGGCCGAACATGCGGTGTTGATCGCCCATATCGTGGCCCCGCTTGCAGCCCTTGCGCCGGGGCTTGACGAGGCCGCGCTCCATCTGCGCGCCCGCACTCTCTTTGCCGCTGTCCACGGGATCGTGAAGGTCTCGCTGGAGGGTCGTTTCGTCGGCGCCAGGGAAGACGCGCTGCCGGGCGAGCTTGCGGCCTTCATCGCACTTCTGACTGCAGGCATGGCCGCGGCCCGGGGCGCGTGAATTGACCTTGTCGTTTTGGCCGCGCTATCCATGACATTCAGGCTCAGGTGATCCCAGGACATGTCCGCAAAACCCCGCACCCGCATCCAGCAGAAGAACCGCGACACCATCCTGGACGCGGCGCTGGACGTTTTTTCGATCCATGGATTTCGCGGCGCGACGCTGGACCAGATCGCCGAACGGGCGGGGTTGTCAAAGCCGAACCTGCTTTACTATTTCCCCTCCAAAGAGGCGATGCATCAAGAGCTGCTGACCGGTTTGCTGGACACCTGGCTCGACCCGCTTCGGGCCATGGACCCACAGGGAAAGCCGGTCGAGGAAATGCTTGGCTATGTGCGCCGCAAGCTCGACCTCGCCCGCGATTACCCGCGCGAAAGCCGCCTTTTCGCCAACGAGATCCTGCAGGGTGCGCCACGGATGCGCGGGGCGATCGAGGGCGATCTGCGCAAGCTTGTGGCCGAGAAGGCCGCCGTCCTGACCCGCTGGATGGACGAGGGCCGGATCGCGCGGGTCGATCCGGTGCATCTAATCTTCTCGATCTGGGCGCTGACGCAGCATTACGCCGATTTCGACGTGCAGGTCCGCGCGGTGCTGGGCGCCGGGCACGACCCCTTTGCCGAAGCCGGGCGGTTTCTGGAGACGGTTTTCACCCGGCTCCTGCAGCCCTGAGCGGCGGCTTGTCGGGCGGGCCGCCCCGATGCCTAGAATTCTAGGCATTTCTGCCGCGCCACGAGGTGGAATTCATCATATGTTAGGACTGGGGAAAGTCTGATGGGGAAGTACGACATGGGATTGATTGCAACCATCCGGTCGCAGATGACGGTCGCTTCCGCCCTGCCAGCGGCTGCGCATGAAACCCCGGGCCGCGCGCTGCTTCCGCAGGCGACGCCACTGCCAGACCCGCCGATCCGCGAACACGGCTTGCGCCAGCCCGCAGGCACTGCGGCAGAGGTCGCGACCCTTCTGGCGGAACGCGCGGAAA
>JAAURK010000365.1 GCA_012032275.1 Tabrizicola sp.
TGCGGATTACGTGCCCGAACTGATCGCCCTTGCCGCACGGGCCAGGCCGACCGGCCTTGCCCCGCGGCATGATATAGACACCACCCTGCCGCTGGACCTGCCGCCTTGACCGGGTGGTTGCGGGCGCTTTGGGGCGAGACTGCCGCGACGAGGGCGTGACCTGACGCCTGGCGTCTTACGCCCTCGCCTGCGATACATGCGCCGCCGCGGCCCGGGACGCGGCCTCGCAGGAGGCACGAAGCGACGACCCCGCGACAAGCGCTGCGGCAAGCGCGCCGATGAAGGCATCGCCGGCACCGTGGCTGCTGACCATCCGCACCGGAGTGGCAGGGATCTGGTAGCTGGCCTTGCCTGCCTCGCAGACCGCAAGGCCCCGTGCAGCTGCAGTGACGATGACGCTGGCGGCATCCGCCGCGAGGGTCCGCGCCGCTTCGGCCGCGCTGGCCAGACTGGCAACCGGTGCCGCGCCCATCATCTCGGCTTCGACGGCGTTCACGACCAGAATGTCGACATCCCGTCGCAACGCCGCCGAAAGCGGGCGGCTTGGCGCCGCGTTCAGGATCACCGGCACCGCGCGATGGCGGGCCTGCGCGGCAGCGGCAATGTTCACCTGCTCTGGCGCTTCGTTCTGCAAGACCAGAAGGCCCACATCGGCCCACAGCGCGCTGTCCTGAAGCCAGTGCGGGTCGATGCGCTGATTGGCCCCCGAGACGATGGTGGCGGCATAATCCCCCGCACTGTCCTGCAGCGCCACGCTCAGCCCCGATCCCGCATCCTCCACCTGCCGCAGAAACCGCAGATCGACCTTTGCCGCCTCCAGCCCCGCAGCAAGGAAGCGCCCGAAGTCATCCGTCCCGACCGCGCCCAGAAAACGCACCGCCGCCCCGTGCAGAGCCGCCGACACCGCCTGATTGCCCCCCTTGCCGCCGAATTTCGGATACCAGCGATGGCCCACGGCGGTTTCATCCTTGCGCGGCAGATGATCGGTTTCGACCATGATGTCGTAGTGCAGACTGCCGACGACAAGAACGGTGGCGCGGGTCAAGGGCGGCTCCTTACAGCTTTCGTTTGGCCTGAACGGCGCGCATCGTCCGGCTGAGGTTGGCATCCGCCGCCGCGCGGTCTCGCTGCGCCACGGCGACGAAGAGCGCGTCGAGCAGATTGAGTTGCGCAATCCGGGCCGTGGCATTCTCGCCAAGCAGCGGGTTGTTCTGTGCCGTCGAACACAAGACCACATCGACGATGCGCGCCAGCGGGCTGTCGGCATAATTGGTGACGCCGACGGTGCGCGCGCCGTTGCGCCGCGCCAGCTCGACCGCCTCGATCACCGCCGTCGTGCTGCCGGAATGCGAAAAGGCAATCGCCACATCGTCATGCCCCAGAAGTGCTGCCGACATGACCATCATATGCGCATCGTCAAAGACCGACGTGCGGATGCCGATGCGCAGGAACTTGTGGCTGACATCGCGGGCGATCTGCGCCGATCCGCCCAGCCCGTAAAGATCGCGCTGGCGGGCGCGGTGCAGAAAATCGGCAGCCCGCTCAAACGCTTCGAGGTCGAGGATGGCAAAGGTTTCCTCAAGCGCCTGCATCGCGGTGCGGAAGACTTTCTGCACGATCTGGCCCGCGGTATCCTCGGCGCCGATCTCGGAATGAAGTGCGGCGGTGTCGGAGCTGTAGTAATCCACCAGCCCCTGGCGAAACTCGCGAAAGCCCGCAAAGCCGAGCTTCTTGGCGACCTTGACCACCATCGCCTCGGAGACGCCCGAACCTTCCGCGACACTGCGCAGCGGGGTTGCCTCGTCGATGTCCTTGCGGGCCAGGATGTCGGCTGCCACCTTGCCTTCCAGCGGCGTCAGGCCGGGCAATCGCATCCTGATCTGTGCGCCCACCGCGCGCGCGTCCCCCATGGCTCACCCCTGCTTTCCGCTGGTCAGCTTGTCGATCAGCATGGCGACAATGATGATGATCCCGGTCGCAAGCAACTGGTAGAAGGCCTGCACATTCATCAGCGTCAGCCCGTTGCGCAGCGTTCCAAGGATGATGGCCCCGATCAGCGTGCCGATGATCGACCCGCGCCCGCCCATCAGGCTCGCCCCGCCGATTGCGGCGGCGGCGATGGCATCCAGTTCCCAAAGCGTGCCAAGCGTCGGTTCGGCAGCCCCAAGCCGCCCGATCAGGATCATCGCGGCAACGGCCGCCATCAGGCCCGAGATCATGTAGGCGGCAAGCTTGGTCAGCGTGACCGGAACGCCTGCGATGCGCGCGGCTTCGGGATTGCCGCCCACGGCCATGAAATATTCGCCAAGCGGTGTCTTGTTCAGGATCACCCAGGCCAGTGCTGCAAGAACCGCGACCGCAACCACCGGGTTCGGCACCCCCATCAGCGTGCCGTTGGTCAGGGCGCGAAACTCGGCCGGCAGGCCGAAGATCGGCGTGCCTCCGGTATAGATCAGCGCCAGCGCGCGATAAAGCGACAGGCCCCCCAGCGTGACGATAAAGGGTTGTAGTCCGCCCCAGGCGATCAGCGCGCCGTTGCAAAACCCGCACAGCGCACCCACCGCCAGCGCCCCGAGAATGGCCAGCGGGACGGGAACGCCCGCCACCAGCATCGCCGCCCCGAGAACCGCAGAAAGGGCAGCCACCGGCCCGACCGACAGATCGATCCCGCCCGAAATGATCACCAGCGTCATCCCCAGCGCGATGCAGGCATTGATCGCCGATTGCTGCAGGATGTTGATGATGTTGGGTGCAGTCAGGAAGGTCTCCGACTGCCAGGCGAAGACGGCGCCGATCAGGATCAGGCCGAGTAGCGTTCCCGCCTCTCGGAACCGGATGCGCGACAGGACCGGGTTTCGGGAAAAGTCTGGCATGGCAAGCCTTTGTCAGGAGGCGGGGATGGCGTGGCGGGCGATGTTCGCTTCGGTGATTTCACCGGGGCCGAGGGTGGCACTGATGCGGCCCTCGCGCATCACCAGCACCCGGTCAGAGACGCGGATCACCTCGGGGAGTTCGGAAGAGACGACGATCACCGCGCGCCCTCGCGGGCAAGCCGTTCGATCAGATCGTAGATTTCGGCCTTGGCGCCCACATCGATGCCACGGGTCGGCTCGTCGAAGAGGAAGATGCGCGTGTCGGCGGCCAGCCAGCGACCGATGATCGCCTTTTGCTGGTTGCCGCCGGAAAAGCTGCCGATGGGGCGACCTACCTCCAGCGGGCGCAGGCCGACCTCGCGCATCAGCGCCTCCGCGCGGGATCTCAGAAGCCGTTTGCGGATCAGACCAAGGCGCGAAAAGCGCCGCATCGCGGGCAGGCCGATATTGGTGGTGATAGGGCGGTGGCGGATGATCCCATCACGCTTGCGCTCCTCGGGAACGAGGCCGAAACCGGCGCGGATACGGGCGCGCGGGCCCGGTGCGGCGGGCTGGCCATCGACGAGAACGCTGCCCGCATCGGCCCGGT
>JAAURK010000366.1 GCA_012032275.1 Tabrizicola sp.
AGGGTCGCGGGTCGCGGCGAATTCGGCGGTCTGCTTCGTGCTGGGCATCACTTCGGTCGACCCGGCCGAACAGGAACTCCTTTTCGAACGTTTCATCAGCATGGACCGGGATGAGCCCCCCGATATCGATGTAGATTTCGAACATGAGCGGCGGGAAGAGGTCATTCAGCACATCTACGAAAAATATGGCCGCCACCGTGCGGGCCTTTGCGCCACCGTCATCCACTACCGCCCCCGATCCGCCATCCGCGAGGTCGGCAAGGCCATGGGCCTGTCCGAGGATGTGACGGGGGCCTTGGCCAAAACCGTCTGGGGCAGCTGGGGCACCAGCATGGGCGAGGCGAACAGCCGCGAGGCCGGGGTCGATCTGACCGACCCCCTGATGCTGCGCACGATCCGCCTGGCCGAAGCGATGATCGGCATGCCCCGGCATCTTGGCCAGCATGTCGGCGGCTTCATCCTGACCGAAGGCGCCCTGCATGCAACCGTGCCGATCGGCAATGCCGCGATGCCTGACCGCAGCTTCATCGAATGGGACAAGGACGACATTGATGAACTGGGGATCCTGAAGGTCGACATCCTGGCGCTTGGCATGCTGAGCTGCATCCGCAAATGCTTTGGCCTTTTGCAAAGCCACTACGGCGTCATGCATGACCTCGCCTCGATCCCGCCGGACGACGTGGCCACCTATGACATGCTCTGCAAGGGCGACAGCGTGGGTGTCTTCCAGGTGGAAAGCCGGGCGCAGATGAACATGCTGCCGCGCCTCAAGCCGCGCCGGTTCTACGATCTGGTGATCGAGGTCGCCATCGTCCGCCCCGGCCCCATTCAGGGCGATATGGTGCATCCCTATCTGCGCCGCCGCAGTGGCAAGGAGCCGGTGGATTATCCCTCGCCCGGACTGCCCCATGACCCTGACGAGCTGAGGAACATCCTTGGCCGCACGCTTGGTGTGCCGATCTTTCAGGAACAGGCGATGAAGATCGCCATGGTCGCCGCCGAGTTTTCGTCGAAAGAGGCGAACGCGCTGAGAAAGGCCATGGCCACCTTCCGGTCCCGCGGCACGATCGGCGAGCTGGAGGAGCTGATGGTCAGCCGCATGATCGGCCGCGGCTACGACCCGGACTTCGCGCGAAGATGCTTCAACCAGATCAAGGGCTTCGGCGATTATGGCTTCCCTGAAAGCCACGCGGTCAGCTTTGCCCTTCTGGTCTATGTCTCATCCTGGCTGAAATGCCATTACCCGGCGGCCTTCGCCTGTGCCCTTCTGAACTCACAGCCGATGGGCTTTTACGCGCCCGCCCAGATCGTCCGTGACGCCCGCGAGCATGAGGTGGAGGTGCGCGAGGCCGACGTGAATTTCAGCACTTGGGACAATACCCTGGAACCCTCTGGCAACCGCTTTGCCCTGCGTCTGGGCCTCAGGCAGATCGACGGGCTGCGGCAAGACGCGGTGGAACGCCTGATGGCGGCGCGCGACGAACCCTTTGCCGACCTGCCCGATCTGGTGGCCCGCGCCCGGCTGAATGGCCGCACGATCCGCACCCTTGCGGCGGCCGATGCCTTCCGCTCCATGGGCCTCGACCGCCGTGCCGCCCTGTGGGAGGCGAAGGCCCTGAAGGATGCCCCCGACCTGCCGCTCTTCCGCATAGAACGGGATGAGGGGGGCGAGCCGCGTGTCACTTTGCCCTCCATGCCGGTCTGCGAGCATGTGGTCGCCGATTACCAGACCCTGCGCCTCTCGCTCAAGGCGCATCCGATCTCGTTCCTGCGGCAAAGCCTTCTGCGTCAGGGCTATCGCACCGCAGCCGATCTTGCGCGGTTGCGGAACGGCCAGCGCCTGAAGCTGGCCGGGATCGTTCTGATCCGGCAGCGCCCCGGCAGCGCCAAGGGCGTCTGCTTCATCACGCTGGAGGATGAAACGGGTGTGGCCAATCTGGTGGTCTGGCCCAAGGTCATGGCGGCTTTTCGCAAGACGATCATGACCGCGCGGCTGATGGATGTGCGCGGCCATCTGCAGCGCGACGCAGATGTCATCCATGTGGTGGCGGCAGAAATCCTTGACCGCAGCGACGCGCTGGACCGGCTGTCGAACGACCCGATGAAGATCGAGATGTCGCGCAGCGACGAGGTTTTGCGCCCCGTCCGCGAACCCGCGCACCGCCATCCCCGCGATCTCCGCATCCTGCCGAAATCGCGGGATTTCCATTAGGGCCGGTCCGAAAAGCGCCGGACCCTCCGGCCAGGGTCAGTTCGTCATCAGGTAATAGCTGTTGCGCGACCGGCCCCGGTTTTCGACGGTGACGTAGAAATAGCCGTCCCAGGCCGGGGTGAAGTCGCAGTAAAGCTTGTCGGAATAGCTGACGTCATAGCAGATGACATTGCCGTTCTCATCGGTGATCGATACGTCGAGATTGGCATCGCCATCCCCGACGATGGCCACTTCTGCGTAGGAATTGCCGTAGAACGGAATCTCCCATACATCGCTTCGTCCGCGAGGAAGCCGCGACAGCCATTGTGACGCCCCGCCGATCCGCCCGCGCGACCCTTCCGCCTCGGCATCGGCAATCAGGCCCGTCAGCACCTCGTCATCGGCCGCAAGCTCCTTCGCCTTGGCCAGCATCACCGTGGCATCGACCGGCGCTTCGGCAGCGCCTTCGGCGTCATCGGCAGGTTCATCGCCCGTCGTGGTCTTCTTGATCTCGCCGCCTTCCTTCACCTCGACCGAGGCGGCCAGCTTTGCCGCCGTCAGCACCGTCAGCGCATCGCCCGAGGCGAGGCCCGTCGCGTAAAGCTCCTGCGCGAGGCCCATGGTGGACGCGCCGCCCGGCGTGCCGGTGGCTTCGGCATTCACATTGGTGCCGGTCTTGTCCTGCGCCAGAACCGGCAGCGCCATGCCACCAAGCGCGGTTGTCGCCAAAATGATCGAAAGGGATTTCAACGTCATGACTGATCCTGTGTCTGGCCGCCCCGGCGGGCATGTGATCCGCAAACACTGGCACCGCCGCCGCCATTTGAAAAGACGGTATTGCATGACAAATCCGGTCATCAAACGGCGTTCAATCGGTGAGGAGGGTATAGCGCCCCGGCAAGGTTCCCGCATTCCGGACCGTCACCGTGAAATAGCCGTTTCGGGCGGGCGCAAAAGCACAAAGCGCGATGTCGGAGGCCGAAAGATCGGCGCAGACCGGCTGGCCGGCCTCATCGGCGACCGTCAGATCAAGATTGGTCGCCCCCTCGCCGATCACCGCCACCTCGGACTGGGACTGGCCGTAAAGCGCGATCGTCCAGGTATCCGCCTCCTGCGGGCGGAGGGCCGATTGCACGCTTGCGACCTTTCCGGTTCGCCCCGGGGGCTGCCGCGCCAGACGGTCGGCCACCAGATCCTCCAGCCCGGCATCCCCTCGGCCAGCGCGCGCGCCAGATCCAGCGCCTCCGCCTCGCCCGG
>JAAURK010000367.1 GCA_012032275.1 Tabrizicola sp.
CCGACGAATGTCGAGCGAGAGCGGTGCGGGCATGGCGTGATCCTCCTGAAAGGGATGAATCACAGTTAGACCCTCAGGGGAATCCCTCGATTCAACGTAAGCGCAGGTTGCTCTAGAGTGCAGGGCGATGATCTCGTCTGCCAGCCGGTCGATGGCTGCGCCTGCTGCGGTGGCCACGGTCGCGGGGGCGGTGTTGACGAGCGGGACGTTGATCGCGAAGCGCTGGATCGTCTCGCGGGCCGTGCCGTTGGGCGAGGCGAGCGCATATTGGCCGGTCATCTCGAAGCTGCCATTGGCGCGGGCGATCATCTGGTCGATCCGCAGATCCAGCCGCAGATCGGGGTCGTCGGCAAGCGGCCAGGGTTCGGCGGCGACGGTCGCGGTGGATTTCAGATCAAGGCTGCGGGCCAGAGCGCCGGTGACGGCGCGGCCCGGATCGTCGGCCCAGACGGCCTTTTCAAGCGGACGGAGCGCGCCATCCGCATCCTCCGCCACGATCTCGGAGGCGGCGGCATAGGCGGGCAGCGAGACGTCGCGCACCTCGATGCTGCCGACGCGAAGGCTGGCCTCGGCTGTGGCGACCGTCGGCGCGATTTCGAACCTTGCATTGTTGTCGCCGCAACCAGCCAGGGCGGCACTGAGGATGAGGGCGGCCAGGGGTTTCATCGTGTCACTTTCCGGTCAGCAGGGAATTTGGGTTGCGCTCGATGGCGCGGGCAAGCTGGGCGACTGCTTTCGCGGCTTCCTGCACCTCGCGGAGAACCTCGAGCGTTTCGCTGTTGAAGGCCGATTTCTCGCCGTAGCTGGCGATCAGCGCATCGGTCCGCCCGACGAGCGCTTCCAGATCGGCAGTCAGATCGGGAAGGCTTCTGGCGGCGGTGGAGACGGCCTCTGCCGCATCCCGCGCGGCGGCGAGCGTGGCATTCGCATTGCTGACCGCCCCGCCTTCGCGCAGCTCTTTCAGGGCGGCTTTCACTTCGGCCAGTGCGTCCGACAGATCGGCAGGAAGGGCCTGTGCGGCATCCGTGGCGATCACCGCATCGGCGCTTTGCAGCAGTTTCGTCGTGCTGTCGATCAGCTCTTCGGCCTTCAGCGCATTCGCCTTGGCCGCAACCGCGCGCAGATCGGCGACAAGGGCGGGGAAATCCGTCGATGCGGTGGCCAGATCGGCGGCCGCCTTGTCGGCATTCTCCAGAACGCTGACCAGCTTTTCAACGGCGCCGCGCTGCTGAAGATCGGCGACCACGGCGCGCAGATCGGCAACCGCGCCACGCAGATCACCCGGAAGCGCCTGCATATCTTCTTGCGCGACGAGGGCGCGGGTGTCGTTCAGAAGCGCCACCAGCGCATCGGGCGCCGCGCGCGTGCCGTCCGATGCCGCCACCGCCTCGATCGAAGCCATGAGCGAGATCGCCTGATCCATCAGCTGCTCGATGGGAAGGGCGTTGATCCGTTCCAGCACGCCTTCTGCGGTGGCCGTGAAATCGGGCAGGTCAGAGGCGACGCTGGGAAGGATCGGAATGCCGTCGGCATCCAGCGCGATCTCGGCGGTGGGTTCGTCAGGCAGATCCACAAGTTCGATCTTGAGGGCAGCGGAAAAGAGGCTGGAGGTGGTCAGCCGGGCGCGAAGACCTTTGGCAACTGCAGCGCGAAGGAAGGCGAGCGTGGCGTCCTGCCCGGTATCGGCGTCAAGGCCAAGCGCCTGCGGATCGATCGCGACAGAGGTGCGCAGCAGCACGTCCTGACCGCGCGGACCATCTTCCAGAAAGGCCGTGATCCCGCTTACCTCGCCGACCCGGAGGCCACGGTATTCGACTGGCGCGCGGCCGTCAGCCCGCTGATCGACCCGGTGAAGATGATCGCCATCTGCACCGCATTCGCGCCGAGCTGGGTGAAAATGCTCTGCCGGGCAGATTCCTCGTCGATGAACAGGGTGAAGGTGGTGGCATCCGTGATCGGCTCGCCCCCCGAAAAGGTGGTGTCGAAGGCGACCCCGCCACTCAGCAGCGCACCGATGCTGGCGACGCTGAGATCGACCCCGCCGGTGCCAAGCTTCACCGAGAATCCCGATGTGTCCCAGAACCGTGTCGCCGTGGTGATGTAGCGGTCATAAGGCGCGTTGATGAAGGCTTCCACGATGGCCGCATCGCCGCTGTCGCTGACCCGGGGCACGTCGAGCCTGCCGACCTCCACGCCGCGAAAGAAGACCGGTGCCGCTTCGGGCAGCAGGCTGCCGTCGTTGCTGCGCAGAAGGATCCGGGTGCCTTCGCGCCCGGGGCGCACGATCGGGGCGCTGGGCAATCCCCGGAACTGGCGCGCCGTCGACCCCGTCACCGGGCGCCACGCGCCTTCGATGAACACGCCCGACAGCACTGTGGAGAGGCCGCTGACCCCGCGCGCGTTGACTTCGGGCCGCACCACCCAGAACTGGCTGTCCGGCGGCAGGGTCGCGGCGACCTCCCTGTCGATGCGGGCCGAGACGATCACCCGCTCCATATCCGCCGAGAACCGCACCTGTTCCACAGTGCCGACAACCACGTCGCGGAAGCGGACGGTCGTCTCTCCGGGGATCACGCCGGCGGCGGTCTGGAAATAGATTCTGACAAGGGTTCCGCGCTGGCTGTAGCTTTGCCAGGCGATGCCCAGAGAGACGGCCAGCGCGACAAGCGGCACCAGCCAGACAAGCGACAGGTTGCGCCAGGGCGAGCGGCGTGGCGGATCCACGTCCATCATCGGCGGATCGGGCAGGCTCATCAGAATGTCTCCGCGTCAGTGTCCCAGATCAGCCGGGAATCGAAGCTCATCGCGGCAAGCATGGTGAAGGCAACGGACAAAGCGAAACTGACGGCGGCGATGCCCGGCTGGATCGTGACGGCAGACCCCAGTTGGACCAGCGCCGACAGGATCGCAACCACAAAGACGTCGATCATCGACCAGCGCCCGATGAATTCGACGACCTGGTAAAGCCGATGGCGCAGCCGCACGGGCGTCTGCCGTGGATAGCTGATGCCGAGCGCGAGATAGGCAATGGCGACAAACTTGCCGACGGGGATCACGATGCTGGCGAAGAAGACGATTGCTGCAACAGCGTAGGATCCATGGGCGAAAAGCTCCACCACACCGCCGACCAGCGTGTTGTCCTGGGTTCTGCCCAATGTCGTCGTTTCCAGCATCGGGTAAAGATTGGCCGGGATATAGGCGATGAAGCCTGCAATCATCCAGGCCCAGACCCGCTGCAGGCTTGTCGCATCGCGGCTGGCGAGCGCCGATCCGCAGCGCAGGCAGCGGGCGACGCGGCGGTCGTCGAGTTCGGGCCGGGGCGCTTCGAGATCGAGACCCGGGCCTACGAGTGGGGCAGTTCCGCAAGTCCCGGGAGTCGCTCGAGATCCGCGGCGCGGGCATGGACGGGCACGACCCTCGTCTTCGCGGGCCACACGATGCTCAT
>JAAURK010000368.1 GCA_012032275.1 Tabrizicola sp.
CAAGGCCAAGCGCGGCCCCCGCCCACTGGCCGACGCCGCCCGGAACCGGCAGCGCCGCGACATGCCCGACCAGCGCTGCCACCAGAAGGTGCAGCACCAGCCAGACCGGCGGCAGGTCCAAAAGATCCGGAATGGCGCGCATGTCTTCCCCCCCGGAAGGTGTAGCGTGGCCGGACAAGGACATGCAAGCCGTGCGAAAGTCGCTTCAAGCTTGGAATCTTCCCGCCGCCCCGCCATAACAGCGCGATACCCCGGAAGGATCGCTCCATGCCCACCGATTTCGCCGCCACGAAGCGCCTTTTCCACCTGCCCGAAGGCATCATCTATCTGGACGGCAACTCACTGGGGCCGTTGGTCAAAGCCGCACCTGGGCGGATTGCGGAGGTCGTCGGCAAGGAATGGGGCGATCTGTTGATCCGCGGCTGGAACAAGGCCGGCTGGATGGACCAGCCGCCCGCGTGGGGGACCGGATCGCGCGCCTGATCGGTGCCGCCCCCGGGACGGTCGTGATGGGCGACACGCTGTCGATCAAGGTCTATCAGGCCCTGGCCTCGGCGCTGGAGATGACGCCCGACCGCCGGGTGATCCTGTCGGATACGGGCAATTTCCCCTCCGATCTCTATATGGCCGAAGGGCTTTGCCGCACGCTCGGCGGGCGTTACCGGCTGAAGACGGTCGCCCCGGAAGAGGTGATGTCGGCCATTGACGATACCGTGGCCGTGACCCTTCTGACCGAAGTCGATTACCGCACCGGGCGCCGCCACGACATGGCCGATCTGACAAGACGCGCGCATGAGCGGGGCGCGCTGACGATCTGGGATCTGGCCCATAGCGCGGGGGCCTTCCCCGTCGATCTGACCGGCGCAAAAGCCGATTTCGCGGTGGGATGCACCTATAAATACCTCAATTCCGGCCCCGGCGGCCCGGCTTTCATCTATGTCGCCCCAGCGCATCAGGAGAAGACCCGCCCCGCCCTCTCTGGCTGGCTCGGCCACGAGGCGCCCTTCGCCTTCGATCTCGGCTACCGCCCGGCCCGCGGGATCGAAAGGATGCGCGTCGGAACCCCACCCGTCCTGCAGCTTGCAGCACTCGAAGCGGCGCTCGACGTCTGGGATCTGGTCGATCCGGTCGATCTTCGCGCCGCCTCGCTGCGGCTTCAGGACCAGTTCATCAAACGGATCGAGACGCAGACGACTGGCCTGACGCTCGCCACCCCCCGGTCCCATCTGATGCGGGGAAGCCAGGTCAGCTTCCGCCATCCCGAAGGCTATGCCATCATGCAGGCCCTGATCGCCGAGGGCGTGATCGGTGACTTCCGCGCCCCCGACATCCTGCGCTTCGGGATCACCCCGCTTTACATCGACGAAGACGACATCGCCCGCGCGGCCCATGTGCTGACCCGGATCATGGAATATTCTCACTGGGACAGGCCGGAATTCAAAGCCCGCGCGAAGGTCACGTAACAGGCTTTCAGCTTGGCTCAAATATCCCCGCGAGGCTCCTGACCGGGATCGCAGATGCCTCCGGCGGGGATATTTGAGCCAAGCTGAAAGGCATCTGCCATTCTTGCCGCCGATGGCGATGGGCAGGGCCATTGTTCTTGTGCAGAACGGTGCTGCTGTCCCTGATCCCGCAGCAAGGAGAGAAAGAGATGACGCGCTGCCCCTTCGATCCTGCCGATGACGGCGCCGAGATGTCGTTCGATGGCCGCATGTCCTATGGCGACTATCTGCGCATCGACCAGATCCTCGGGGCCCAGCATCTGCTGACCTCGGCGCATGACGAGATGCTGTTCATCATCCAGCATCAGACCTCCGAGCTCTGGATGCGGCTGGCCCTGCACGAGCTTGACGCGGCACGGCGGGCGATTGCCGCGGATCGGGCGCCCGAGGCGTTGAAGATGCTGGCCCGGATCGCGCGCATCTTCGAGCAGCTGAACAGCGCCTGGGACGTGCTGCGCACGATGACCCCATCGGACTACACGCATTTTCGCGACGATCTGGGCCAGTCCTCCGGTTTTCAGTCCTGGCAGTACCGGCTGATCGAATATGCCGTCGGCAACCGCAACCTCGCCATGCTGAAACCGCATGCGCATCGGGCCGATCTCCTCCTCCAGCTTGAGGCAGAACTTGCCCGCCCGTCGCTTTATGACGAGGCGCTGCGGTTTCTGGCGCGAAACGGGCTGCCGGTGCCGTCAGAAATCCTGACCCGCGATCTTGCCCGGCCCTGGACGCCGGACGACGGTGTGCGCGATGCCTGGCTGATGGTCTACCGTGATCCGGGCACCTACTGGCAGGCCTATGAACTTGCTGAAAAGCTTGTGGATTTCGAGGATTACTTCCGCCGCTGGCGTTTCAATCACGTGACGACGGTGGAGCGGATCATCGGCTTCAAACGCGGCACCGGCGGCACGTCTGGCGTGCAGTATCTGCGCCGGATGCTTGAAATCTCGCTTTTTCCGGAACTTTGGGAGCTGCGCACCCATCTTTGAGCATCAGGGACGGCTGCCTGGGGTTTGACGCAACGGGGCAACTGGTTTAGGTTCCGGCCGAAACGGCGCTGCGAAGCGATTTCGCGGCGCGAGGAAAGGTGAGCTGTTCGATGCCCGTGACGACTTCGTTCTGGATGCGCAAGGCGACCGCGGTCGCGGCTCTGATCTCTCTCATGGCGCTTGGCGCCTGTGTCGAGCCGTCGGTGACAGCCGGCACGTCGGGGAAACCGGCGCTGCCGAAAGCGCAAGAGAACGTCTATGTCGCGAAAATGGATGCGGGCATCGCGATCCCGGCGCTGCCGGTCGAGAAGATCCCGGAGACCTATCGTCGGCAAGTGGTGGATTATGCCAGCGAGCAGCCCGCGGGCACGATCATCATCGATCCGTCGAAACGGCTGCTCTACTACATCCTGAACAAGAAGAAGGCCATCCGCTACGGGATTGCCGTCGGCAAGGCCGGGTTCGAATGGTCCGGCGAAGCGGTGATTTCGCAAAAGAAGCCCTGGCCAACCTGGACGCCGCCGAAAGAGATGATCGAGCGCAAGCCCGAGCTTGCGAAATGGGAAAAGGGCCAGCCCGGCGGTCCGACCAATCCTTTGGGTGCAAGGGCGATCTATCTGCTGTCGAACGGGGTCGATTATGGCTACCGCATCCACGGCACGCCGGAATGGGATTCCATCGGGCGCAACGCCTCTTCCGGCTGTATCCGCATGATCAATCAGGATGTGATCGATCTTTATCAGCGCGTCACGGGCGGTGAGAAGGTGATCGTGCTGACGGCCAAGGGAGAGCTGCCGAAGGGGCTGTACATTCCGAAGCCGCCTGCCCCGGCAAAAGCCAAGGCCCCCGCACCGAAGGCCAAGGAACCGGTGGCGCTGCCCGCGCTTGTCGTGCTGCCGCCGCCCGCCATCGCGACGGGACCGGCACTCGCCACACCGGCAGCGGCCGCGGC
>JAAURK010000369.1 GCA_012032275.1 Tabrizicola sp.
GTCCCGCGCCTTCGTACCCCTGTCCGCCTTCGGCGGCATAGCGCGCCTCCGTGGCCGCGACCGTCTGTTTCAGCCGGCCCGATCCCCTCGGCGCCGCCATCGATCGCCTGAAGCCGCGCCCGCAGATCAGCGGCAAAGCCCCCGAGATCGTCGGGCAGCACGCCATGCTTGCGCGCCAGCGCCCGGATCGCAAAAAGCCGCTCCTCAGCCTGTTCCAGCTCCGCCGGATTGAAGTCGAGGGCGTGAAGACCCGCCTCGACCCCGGCCTGCGCGTCCGAAAGCTCGATCAACGCGCGGGTCAATGCGGCAATCGGTTCTTCCAGCACCCCCCCGACCTTGTCTGCCGCAGCCTCCAGCCAGCGCATCGCATCGCGCATCCGCCCTTCGGCGCCCTCTTCGGCCAGCGCCATCAGCGCCTTGGCGACATCTTCGCGGACCCGCGCCGCGCCCTGCATCAGGCGGCGGCGGGCATCGAGCGCCGCCTCTTCCCCCGGTTCGGGATCGAGCTTGTCGAGTTCGGCCACCGCATGCCGCAGGAAATTCTCCTCAGCCGCGGCACGGGCGAGATCCGCTTCTGCCCGCTCCAGCGCCTGGCGGGCCTCGCGCTGTGCCCCCCAGGCCGACCGCACCGGGCCAAGGTCAAGCCCCGCGAAAGCATCCAGAAGCGCCCGGTGGCCGCGCGGGTTCAGCAGCCCCCGGTCGTCATGCTGGCCGTGCAGTTCCACCAGGCAGTCCGACAATGCGCGCAACACCTCGCCCGACACGCGGCGGTCATTGATGAAAGCGGTCTTCCGGCCATCCGCGAAATTCACCCGGCGCAGGATCAACTCTCCATCCGCCTCGATCCCGGCCTCTGCCAGCACGGCATGCGCGCTGTGCTCGCGCGGCAGGTCGAAAACCGCAGTCACTTCGCCCTGCCCGGCGCCCTGGCGGACGAGTTCGGCCCGGCCTCGCCAGCCCAGAACGAAACCAAGCGCATCCAGAAGGATCGACTTTCCGGCCCCCGTCTCGCCGGTCAGCACATTGAGACCGGGGCCAAGCGCCAGGGTGAGCCTGTCGATGATCAGGACATCGCGGATATCGAGGCTAACGAGCATCCCCGCCCCGCCGGATGGGCGATCCGCCCATCCTCCTCACAACCATTCGCCCCTGATCATCTGGCGATAGACCTGACGCAGCCAGCTTTCGCCTTTGGCCTCGGGGCTGAGCCCCTTGCCTTTCAGCAGACGGAAACTGTCGTCATAGAACGGGCTGGAGCGATAGTTGTAGCCAAGAATCGCCGCCGAAGTCTGCGCCTCTTCGGTCAGGCCAAGCGCAAGATAGCATTCCACAAGCCGGTGCAACGCCTCTGCCGTGTGGGTGGTTGTCTGGAAATCCTGCACGACGGCGCGGAAGCGGTTGATCGCGGCGGTATAGTGGCGGCGCTTCAGATAATAGCGGCCGATCTCCATTTCCTTGGCGGCCAGCTGATCGAAGGCCAGATCGAACTTCAGGATCGCGGATCGGGCATATTCGCTGTCGGGATATTTCTCGATCACATCGCGCATGCCCTGAAGTGCAAGGAAAGTCAGGCCCTGATCACGGCCCACATCATCGATCTGATCGTAATAGGAAAGCGCCATCAGATATTGCGCATAGGCCGCGTCCTCGTCGCCCGGATAGAAATCCAGAAACCGCTGCGCTGCGGCACGCGCTTCCTCGTAATCCTTGGTTTTATGCAGCGTATAGGCCTGCATGATCAGCGCGCGCTTGGCAAACTCGGTATAGGGATAAAGCCGCTCCACTTCCTGGAAATAGCGCAGCGCATCGCCGGGATCGCGGGCGGTTTCCAGCTGGAACTCGCCCTGTTTGTAGATCTCTTCCGCCGTATAGCTTTCAAGAGGGCGATCCTTCGATGCCCCGGCACATCCGGCCAGCGTTGCAACGAGTAGCGCCGTTCCCAGGAAACCCGCGCCGGACCTTACGCCTGCCATCTTCCGCCTATCCAAAACCTGCTGCCCTTGTCTGGCCGCCAAAAAAGCTGCCTCTCGGGCGATTTGCATTTTTCCTAGCACAGAAAAATCCGGGGCGCAAAACGCCTTTCATGACTTTTGCGGATGGAGGGAAGAGCGCCTAGTGGGCTGTGGGCAGATCGCCACGATGCACACCGACACCCGGCAGCTTGCCAACCGTCGTCGGGCCGCAATCCACCATGCAATATGCCTCGGGATCGGCGAAAAGCGCCCGCAAAAGCCGGTTGGTCAGCGCATGGCCGGCACGAATCCCGGTATACCGGCCAAGGACGGGGCCGCCCGCCAGAGCCAGATCGCCGACAGCATCCAGCATCTTGTGCCGCACCGGCTCGTCCGAATGGCGCAAGCCGCCGGGGGACAGCACCTGGCCCGCATCGAACACCACCGCGTTTTCCAGCGTTCCGCCAAGTGCCAGGCCCTTTTCGCGCATCATGTCCACGTCGGATTGAAGGCAGAAGGTCCGGCTGTCGGAAAGTTCGCGCACGAAGGCACCGTTGGCCATGTTCAACCGACGTGACTGGCGGCCGATCGCGGCTTCCTCGAAATCGATCTGGAAGTCGATTTCAAGCATCTCGGCGGGCTCGAGGCGCGCCAGAGCATCGCCATCCCGCACCTCGACCGGTTTCAGAACCCGAATCGCGCGCACCGGGGCCGCCTGCTCGCGGATGCCCTTTGCCAGAAACCCTTCGACGAAAGGAACGGCTGACCCATCCAGAATCGGAACTTCCGGGCCATCAATCTCGATCAAGGCGTTGTGGATGGCCGAACCGGCAAGCGCGGCCATCACATGTTCGATGGTCGAAACATGCACGCCGTCCGCGTTTTCGATCAGGGTGCAAAGTTTGGAGGGCACGACGCCGTCCCAATGGGCCTGAACCATCGGATCGCGGTCAACAACATCCATGCGGCGAAACCAGATGCCATAATCGGCCGAAGCCGGCCGCACCACCATGCGGACCTTCGCGCCGCTGTGCAGGCCGAGGCCCGCAAACGTCGCCGCCGATTTCAAGGTATTCTGCAACTCATACGCCTCTCATGGATTCCGGATCCAGTGCCCGTCACCCTTCGCAAGGTGATTAATGATTGATTGAGCCAAGCTCAACTCACTCTTTGTAACGGTATGTGACAATGCGCTGGAGTTACTCAAACCATTGATTGGAAAAGAAAAGGCCCGGTCTAGCCGGGCCAGTTCACGCTCTGCTGCCGTGGTCTTTTCAGTTGGCCTGGCGGCGCAGGAAGGCCGGAATCTCGATCCGGTCCTGATCGGCGCCCTGATCCAGTTCATCGTCATAGGCGGTAACGGGGGGCTGCTGGCGGCCCGCTTGGGGGACGTGGCGGTCCTGCGCGGGGTCAAGATGCCCGGCCATCCGGTTGATCAGAGAGCCGATGCCGAAGCGGGCTTTCTGCGCGGCGGAGGCGGCCGCC
>JAAURK010000056.1 GCA_012032275.1 Tabrizicola sp.
GATCGACACCGAGATCGTTTCGCCGGCGTACCATTTTTCGCGGAAGTAACGGAGTTTCCACTTGGTTGAGGGGACGACGCCTTCCGCCTCGTTGGGCAGGTCGATGCCGGTGCGATGTCCCAGGCCCGACAGCGCGGAATATTCGGCAATTTTGTCGATGCCCAGTCTGTTGCCAAGCGTATAGAAGAAGACGTCGCACGACTGCGCAATCCCCTTCTCGAGACCAACCACGCCATGCCCGCCCCGCAGATGGCAGCGGAAATAGCGTCCATAGAAACGGCCTCCGCCATTGCAGGAGGTGTGGAAGTCTTCGTCCAGCAGTCCTTCCTCGGCCCCCGCCAGGGCGACGATCACCCGGCCGCCGGCGGCCTTGTCGCGCAGCACCGCCGCCAGCCCCGTCAGATCGAGTGTCGTTGCAGTCATCATCAGGCCCGGTAGCGGCGCGTCACGCCGACTGTGCCGCCTTCTGCCACCGCGCCGCAAGTGCCTTCAGAACTTCGCCTGCAGATTGAGGAACAGCCCCTCGTCGTCCAGCGTCGTATCGCGCAAATCGTCCGAGAACGACCCGAAGTTGTAGCCAAGGCCGATCTTCGCATTGTCGCCGAAATTGCGGTAGACCGTCAGCAGCGTGCCGTAATCGCGCGTATCCTGATCATTCAGCACCAGTACCCGCGCCTCGCCGCTGATCTCCCACTGCTGTTCGATGGCATAGGTCGCGCGCAGTGCCACCAGCCCGGCATCGTTCGAGGTGAAATCGTCCGAGGTCCGCGCCGCGGTTTCGCCAAGCCGGTAGGCAAGCTTTCCGCCGACTTCCCAGCTTTCGTCGATCTCGTAGATCGCATCGACGCTGAAGATGTGGCTGCGCTGCTTTGCCCCGGCGGTAGAGCCGTCGGCGCTGACCTGATCAGACCCCGGCAGATCGTCAAGGAACGTATAGCGCGCCAGCAGGTTCAGCCGGTCATTGTCGACCGGGCGGTAGGCATAGCCGAGGCTCGCCTCGACATAGCGGCCATCCAGGAAATCGGCCTGGTCGCTGTTGGACACCAGCGCATCGAGGCTGGCAATGAAGCGCCAGTCGGGATTGACCTGATTGCTGTATTTGCCGACGAAGGCCCAGGTCTTGCGATCACGGGTCGTCGCATTCTCCTCATCGTCGACGCGGTACTCCAGACGGGCGCTGCCCGAGACACCCTGACCGTCGTCGAACTTGGCGCCAAGGCCAATGGCGCGGCGGTCGATGTCACCGTCGTTTTCATCCCGGACCCGGCCGATTTCCAGATCGGCCGAGAAATCCCAGACCGCCGACGGCGTGTAGGTCACCCCATAAGCCCGGGTCAGGGCGCGGCGGTTGCCGAAGAGATCGTAGTTGTCTTCCGCATAGTAGCTGAGACCCCGGTCCACCTGACGCTCGACGCCCGCGATCAGCGTGCCTTCGTGCTGGCCGTTCAGCGTCGTGCCCGAGATATCGCGATTGGGATCAAGCTCATAGCCAAGGTAATAGCGGGACGCATCGTCGGGCCGCAATTCCAGAAGTGCGCGCGCGCCGGTGCCATTGGTTCCGCCAGAGATTTCCGCCTCGGCCGTCAGCTTGTCGGTCAGGTTGAAGCGGCCACCGACGCCCAGCCGGTCATTGCGGCGAATGCCGCCCTCGCGTTCGACCGTGCCCTGACCGAAGACATAGACTTCCTGATCGGCGCCAAGATCGCGGGTCAGCCGGAAGCCAAGATCGGTGCGCTTGCCGGTGTCATCCGCATCGCCGAGCCGCACTTCGTCCAGATACCGCGCCCCGAAGGCCAGGGTGAGCGACGGATTGATGAGATAGGCAAGCTCTGCCTCGATCTGCTTGCGGCGGTTGCCGTTGTCATTGTCATAGTCTTCCGCAGTGGCACGGAAACCCAGACGATCGTTCACCCGCACATCCGCAACGATGCCCCAGACCCGCTGATCGTCGATGATGTCTTCGGACAGGCTTGAAAAGCCCGCCTCTTTCTTTTCGTAATAGGCGCTCACGATGCCATCGGCGCCGGCGATCACATCGCCAAGGTCAAGCGTGCCCTCGATGCGCTGCGCCTGAGCCCGCGTGGTCGCCCCGCCCCCGCCAAGACTGACGTAGGTGAAGCCGCCATCGGACGAGAATGACCGGCCGAACCCGTTGCCCCGGCTTTCCGCGACCTCCGCCTCGACGAAGCTGCCCTTGCCAAAGCGCAGATGCGCGTCGACCGCGGTCACCTGCAGATCAACCGTATCCGTCGTCTCGTCGACCGCCGTCACCCCAAGGCGCAGAAAATCGCCCGGCAGCCAGCCTTCGATGCGCCCGCCTTTCGAGGCTCCGTCAAGATCGCCGCCGGTCGGCGCATATTCGTATTGCACCACCAGATTGGCATCGAAATCGCCCGATGGCAGGCCACCGACCACTCCGCCACCGCTGACCCCGCCGGTCAGCGGATCGTCAAGCAGGACCGTGCCCTGGAAATAGTCGATCCGGTAATCTTCCGCCAAGGCCAGACGGCGGGTCGAGACGACACGGCCTGTCACGCGGTCGACGATCTCGATGGTGACGGTTTCCGATCCCGGCACCAGATCGCGCCGTTGCAGCACGTAGACCGAACCACCGGTGCCGCGCAGCTCGTCGCGCTGCGGCAGGCTGTCGGGTTCCGCGGCATAAAGCGTCGCCGAGATGCGCCGCTCGCCATCGACCGTCACCTCGGGCGACTTGTAGACAAGCTCGGCCCCGTAAAGGTTCCGCACGGCGCGGAGGAATTTCGTGTTCTCGATCTTGTTCTCGAAATCGCCCCACATGAGCGAGCTGTCATCCTGTTCGACCCGGATGAAGATCTTGCCGGAGGTCGGCGCATCCTCGATGATCGCGGAATCGTCGCCATAGGTCGGGTAAAGCTTGTCCGGATCGACACGGTCCAGCACCGCGCGCGGATCCTTGGTCAGCACATCATCGAAAAGCGCGTCAAGTTCGTCCTCGCCCGTATCGACGGAAGCGGTGACCCGCGTCTTGCCGTTGACGATGCCGCGCGCATAGAAAGCCAGCCGCCCGCGCGAATAGCTGTCACCTTCGCCAAGCGATTCACCGCGTTGGCCGATCGTCAGATCGGCAAGACCGGTCGCAAACCAGTCATTCCGGGGGATGACGATTTCCCGCGTCAGGTTCAGGCCCTGCGCATTCGGCGCATCAAGCGCCACGGTCACGTTCTGCTCACCCGCAGGCAGGATCAGATCGGTCACGAACTTGCCCGCCGCATCGACCGGCACCGACCGCCCCATCACCACCGCCCGCGATCCCGGAGGAAGGCCGGTGCCGCTGACCGTCACGATGCCGCCCGTCACCGGAATGCCACGCCGGGCGGTCCGGTCCTCGCCCTCGCCTGCCGCGATCACCGGGCCGTTCAGATCCGGTTCGACAGGCGCTCGCGGCGGCCGATGAACTCCGGCGCGGTCTCGTCATAGCGGCCCGCACTGTCATAGACGCGCAGGACATAGGTGAAGTCGTTCTCGTCGCCCGCAGGCACCGTCCAGCTGGCGCTTCCGTTCGGATCCATCGGCACGACAATCGTCTCGGGCCGTCCAAAGCCGCGCCGCACCGGGGTGATGCGCAGCTCCGCCCTGTCGATCCAGCGTTCGTAGCTTGTCGAGGCATTGAAGCTGACCTCTTCGCCCGCGCTGAATTCGGTGCGCAGATCCGAAGTCAGCACATTCAGCCGCCGTTCCGCGCGGGTGCCGTCATAGCGCACCTGCACATCGGCCGCATCCAGCGCCAGATCCTGTTCGCGCAATGCCCCGCCGGGGCTTGCCGCACCGGCAATGACCTTGCGGTCCTCACCGGCCAGCGTCTCGCCATCGACCGAGATCGAGAAGCCTTTCGGACTTCCGGGGAACTCTTCCAGTTCCACGTTCGACGTGACCGGATCCTGTACCGCCTGGCCTTCGCCCGCCGTGGCGCAGCCGTCCGGCAGGACACCGTCCACCAGCCGGCAATCCCGGGTCTCCTGACCGAGGGCGGGCACAGCCGCCATCAGTGCAAGGACCGAAACCAGCCCGCCGGTGCGAAGCCTTTTACCCATCAGGGAGCCGAGTGTTTTGACTGGCATGTTCCCAACTCCCTCACTTACGCTCTACAACTGTCTTTTCGACGTTCAACTGATACTTGCCGGTCCCGCGCCACAGCTGCCGGAGCCGTTTTTCCACCATGTCGAGGCGGTCGTTGGCCCGATCCTTGCTTTCCCCGTCAAGGAAGTAGCTCAGCCGCACCGTGGATGGTTTTCTGGCCACCTGGGCCGCCAGGCTCTTCAGCCCCTTGTCGAGCGCCGGGCTGATCTCGCCGGTCGCGCCGTCGAAGGCCTCGCCCGTCAGATCGACCCGAACGAGGTTCGAGATCGTTGCGCCAAAGTTCATCCGGCGCATCGTTCCGGGCGTCAGCCGCACGGTCTTCGGGTTTTCCGTCGTCAGGCGATAGCCGGTGGGCAGGCTGCGCGGATCAAGCTTCAGAAGGAAGGTCGATCCGATGTCCTGCGGGATCGCCGCGCAGGGCACCGAGTAGCGGCCGTATTCATCGGTCGTGATGATCTCGCCGTTCAGGTTGCCAGACGCGCGGCAGCGATGCCGGCTCGCCTTCGTCCTGGCGACCGTTCTGGTTCTTGTCGTCAAACACCTTGCCGATCACATCCGAGCAGACAAAGGCGGGCGTGAACTCGTAGGTGATGACCACGGCCGCAGGCGCCAGCACGTTGCCGAAGATGTCGGTGACCTGATACTGGATCGGCGTCGGATTGCCGGTGAAGCCGGGTTCCGGCGTGAAGGTGATCGTGCCCGAGGCCAGATCGACCGTCCAGGTTCCCTCGCCCGGCACCACGAGCGGCTGGCCGGGACCACCTGATCCAAGGATGGTCAGCGTCGCCGGATCGAAGATGTTCAGCGGGTCGCGGTCATTGCCCAGAACCTGCACCGTCACCGCCGTCCCCGGGATATTCCCGGCGGAGACGTCATCCACCAGCTCGGTCCCGCCCGGCGCGCCGACAACGATGGTCGCAATCGCCGTTTCGCAATTCGCGGGGTTCAGCACCTCGCAGATTTCGTAGACGATCTGGTAGGTGCCCGCTGTCACGCCCGGCGGAACGATCAGATCGCCCGTGGGTGACAGGACCAGCCCCGGGATACCGTCCGGATCGGTGATCGCGATCGTGATATCGGCCGGATCAATCGGGGCCCCGTTCAGCGTGTCATTGGTCAACACATTGCCTGCGGTGCCACCGGCAACCGGATCGATCGGCGTTGCGGTGAAATCATCGTCCTCCGCCACGATTTCCGAGGGATCCACCAGCACCGTCGCGGTGGCCGTGTCGCAGTTGGTCGGGTTCAGAACCTCGCAGATCTCGTATTCGTAGGTATAGGTTCCCGCCGTCGTCCCGGGGGCCACGGTAATGGTCCCGTCGGGGTTCATGGTGATCGAGCCCGAAGCAGGCGTCGGCGCGGTGCCGGGGGTCAGCGTGATGTCCGCCGGATCGACCGGATCGCCGTCCAGCGTATCGTTGCCAAGGACGGTGGGAATGGTCGCGCCATCCACTCCACTTACCGCCGCAGGGGCATCATGACCGCGTCGATCGGGGCCTCGGAAACCACCACGGTTGCGGTCGCCGTGTCGCAATTGGCCGGGTTGAGGATTTCGCAGATCTCGTACTCGTAGGTATAGGTTCCCGCCGTCGTCCCGGGGGCCACGGTAATGGTCCCGTCGGGGTTCATGGTGATCGAGCCCGACGCAGGCGTCGGCGCGGTGCCCGGGGTCAGCGTGATGTCCGCCGGATCGACCGGATCGCCGTCCAGCGTATCGTTGCCAAGAACCGTCGGGATCGTCGCGCCGTCCACCCCGCTCACCACGGCCGGAGCATCATCCACCGCGTCGATCGGGGCCTCGGAAACCACCACGGTTGCAGTCGCCGTGTCGCAGTTGGCGGGGTTGAGGATTTCGCAGATCTCGTATTCGTAGGTATAGGTTCCCGCCGTCGTGCCCGGTGCGACCGTGATCGTGCCGTCGGGGTTCATGGTGATCGAGCCCGAAGCAGGCGTCGGCGCGGTGCCGGGGGTCAAGGTGATGTCCGCCGGATCGACCGGCAGGCCGTTCAGCGTGTCATTGCCCAGAACCGTCGGAATGGTCGCGCCGTCCACCCCACTTACCGCCGCAGGCGTATCATCGACCGCGTCGATGGGCGCCTCGTCGACAATGACCGTCGCCGTGGCCGTGTCGCAGTTGGCCGGGTTGAGGATTTCGCAGATCTCATATTCGTAGGTATAGGTGCCCGCCGTCGTGCCCGGTGCGACCGTGATCGTCCCGTCCGGGTTCATGTTGATCGAGCCCGAAGCAGGCGTCGGCGCGGTGCCGGGGGTCAAGGTGATATCCGCCGGATCGACCGGCAGGCCGTTCAGCGTGTCATTGCCCAGAACCGTCGGAATGGTCGCACCGTCCACCCCACTTACCGCCGCAGGAGCATCATCGACCGCGTCGATGGGCGCCTCGTCGACAATGACCGTCGCCGTGGCCGTGTCGCAGTTGGTCGGGTTCAGAACCTCGCAGATCTCGTATTCGTAGGTATAGGTGCCCGCCGTCGTGAAAGGCGCGACCGTGATCGTGCCGTCCGGGTTCATGGTGATCGAGCCCGAAGCAGGCGTCGGTGCGGTGCCCGGGGTCAGGGTGATATCCGCCGGATCGACCGGATCGCCGTCCAGCGTATCGTTGCCAAGGACGGTGGGAATGGTCGCGCCGTCCACCCCGCTCACCGCCGCAGGCGTATCGTCCACCGCGTCGATCGGGGCGGCTTCCACGGTCACCTGCTCGGTAATGCCGTCGCACCGGTTGAGATCCAGTGGATCGCAGATCTCGTAGAATATCCCATAGGTTCCGGCGGGCGTGTTCGGCGCAACCGTCACGATGCCGGTGTTCGGATCAAGCGTGAAATAGGGCACCGTATTCCCGGTTGCGAGGTCGGTGTAGTCGCCTGCGACCGGCGCGGGGATGACAATGCTGTTGGGATTGCCCGAGGCAAGCGTGGCATCGGTGCTGTCCACGATATCGGAGTCGATGATCGTCGCAGGCGCCCCGCCCACCGTCAGCGTTCCGCCGTCAAACCCGTTGACCGGATCAAAGGCCTCGGGCAGCGCCTCGAGGACGAGCGGCAGGATCGCGATGGTCTCCGTCTGGGTGTCGCAATTCGCCGGGTTGGCGATATCGCAGATCGTGTAGGTCACCTCGACAACGGCACCGCCGGCCGGGGTCGTCATGGAGACGATGCCGGTTGCTGTGTCCAGCGTCACTTCCGGATAGGGGTTGCCATCGGCCGTCTCGATCGACACGAGCGTGATCACCACATTCGACGGGGTCGCCGGGGTGCCGCCGATTCTGTCAGAGGTCAGCACATTGAAGATGTCGCCGGGGGGTGACACGCCATTGATCGTCGGGACCGGCTCTGGCCGCGCATCGATGGCGGGCTGACCGACAACCACCGTCGCGATGGCCGTATCGCAATTGGTCGGGTTCAGAACCTCGCAGATCTCGTAGGGATAGCTGTAGCTTCCCGCCGTCGTCCCCGGGCGACCGTGATCGTGCCGTCGGGGTTCATCGTGATCGAGCCCGAAGCAGGCGTCGGCGCGGTGCCGGGGGTCAGAGTGATTTCGGAAGGCACGACAGGCAGGCCGTTCAGCGTGTCATTTCCCAGAACCGAGGCCGTGTTGCCTCCGGACAGGCCGCTGATCTGCGGGAAGCTGTTGTTCACCGCATTGATCGGGGCGGCGATGACATCGACGCTGGCATTCGCCGTATCGCAGTTGGTCGGATTGGCGACTTCGCAGATCTCATAGGTGACCTGGTAGGTTGCGGCAGGCGTGCCCGGCGGAACCGACAGCACCCCGGCGGGAGAGATGGTGACCCCGGTCAAGCCGCCCGGATTGGTCACCGAGATGGTGATCGCCGCGGGGACGACAGGCGCGCCGTTCAGCGTGTCATTGGTCAGCACGTTGCCCGCAGGCCCGCCAACGCTGCCAATGACCGGCGTCGGAATGAAATTGTCGTTGACCGCATCGATGACCGGAGGCTCGACCACGACGATGACATCCGCCGTATCGCAATTCGTCGGGTTCAGTTCCTCGCAAAGCTCGTAGGTCAGGGTATAGGTGCCCGCAGGGGTGCCAGCCGGAACCGTCACGTCACCCGCATCGGAAATCGTGACACCGGTCAGGCCGCCATCAGCCGTCACCGAGATGGTCGTCAGCGCCGGGTCGATCACCTCACCATCGAGGAAATCGTTGCCGAAAACGTTGCCCGCCGTGCCACCGGTCAGCCCGTTTACGGGGGTGGCGCTGAAGTCATCGTTATCGGCAATGATTTCGGAAGCGTCGACCACCACCGTTGCCGTTGCCGTGTCGCAATTGGTCGGGTTGAGGATTTCGCAGATCTCATACTCGTAGGTATAGGTTCCCGCCGTCGTCCCCGGGGCGACCGTGATCGTCCCGTCAGGGTTCATGGTGATCGAGCCCGACGCAGGCGTCGGCGCGGTGCCCGGGGTCAGCGTGATATCCGCCGGATCGACCGGATCGCCGTCCAGCGTGTCATTGCCCAGAACCGTCGGAATGGTCGCACCATCCACCCCACTTACTGGCGCAGGCGCATCATCGACCGCGTCAATCGGGGCCTCGTCGACGATCACCGTTGCCGTTGCCGTGTCGCAATTGGTCGGGTTCAGAACCTCGCAGATCTCGTATTCGTAGGTATAGGTTCCCGCCGTCGTCCCGGGGGCCACGGTAATGGTCCCGTCCGGGTTCATGGTGATCGAGCCCGACGCAGGCGTCGGCGCGGTGCCCGGGGTCAGCGTGATGTCCGCCGGATCGACCGGATCGCCGTCCAGCGTGTCATTGCCCAGGACGGTCGGAATGGTCGCCCCGTCCACGCCGCTCACCGCGACCGGCGTATCATCGACCGCGTCGATCGGGCCGGCTCCGACGATCACTGTCGCCGTCGCCGTAGCGCAATTGGTAGGGTTGGCAATTTCGCAGATCTGATAGGGAATGAGATATGTGGCAGCGGGCGTTCCGGCTGCCACATCAACCGATCCATCCGCGTTGAGCGTTATGCCTGCGGGCGGGCTGCCGACGGGGGTGACCGCTACGGTCGTCGCCGTGGCGACATCGGTGGCGGGTGTGTTCGGATCGTCCAGCGTGTCCGGACCGTTGCCGTTGTCTTCCAGCACATTGCCGATGCCGATACCGCCGGTGGTCGAAGAAACCGTCCCGAGATCATCATCTTGCGCATCGATGGTCAGGGGCAGCCAATCGAACAGATAGAAGGCCAGCGTGATGGTATTGGCGTTGGCTGGATCGCCGGCGGGTGGTTGTTTCGCCGTGGTGAAGACCAGGCTGTCCACCAGCACGTTTGCGGGAAAGATCACCTGGAATTCGTTTGCGCGTTCGTTTGCATTCCCGTTAAGCGGGCTGCGAAAGGTAACCGAGGTTGCGGTGCTCGCGATGATCGAGACGTTGCCCGTAAAGCTACCGAAATAGCTGGTGGGCAGGTTCACCGGATTACCTTGGTAAAACGCCTGAACACGCACCGTATCGTCGTTGTCCAGACCGCCGTGATAGAAGGTCAGCCCCGCGACGCCGCGGGTGAAATCCATCGTGTAGGTGCCGGTGGCCGTGTCGAAGTCGGTGTCGATGGGCTGGACCCAGATCTGCTCGACGCCGCCCTGGCTCTGGAACTGGACGCCACCCGACCAGACGGCCCCACCGGTCACCGAATAGCCGAAATCGAACTGCGCCGTCTTCCAGCCACCAGGACCGCCGCCATTGCCAAGATTGCCCAACACGCCAGAAGCAGTGGAACTGGAGTTCAATGCCGTATTGGTCGCGAAGGATCCGTCATTGATGGTGGCCACCTGCGACTGGGCCACGCCAGTCACCAGAAAAAGCGCCGAGAGCGCCAGAAAGAACGCCGCGACAAGGCGACGGGCCGCAAGGCGCATCTTCCGGGAGGCGTTTCGCAGGGCGCGGGCTGCCACAGCTTCCTGCGGCGGGGCCGCGTCGTGGCACGTCGCGCCGTGGTGGAGGACAAGATCGGCCGAAAGATCATCAGCGTTGCGCGCCGTCAGGCTGTAGGCCGGTATGGCCGATTTGGCCCAGCGAAGGAATGAGGCAGTGTCTTTCCCGATCAGGCCACGATCACCAATCGCCATCACATCACCCCCCAACCTTCTGCTTCACTACCCCGGCAACGTGCCAGCTTCCGACACACCGGGATGCCCATACGTCACTCCGGTAACGTCTTGTAAGAAAATCGTGATCGACCGCAATCGGCTTTGCGCGGTTTGTAGTCAAAACGGCCACAATGCGGTAAACAATTGTTAAGCTTGTGACATCCGCGCAACATGCCGCAGCGCTTCCGTGCGGCCCTCGGCACCAGGTTTCGACACGTGGCCACCAGGACTGAATGTCTGGAGTAAACCTTTTGTATAGGGCGTGAGCGTCATCTGCGGTCGGGCGCTCTGGGCAGGACGGGGCGCGGAAACCATATCGCCAGGCCGAGGCGGTTGCCCACCCCGAGCCTGGCGACAGGCCGTCATCTCAGGGTGTCACTTGCCCCAGATCTTGGCATATTCATCGCGGTAGCCATTGCCCGGATCAAAGATGTTCCGGTCGCCGCCATCCGCGCTGATGTTGGCCGCCGTCACCACATGAAGCGGCGATGTATATCCCGACCATTCCACGCCGCTGACCGCGCGGTTCAGCTCGTCGACAAGCTGCCAGCCCTGAAGGTTCAGCGGCTCCGCCACCGTCACCGTCTGATACTGGCCCGACCGGATGCGCTGATAGGCGCTCTCCGACCCGTCGCCCGCCGCCACCGCCTTTGGCGCGCCATCCCCGGCAATCCCGGCCGCCGCAAGCGATGGCCCCATGAAATCGAAGTAGATGTCGTTGATCGCCAGCGCATGGGTCCAGCTTGCGCCATATTTCTGCAAAAGCGCGGTGGTCAGCGTCGGCATCCGGGTGGAGGTATCGGCGATGGGCGTATCGACATATTCCAGCACCGTGCCACCCAGCGCCTCGACCGTCTCCTTGATCCGGTCGGCCTTGGCGATGGCGATGGCATAGGTGCTGTCGGTGAAAATCACCACACCTGGCTTGCCGCCCGCATCGGCAAAGGCCCATTTGGCCGCCGCCGCAGAAACCTCCATCGCATCGGTCGAGACATTGGCGAAAAGGCAGTTGTCGGGATCGGGGCCGATCACCGGGCCGGCGTGCCAGGCGACCATCGGAATGCCCGCATCGCAGGCCTGCTTCAGCGCGGCCTGCTGTTCCACCGCATCAAAGCCATTGATCACGATCCCGTCCGGGCCAAGCGCCAGCGCCTGACCAAAGGCCGCGGCCCGGTTCTGGACCGATCCCGCGCCATCAAGCACCGTGACCTCCCAGCCGATCTTGGCCGCCGCTTCCTGCACGCCATTGGTGACGCCCAGAACGCCGCCGTTCTTCATGTCGGCGGCAAGGACGACGATCTTCTTGCCCTCGGCGGCCGCGGGCCCGGCTGTCGGCCCGTCCCAGACGGTCTTCTCACCGGCATATTTCTCGACCTCGGCCATCGCGTCCGAAATCGCATCGCCATAGGCGGGGATTGCGGCGGCCAGGGCCAGCAGCGATATCGTAAAACTCCGTCTCAGCATCAGTCATCCTCCCGTTACAGGTTCAGTCACTTGGATTTTGCACCCTTCTTGCGCTGTGCGTAACCAGCGATCCCGATGGCGATCAGAAGCGTCGTTCCGTTGAACAACGGCTCCACCCAGAACGAACCGCCGAATTGCTGGATGCCGGATATGCCGACGGCAAGGATCATCACCCCGACGATCGTGCCCCAGATGTTCACCCGCCCCGGCTTGATCGTGGTCGAGCCGAGAAAAGCCCCGACGAGGGCGGGCAGCAGGAATTCAAGCCCGACGCTCGCCTGCCCGATCCGCAGCTTCGAGGCCAGAAGAACCCCGGCCAGCGCAGTCAGGAAGCCCGAGGTGACAAAGGCGCCAACCACGAATTTCCGGGTCGGAATCCCGTTCAGTTCGGCCGCGCGCTGGTTCGCGCCGATCGCGTAAAGATAGCGGCCGACGGGGGTGTATTCCAGAATGACCCACAGCGTCACCGAGATCGCGAGCACGTAGTAGGCCGTGATCGGAAGACCAAGGATGAAGGTGCCATTGATCGCGTAGAAGGCATCGGGCAGCGTGCCGACCATCTGCCGCCCGCCGGTATGCCACAGCGCCAGCGCATAAAGGATCGTGCCCGTGCCAAGCGTGGCGATGAAGGCGTCGATCCGCGCCACCTCCACCAGAATGCCGTTGAGAACCCCGGTCACCACCCCCAGGGCCAGCACGATCAGCACCGCCACCGGCCAGGGCACACCGTAGAGTGTCTGCAGACTGATCGCGAGGATATGCCACAGCACGATCCCGTAGCCGACCGTCAGATCGATCCGCCCCGCCACCATGGGGATCGTCGCCGCCAGAGCCAGAAGTGCGATGATCGCCTTGTCCGACAGGATCGCCCGCAGGTTCAGCATGGTCGGAAAGGTCTCGGGCAGCAAAAGCGTGAACAGCAGGATGAGCCCGAACATCAGGATGACAAGGCCATAGCTTGGTGCCAGCCGCAGCGCCCTTGCCACCGGGCAAAGGCCCCTCAGCTCGTCCTTCGTCGGCTCGATCGCGTTTGATTCTATGCCCGGCATGGGATCCTCAGGCTGCTTCACCGGCCGAGGCGGCCTGGATCAGGGATTCGGTTGAAAGGGTGCCGCCGCTCAGTTCGGCCACGGGCAGGCCGCGGCTGAAGACGATGGCGCGATGGCAGATATTGGCGATTTCCTCGAAATCAGTGGAAACGACCAGCACTCCCATGCCCGAGGCGAGAGCCTCGTAGAGCAGATGGTAGATCTCGGCCTTGGCACCCACATCGACGCCCGCGGTCGGGTCTTCGGCGATCAGCAGCCGCCGCCCGCTGTCAAGCCAGCGGCCCACGACGACCTTCTGCTGGTTGCCACCCGAAAGCGCCTCGATGGCAAGCGTGGGATCGTTCGGCGAAAGACCGACACGCTGGCCGATCTTGCGGGTCATCGTCTCTTCCCGGCGCGGCGTCAGAAAGGAAAGCAGCCGTCGCCCGGTCGCCGAGGGGTTGAGAAAGGCATTCTCCCGGATCGCAAGGCCAGGCGCCACGCTTTCGCCCACCCTGTCGCGCGCGACCAGCCCGATGCCCGAGGTCATCGCCGTCTGTGATGTGGCAAGGTCGGGCTCTGCGCCGTCCAGACGAACACGGCCCGCATGGCGGATGACGCCGAAAAGCGCCCGGCCGATGTCCTCATGCCCGGCCCCGCGCAGCCCCGCCAGGCCGAGAAGCTCTCCGCGCCGGATCGCAAAGCTGACCGGCCCGACCGCGGGCGTCGCAAGCGCCTCCACCTCCAGGATCGCGGGCCCCGCATGCACCTCCGGGCGGGCGATCTCGCGCGCCTTCCGCCCGACGATCAGACCGACCAGTTCCTCCGGCGTCGTCTCGGCGATCGGCCGCATTCCCACCATCTGGCCGTCCCGCAACACCGCCACCCGGTCCGCGATCCGGAAGATCTCGTCCAGCCGGTGACTGACGTAGATCATCCCCACGCCGCGGGCCTTCAGCGGACGCAGCGCCGTGAAAAGCCTCTCCACCTCGTCTGCGGGAAGGCTGGCCGTCGGCTCGTCCAGCACCAGAAAGTCGCAATCTGCCGCCAGGGCCCGGGCAATCGCCACCAGTGACTTCTGGGTGCGCGAGAGGTTCGCCACCCGGGCACTGGCGGGAAAGTCCGCCTCGACAAGCGACAGCGCGCGATCGGCCAGATCCTCGGTCGCGGACCAGTCGATGCGCCGCCCCCGCCGCGCATAGCCCAGCGCCAGGGCAATGTTCTCGGCCACGCTCATCCAGTTGATCAGGCCGAGATCCTGATGGATGAAGGCCACCCGCTGGCCACCGCTCTTGCCCGCCTCGTGATGATAGGGCACCCCGTCGATGGCCACACGGCCCTCATCGGGCCGGTGAATGCCGCCCAACACCTTGATCAAGGTGGATTTGCCGGCCCCGTTCTCGCCAAGCAGGGCGACGATCTCGCCGCGCGCCACGGTCAGCGACGCCCCTTTCAACGCCTGCGTTCCGCCAAAAGACTTGACGACGCGGTCAAAGAAAAGGCCGTCACTCGACGGTTGCATCCCGGCATCTCCCCCCATCGGGCCCCGCGCTGCTCTTCTGGCAGGTTACCGGCAACCTGCCCGAAGCCTGTCTGGCGGTCGCTCCGTTGTCAAGAAAAAAGTTATCGATAACATTCCCCGCCGGCACGCGCGCGAGACCCGCGGCCCTCCCCGGCCGATAGGGCCTGCCTCGCGGACTTGCTCTTTGCAAATACTCATCCGGCGACATCGGGCCCGGGGGGCCGCCGCAGCCGCGCCGGCAGGCCCGCCGCCCGCGCCAAAGCCGTCTTCCGGGGCTCGATGCCCCGGCAGACGGCACCCCGCTTACGGTCTCTGCATGCCCCGGCGGTTCAGGACCACCGCATAAAGGCTGGTCGTCGCGGTGATGAAAAGCCGGTGCTTCGCCCGCCCCCCGAAACAGAGGTTCGACACGACTTCGGGCACCAGAACCTTGCCCAGAAGCTCTCCCTCCGCAGACAGGCAATGCACGCCGTCACCCGCCGATGACCACAGGTTGCCATCGCTGTCCACCCGCATCCCGTCGGCACAGCCCGGCCCGATCCGGTGGAAAAGCCGCCCCACCCCCGGTCTGCCCGAGACCATGTCGAAGGCGAGGATATGCTGCGGATCGGCACTGAACATCCGCCCCGTATCGGCCACGTAAAGCACGGTTTCGTCGGGGCTGAAGGCAAGCCCGTTGGGGCAGGCCATGTCGGTGATCACCGCCTCGACCGTCCCGTCAAGGTCCACCCGGTAGACATGGCAGGGCAGCTCCTCATCTCCCCGGAACCCCTCGTAATCCGTCATGATCCCGTAATGCGGATCGCTGAACCAGATCGCCCCGTCGCTGGCAACGATCACGTCGTTCGGCGAATTCAGCCGCTTGCCGCGATAGTGATCGGCGATCACCGTCACCGATCCGTCCAGCTCTGTCCGCGTGACGCGGCGGGCACCATGCTCGCAAGAGATCAACCGCCCCTCGCGGTCACGGGTATGGCCGTTGGCATAGTTGGAGGGCTGGCGATAGCTCGTCACCCCCTCCTCGGTCCAGCGCAGGATCCGGTTGTTCGGGATGTCGGAAAAAAGCAGGCAGCCTGCATCCCCGAACCAGACCGGCCCTTCCACCCAGTCAAACCCCGTCGCCAGCCGCTTCACCGGGGCATTGCCCATCACATAGGCCGCAAAGCGCGGATCAAGCACCTCGAAAACCGACATCGCCTTCTTCCTCCCAGAGCCTCGTCCGGGTCTGCGGCAGCACCGCCGAGCGGGGGCTCGATGCCCCCCGAGGCGGCACCCCGTCAGGCAAACCCGATCTGTACCTTCATCGCGCGGCTCCTGTCGCCCGCCAGCCGGAACGCCGCTTCCGCCTCGTCAAGGGGCAACGTCTGGGTGATCAGCGGTCGCGGATCGATCAGCCGCTTCTGCATCATCGCGACGCCCAGGGCAAATTCCGCATGAAACCGGAACGAGCCGCGCAGCTCAAGCTCCTTCGCGGTGATCGCCATCATCGGCAGGCTCATGTCACCGCCAAGCCCCAGTTGCAGGATCACCCCGCGCGGGCGAAGCGCGGCGATACCCTGCGTCAGCGCGGCCGCCACTCCGGTGCATTCGTAAAGCACATCGAAATGGCCCTTGTCAGCACCATAGGCGGCAAGGGCGTCGGGATCTTCCCGCGTGTTGATCGCCCGGTCCGCCCCGACCTCGCGGGCGAGGGACAGCGTGAAGTCCAGAAGATCGGTCGCCACGATCTCTGCCGCCCCCGCCCGCCGGGCCGCCATGACCGCCCAGCGCACCGATCGGCCCGCAGCCCAGAACCACGGA
>JAAURK010000370.1 GCA_012032275.1 Tabrizicola sp.
CCAAGGCGCTGGCCGAATGGAATGGTCTTGGCCCCGATCTTGCAGTGCGCGAGGGGCAGACGCTGATCATTCCGGTGGTGACCGGCCCCGCACCCGACCCCGAACCGGTGCCAACCCCGCCCGGCACCGGCTCTCCCACCCCGACGCCGCCTTCGTCGGCCAAACCCCTGCCCGACGAAAAGACCGAGGCCGCCGGCACCAAGGCCAAGGAGACGCCGCCCTCGCCCGATCTTGGCACCGACCGAACCGGCGCCTCCGCCTCGAAATTCCTGTTTCCGGTCCAGGGCAAGATCATCCGCGGCTATGCCAAGAAGAAGAATGACGGCATCGATATCGCGGCCCCGGCGGGCACCGCGGTGAAAGCCGCGGCCGATGGAACGGTGGCGGCGATCACCAAGGATACCGATCAGGTGCCGATCGTGGTCATCCGCCATGCCGACAACCTGCTGACGGTCTATGCCGGTCTTGATGCGGTGAAGGTCAAGAAGGGCGAGGCGGTCAAGCGCGGCCAGACCATCGCCGCCGTTCGCGCGGGCGACCCGGCATTCCTCCATTTCGAGGTGCGCCGTGGCGTGGACAGCCTTGATCCGATGACCTTCCTGCAATAGGCGCCTGCCATGAGGGCGCGGGGCCGCCCCCGCGCTCGGCTAGAGCCAGACCGGGTTCGACCATGCCCTCCGCCCGGCCGCGTCGATCACGGCAACCCGGATCCACGGCGAATAGTTCAGCCGCCGCAACGGCACTTCGGCGCGGGTCATGGCGTGGCCGTGGACACCCTTCGCGCCCGTCCCATGGCCAAGGGCGATGATCGAGACCGCCGCCGAACATTCGACGACGACGTGATCCGCCTCGATCCGCACATCATGCAGCTCCGGCCCTTGCGACGAATAGAACTCGCCCGCCTTCAACGCCGCAAGCAGTGCCTCGGGTGTGTTTTCCCCTGCCTTGACCATGACCCAGCCGCCAAAGTGGTCCGGCTCGGTGAAATGGGCATCATCGGTCGCGATCAGTGACATCTGCCTCCCCTCTGTCAAAAGAAGGTCCGCGATGGAAAAGCCGTCGGCCCTGTCGCATCCCATGGCGCAGCCGTGATTGTAGACCTCTACCGCATGGGCCGACGCGATGCTGCGGGCATCGGCAAGCGTCATGCCGGACCATTGCGGATGGGCGATGGCCACGAATGCCCCGGCGGCCACCGCGCGGGCGGCAAGATCGGGCCCCCGCTCCTGCGCCTTGGAGGGCTGGAAGGTCGGCGCATCGGGCGGCGCGAAATCCGGCGGCAGACCGATGGCGAGGATATGCCAGATCTCGCCGTTCTCCATCGCCCCGGAATGCAGCTCTGCCCCGAGAAGCGTGGTGAATGACCGCGTTCGGTAAGGGACCGTATCGACGATGGGATAGCCATAACTGCCGATGAAATGATCGGTCAGCGCCAGAAAATCATACCCTTCCGCCCGGTAGCGGCGGCAGACCTCTTCCGGCGGCAGGACGCCGTCCGAACGCGATGAATGGGTATGCAGGTTGCCGCGCCAGAAGCGGCCAGGGGCGGTGAAAGCAGCGGGTCGGACCATTGCTGATCTCCTTTTCTGCCGAAGCCGCGTCTGCCGATCCGGCAGCGTGGTTCCGGTTCGCCGATCATCCGCGAATCCGGGAAAGCCGCAAGGCCGGTTGAAACACCGCCCGGGACGCCTGACAGGGCACTGCGGCGCGGCTTGACAGGGGCGGGAGGGAACCGGCCGATGCCCCGCTGTCAGCAAATCAATACAAAATCCGCTGATCGGCTGATACCCGCCCGTCGGCTGTGAACACGGTCCGGCTATACTCGCATTGCCGATAAGTTCATGATAAGTCTTCTCAACCTTTCGTTGTAGGTGGTGCTGCCGATGTCGTTTGACCGCTCTGATTCTGCTGGCCATGCCGCAGAAGTTGCCAATTCCTTGCCTCAGGCGGACGAACTGGGCGCGCGCGCGGCCTCGGCGGCGGCGTTCCTGAAGGCGCTGTCGCATGAGGGGCGGCTGATGATTCTCTGCCATCTGATGGCGGGCGAGAAATCAGTGACGGAGCTTGAGCAGCTTCTGGCGACGCGGCAGGCGGCGGTGAGCCAACAGCTGGCGCGACTGCGGCTCGAGGGGCTCGTCTCGGCCCGGCGCGACGGCAAGGCAATCTTCTATTCGATCCAGGATCCGAAGATCCAGCGCATGATCACCACGGTCTACGAGCTTTTCTGCCAGCCCGAAGCCTGAGGCTCAGCCGCGCCCGATATAGGGCATGTCGCGGGCCATGATGGTGACGAAGGGGGTGTTCACATCCAGGGGCAGGGTTGCCATGTGCAGGACCATGCGCGCCACATGGGCCACGTCCATCACCGGTTCGGGGCGGACAGAGCCGTCGGCCTGCGCCACTCCGCCGGTGAACCGGGCCGCCATATCGGTCAGCGCATTGCCGATGTCGATCTGCGCGCAGGCAATGTTGAAGGCGCGCCCGTCAAGGCCAAGCGTCCGCGTCAGCCCGGTGACCGCGTGTTTCGACATCGTATAGGGGGCCGAGCCGGGCCGCGGGACATGGGCGGAAATCGAGCCGTTGTTGATGATCCGCCCTCCCTGCGGGCGCTGGTGGCGCATCAGACCGAAGGCCGCGCGCGCCACAAGGAACATGCCGGTGATGTTGGTCCGGCAGAGGCGCAACCAGTCATCCACCGCGATCTCGTCGATCGGCGCGCCGGGCGCCTCGTTATTCTCATAGAGCAGAAGATCGGAGAGCGAAGATTGCGTGCCCTCGATCTGGGAGGAGAGCAGCGCCTCCTTGCGGACATACATGTAGAGGAAGAGCGACGTGTCGGGCGCAATGGCGCGCACGCCGTCGAGCCGGCCAAGCGCCAGCATCGCTTCGCTGACGAGCCCGGAAAGGCCCGTCAGGTCGATCGGCGGCGTCGGCGGCAAGGGCCTTGGCGCTCGCCTGCGCCGCCTTCTTCGCGCTCTTCTTCGCCGCTTTCTTCCTCATGGCCGTGCCCGCCGGGAACGCCGTAATTCGTGTTCATGGCGTCCCGGAAACGCCAAAGAATCCGTTCTCAAGCACATAGGAAAGGCCGGCCGAACCGCCGCGCGTTCTGAGCGGCGTGTTCTCGACGACGCCGAAGGCTTCATTCCCCTCCCACTCTTTCCAAAAGCGCCCGAGACCGTTCGTAGCTGAGTCGTAGGAGAAGGTTTTGAAGGTGCCGGAGCTGTTTCGCGTCAGCGTCTTCAAGCGATTCAGCAGGTCGTACTCGTACGTGAGCGTGTCCGTCGTGCGGGGCCCGTCCTGGAACGTGACGTTGCCATTGCGATCGTAGACCCACGTCCAAACACCGGTGTCCGGATCGGTGAGGCTGATCCGGCGGCCGAGCGCGTCATATGAGAACGTGGTCTTGTTGCCGTTGTGGTCGCGAATCTCCT
>JAAURK010000371.1 GCA_012032275.1 Tabrizicola sp.
CGCAGCGACCGCTGCCGAACCCGGCCTATGCGGTGCCGCTGGCCACAGGCGTGCCGGTCGAACCGGGGATGACTTCCCTTCGGCCAAAGGCGCGACCGCGTCAGCCTTTCGAAAAGGTTGCCGCCGCCCGCGCGCTGGCACGATCCGAGGCAGAGGTGGCACTGCTTGCGCCGCCGCCCGAGGTGGAGGATCTGTCCGAGGTCACCCCAAGGAAAAAGCGCAAGCGGAAGGAGAAGGTCTCTGCCCGGGGGTCGGTCTGCGGCGTGCCGGAAATCAAGGGCGAGGTGATCGCCCCGATCAAATCCCGGATCAACGGCTGCGGCGTCGCTGAACCGGTGCGGATCACATCGGTCTCCGGCGTGGCGCTCAGCCAGTCTCCCACCATCGATTGCCCGACGGCACAGGCGCTGAACGTCTGGGTGCGCGATGTGGTGCAGCCGGCACTCGGCGGCGAGGTGGTGCAGCTTGAAGTGGCGGCGCATTACATCTGCCGGAGCCGGAACAACGTGAAGGGCGCCAAGATCAGCGAACATGGCAAGGGCAAGGCCATCGATGTCTCGGCCTTTGTCCTTTCCAACGGAAAGGTGCTGACGGTCTTGAACAATTACAACAAGACGCTGCGGAAAATTCACCGCGCGGCCTGCGGAATATTCAAAACCACGCTTGGCCCCGGTTCGGACGGGTATCACGAGAACCATTTCCACCTGGACACGGCAAGCCATCGCAGCGGCACCTACTGCCGTTGAACCGGCGGTCAGTTGGTGGGCGGCTCGACATTGGGCGCAGCGCCAAGCGGCAGCGGACCAAGCGACATCAGCCCCTCGGCCATCACCAGCGGAACCTTCAGCACATCGGGATTGCCGCCATCCCGTGCCAGTGCGCCAAGCAGATTCTCGATCGTCGGCGCCACTTCGGGCTTGACCGCGCCGCTCGCGACCAGAAGCGGGATCATCTTCTGCCACTTCGTGATCTCGATCTCGACCCGGCCTTCAAGAAAACCCGCGCGGTCAGGCTTCAGCACCCCCGCCGATGTCATCGTCATGTCGCCCCAGGTCAGCCCGATGTTCTTCACCGTCAGTTCGGCAAGCCGAATGGTCGGGGGATTGACGAACCGGTCCAGCGGAAGGTTGAGGCGGGTATTGATATCCATGGTCAGCGTCTGGATCATTGGTGGCAGATCGGAGGAGGCCTTCAGCGCCGCCATCAGGGCGGGATCGGGCGTCACCCCCGTTGCCGTCAGAACGACGTCGTAGGAGCTGACCGTTGTCGCATCGACGCGGATGGCGGCGATCAGGTCTTCAGACGCCAGCTGCCAGCCAAGCGTGGAAGTCGCCTTCAGCGCCGCGCCTTCGATCACGATTTCTTCCAGCGGCAGGGCGCTGTTCGGCGTGGCCCGCGCGCTGGCCCGCAGATCTTGCGAGTCGATCACCATCTCCTGCCCCGGAAGGCGCAGCACCTGACTGTTCGGCAAAGCGCTGATGACATGCCAGGGTTTGTAGCTGAGCGCGAAAATCTGGACGAACGGCGCCTCCCATCCAAGACCGGTCTTCGGGTCGGCGAATTTCACATTGTCGACGGTCAGATCGAAGCGATTCGGAAAGCCGCGCACGGTGACACCGGAGTTCTCGGCCGTCATGCCTGCGGCGGCCTGCTCGGCGAACCAGGTGTTGACGCCGCGTTGCAGGCCGGACGAGCCGACGAACCAATACCCGGCCCAGAGCACGGCGAGCACCACCACCAGACCGATCAGCTTACGCATTCCCCAGTCCTCTTTTCATTCCACGCTGCCGATTGTTTATAGAGGGAAAAGGCGGAGGGCCAGCATCAGATGACACTGTGGGTATTCGGCTATGGCTCGCTGATCTGGGATCCCGGATTTCCGGTGACCGACCGGCGGATCGCCCGGGCCAGCGGCTGGCACCGCAGCTTCTGCATGCGCTCCATCCACCATCGCGGCACGGTCGCGGTGCCGGGGCTGGTGCTGGCGCTTGACCGGGCGGAGCATGCCCATTGCGATGGCGTGGCCTTCGCGGTGCAGCAGGGATCGGAGGCCGCAACGATCGCAGCGCTGCGGGAACGCGAGCTGATCTCGTCCGCCTATCTGGAAACCAGCCTTCCGCTGGATACGGCGGGCGGGCGGATCGAGGCGCTGAGCTATGTGATCGACCCCGACCATGAGCAGTATTGCGGCGGTCTTGAACTGGAGGAACAAGCCCGGATCATCGCGCAGGCAACAGGCGGGCGCGGGCCGAACCGCGATTACCTCTGGTCGACGGTGGAGCATCTGGCCACGCTTGGCATCGCTGACCCCGACCTCGACTGGCTGGCCCGCCGGGTGCGAGACCTGGTCTGATGTGCTTTTGCTTGGCAGATGCGGGCTTCCTGCTAGACTCGCCCCCGGGCAGAACAAGAAATCGAGCGAGACGCCATGGCCAGCATGAAAGCTGAACCGACGACAACCTTCAGCCAACCGATCCGCGCACTGACGACGATGCTTCTCGTCTGCGGGCTGGTGGGAAGCGGGGCCTGGCTGATCCATGGGCAGGTGATCGATATTCTGCGGGCCAACCCGCTGCTGAACGGGCTAATCGCGCTGGTGTTCGTGCTCGGCATCCTCACCTGTTTCTGGCAGGTCTGGATTCTTGCGCAATCGGTCTACTGGATCGAGAATTACGTCCGCGGCGTGCCGGGATCAGAGACCGATGCGCCACCGCGCCTTCTGGCGCCACTGGCGGCACTCTTGCGGGCGCGCAGTGCGACGATGACGATCTCGTCATCCTCGTCCCGCTCGATCCAGGATTCCGTGGCACAGCGGATCGACGAGGCGCGGGACATCACCCGCTATCTGATCAACCTTCTGGTCTTCCTTGGACTTTTGGGCACGTTCTGGGGCCTGGCCACGACGGTTCCCGCCGTGGTCGAGACGATCCGTTCGCTGGCCCCGCAGGAGGGCGAGAGCGGTCTTGACGTGTTCTCGAAGCTGATGGGGGGGCTCGAAAGCCAGCTTGGCGGGATGGGGACGGCCTTCTCCTCCTCGCTGATGGGGCTGGCGGGATCGCTGGTTGTCGGGCTGCTGGAACTTTTTGCGGGCCATGGCCAGAACCGGTTCACGCGCGAACTGGAGGAATGGCTGTCGTCGATCACCCGCTTCGGCTTTGCCAGCGGCGACGGCGATGCGGGCGACCAGAATGCGCTGGGGCTGGTGATCGACCACATGGCCGGGCAGATGGAGCAGTTGCAGATGCTTTATGCCCAATCCGATGTCAGCCGGGCGATGGCGGACGCGCGGATCGCGGAACTCGCCGAAGCGGTGGTGCGGCTGACCGAACAGATGGCAAGCGAAACCGGGCAATCCGCCTCGCTGCGCCAGATCGCCGACGGGCAGGAACGGCTGATCGCGGCGCTGACGGGCGGCGACCGCGGC
>JAAURK010000057.1 GCA_012032275.1 Tabrizicola sp.
CCCGGCGGGCCATTGCGGCTGTGGCGCGCGGCGGCGGATCCGGTGACCAGCCCCGTCGCCGAGCCGGACGAGGCATTGGCGCGGCTGACGGCCCCGGAGCCTAGTTCGAATGGATCGTCGAACCCTTGAGGATCATGTCGCCGTCGGCCTTTCCGGTAATCTTGCCACTGCCTTCGATGGTGATGTCGGTTCCCTTGATCGAGATCGCGCCCCCGCTTTTCATCGAGATCGACGCGCTGCCGCAGACGATGGTGATTTCGGCCCCCACATCCAGCACGTATTTGCCGCTGACCTTGACCGACCCGTCGCCGCCGACCGTAAGACCGTCATTGGCCGAGACCGACACGCCGCGATCCGCGCCGACGCTGGTTGTCTGCCCCGCCCCGACCGAGACGGATTGCCCCGCACCGACCGAGACCGACTGGCTGGCACCGATGCTGACGGACTGGCTCGCTCCGATGGTCCAGCTGTCGGACGCGCCGATCTGGTGCGATTGCACTGCGCCAACATCCACCGACCGGGCCAGCCCGACCGATTGCACCTGCGCACCGCCGACGGTGCGCGTTTCGGCCGCGCCCACCGTGTCGATCCGCGCCGCGCCAACCGTGATCGTCTGAACCGCGCCCACCGTCTGGGTATGCATCGTGCCGATGGTTTCGGTCGAGCTGCTGCCGATCGAGATCGTCTCATCCGCCCCGACAGACAGCGAACGCGACGCCCCGACCGTCTCGGTGTCATTCGCCCCGATGGAGACGCTGCGGTTGTTGCCGACGCTGGTCGATTTGTCATTGCCGACGCTTTCGGTCCGGTCGTTGCCCACCGACTGGGTCGCGTTCACCCCGACATCCTCGACGAAGTGGCGCCCGATGGTGCGGCCTTCATCGTTCTTGATCAGCTCGTTATGGTCTTTCTGGGCCTGGAAGTAGACCTCTTCGCTGCCGGCCTTGTCTTCAAAGCGCAGCTCGTTCCAGCCGCCCCCACCCGGCGTGGAGTTCGACTTCCAGCCCGATTGGGTCTCGGACCCCGGCAGGCCGTAAGGTGGCATCTGTTCGGCGTTATAGACCCTGCCGGTGATGATCGGCTGATCGGGATCGCCCTCCAGAAAATCGACGATCACCTCTTGTCCGATGCGTGGAATCTGGATGAAACCCCAGCCCGCCCCGGCCCAGACCGAGCTTACCCGGATGAAACAGGTGGTCTTCTCGTTCTTCTCGCCCAGGCGATCCCAGTGAAACTGTACCTTCACCCGCGAATATTCATCGGTGTAGATTTCCGCCCCCGCGGGGCCCACCACTGTCGCCGTCTGCGGGCCTTTCATCCGCGGGTGCGCCGTCCGGCGCTCGGGACGGAAGGGGTGGGATTTCGGGGCGAGGAGCATGGTCACCTCATAGCCCTCGGCCGAACGATCCATGCCGGCGCGATACTGATCGTCCCACATCCGGTATTCCAACCGCAGCACGATGTAACCGTCATTCTCCGCCTCGCGCGGAAATTCCTTCAGCGTGAAGGCCGCGCCGGACCAAAGCCCCCGCACGGTTCCGCGGGCATGCACCCGGCGATGCGGGGCTTGCAGCTCGTCAAGGCGGATCTTTGCCAGCTCATCGCCGCGCGACAGTTCCACATAGGTGCCGGGGTAGTGATAGACCTCTGCCGCATCCTCGTCATGCCCGAGCGCGTTTTCGACCTTGGACATCAGATCCGCCGACGGTTTTTCGAAATCGTAATCCGTCTGGGTGAAGCCGCCGCTGGTGACGGTGGTAACGGGGGCCCAGTGAACGATGTAATCCCCGTCCAGAAAGCTTACCAGGTTGTCCGGTTCCCAGCGCACCGAATCGAACCCCGGGACCGGGGCCAGACGGCTGCTGTCGTCGCTGAGCACAAGCGTATGCGTGCTGTCGGTATGTTCGAAAAAATAGAAGATGCCCTCGTGTTCCATCAGCCGCTGCACGAAGTCGAGATCGCTTTCGCCGTACTGGACGCAGTAATCCCGCGGCGGATAGGTCTTCTGCAGCCGCTTCTCGAACTTGACCTGCGCCGCTTCGTTCAGCACCTCCTCGATGATGTCGACCACGCTCATATGCTGGAAGATCCGGTTGTCCGCCGTCGTGCCGAGGAACCAGAGCCAGGGGCGCAGCGTGGCACGGTAATGCACGAAGCCGTCGCGGATTTCCGTCAGGGCGAGTGCTGTGACGATCCCGTTGAAGTGGCGGACCGCCTCGCCCCGGCCGACCGAGATCGAGGCGGGTTTGCCAAGCAGCTTCTCGGCCTCGATATCGACATTCTCGCTGACGAGGCCAAGCTCGTATCGAAAGCACTGGCTGATCTCGTCCCAGCCTTCCATTTGGCTGAACCTGAGATCGTCACCAAGCGGCGTTGTGGCTGAAATCTCGCGCATGTCGGGCATGTCAAACGATCCTTGCAGTTGGTGGGATCTGGAAACGGAAACTGAAAATATGGCGCGAGTATATCGCAGTTTGGCGATTTGGCGCGGGAAATACGCTCAGAGGGTGGTAGGGCATTCAAACCCTTTCAGAAGCTTCCGGCGGGAAACCGGATTGTCCGCGCGGTCGAAATTCATCTCCATGAAAAGGCGTGCCGGGCCGACCCGCAGATCCACAAGATAGCGGCGTCCGTCATCCCTTTCGCGCAGACGCAGGCCGTCCAGCAGACGCAGGAGGCCCCATGGTCCGGGCTGGGACAGTTCGGCCTGTCCTTCGGCGGTCTGGAAGCTGGCCGCCATGCCCTTTTCCGGCTGCGGGCCGGGCCAGACAAGCCGGGCCGGTTCGGCCGCGGCTTCAAGCGGCGCGCCGGTTCCGCCAAGGCTGACGAAGGCGCGCCCCCGTTCGGCGAGCGCCGAGAGGGTCATGCCCGTGTCACTCGCGCCAGTTTCGTCGAAGTAGCCCTGACGAATGGCCGCGGCCCGCTGAAAGAACCCGGCGCTGTCTTGCGCAAGTCCGGCGAAACGGGCCTCGGGTTTCCAGCGCCAGGGCGAAACCGATGTGTCGATATAGGCGGCGGCAGAGCTGGCGAAGAACCTGTCCATTGCCCCGCCCGGCCCGAAAAGGGTGGCGAAGGCCGAAAGTTCGGCATCCGCGCCATCCGCGAAGGGATAGCGCCCCTCTGTGACCTCGCGGCACAGCGGCAGCACTTCCGCCTGCCAGCGCCGGGTGACCGGGTTGGTCAGAAGATCGGCATGCGAGGCGGCCGTCTGGGCCAGAACATCCTCCATGATCGCCACGACGATCGTCGGGGCCTGACGCAGCGCGGCGATCGACCGGGCGCGGTCGGTCACGCTCATCAGCCGGTTCATTCCGGCCGCGCTCTCGGTATCCATCGTTCCAAGGGCCACATTCAGCGCGGCGAAAAGCGCCGAAATCTCGGCCATGCGGCCCTGATCCAGATACTGGATCGTCGGGCCGAACTCGGTGGCGATGCGCAGCTGCAACGCATGCGGCCGCAAACGATCGGGGCCGCCGGCCTCGACCCAGATGCCGCGCAGCAGCGTCTCGAGCGGGGTGTCGCGCGCCGACAGGCGGCCAGACACGAAGATCGCCGTGTCACGGTCGACAAACGGGCGCACCCGCAGATCGGACAGAAAGAACCGCCAGGCCGCAAGCGTTTCCGCCTGCAGCTGGGCCATCACCCGATCGGGCGCATCGTTCTGGCGCGGCAGATCCCGGCCGAAGATCCGCGCGCCGACATCGCGCGCCCGCTGCACTGCGAGGCCCGCCCCGGCATCGCGGGCATAGGCCCAGCCTGCCGAGGTGAAAAGACCGGGAATGCCCTGATCCATCGCGGCACCGGACCGGCGCTGGAGGATATCGCCGATCCCGGGGACGGCCTCGGTCGGGCGCCACTGCGGCAGGGCTGCGATCTCTGCGGCCCGCGAAAGCTCCAGATAGGCGCGGGCGCCTCGTCGGTCTCGGCCGCGAAACCCAGCGCCTGGGCCAGAAGCTCGGCGTCGGGCGGCGTGGGTGTGCCGTCGGGCCGCGCCATGCGCGATACATGCGGCACAAGGGGCTGAAGGTCCGGCAAGGTGTCGGGCCGCGCGGCGATCCAGGCGGAAAGCCAGGCCGGGTTCCAGTCGGACTGGCCGGAAAGCATGTCCCAGCTGCGCAGCGTATCGTAAAGCCGCAGGCCATCGCCCTCCGTGGCCAGCGCCGTATCTACCGCCGCAGTCATCAGACCCGGCAGATGCCGCGCGAGTGCCGCGTCATAGGCCGCATCCGCGCGGTCCGCTGCATCCCAGCCCAGCGGTTCGGCAAAAAGATGCACCGGCGCCTTGGCCGCCGTCTGAAGAATGCGGTCGCGGGCGGCGGAAAGCCGGTCGAGACGCGGCGCAAGATCGGGGATGTCGCCCTCGCGATCCAGCCCGATTTCAAGCTGCTCGGCGGCGAAGATCCGGTTCAGCTGTGCATGAAAGCGCCATTCGACCTGCGCCGTCCAGGCAAGGACCAGGCCGAGAAAACCGCAGACAAGCACGACCGTGATCGCCGTCCATCCGCTGCCGCCGCCCTGGGAAAAGTGCCTCCTTTCCCCGTCGACGCGCGTCACGCACTCTCGCAGGAAGGCCGCAACGCCCTGGAATTCCGGCCCCGCCGTCTCGGCGCGGTCCACGAAATCGCGCAGGCGCATGGGGGACATTTCCTGCCCGTCAAAGAGATACCTGCGGGTGCCCGCAGCCCAGGCCACCATATCGATCTTGCGGGTCTTCCTGGCTTTCTGGTCCAGGATGAGACCAAGCGCATAGCGGGCGGGCGGAACCGCCTGGGGCCTGACCCCGCCTTCGACCAGTTCCGCATCGAACCTGTCCAGAAGTTCGGCAGCCTGCCGCAAGAGGCGGGTCGCATCGCCGGGCATGCGGTCCAGCCCCTCGGCAAAGGCAAGGACCGGTCGCGCCGCCCTGCTGTAAAGCTCCGGCACCGAAACCTCGGCGCGACGGGGAAGAACCGTGCGGCCGGGATCAGCCATGGCCCGTCACAGCTTCCCCTCGGCGAGCCAGGCGCGCAGTGTCTCTTCGCCCACCTCGAAATGCATCGAATCCTCGCGGTTGTAGGCGGCCCCCCAGTACCAGCCTTCGTCATTGAAGTATTCCGCCAGGATAAGCAGCCCGAATTGCGTGCCGCCATCGGCGAAACGGTCCAGTTCTCCCTGCAGGGTCAGGTCGATCGCCGTGCCCCAGGAGTGGTTGGAGACAGAGGTCGCCGAACCCCGGATCAGCCTTGCGCAAAGCGCGCCGGCAGTGCCGACCTTGGCATAGATATCGGGATCGGTTTCCTTCAGCCGGTCCATGACACGCTGAAAGCTCTCCATCGCGGGACGCAGCATCGTGGTCTTCACTGGCCCCACGGTGCGGGTTTCGAGCATCGCCTTCAGACGCGGGTTGGAGACGGGCTGGCAGTCGGTCGAATAGCTGTCTCTTGGCGGGCCGAGGATTTCCATCATGACCTTGTTCCGCGGCTGGGTAACGCCCTTGTTGAACTTCGTCTTTCCCAGCTTCATCTCTTCGGTCAGGGCCTCTGTGGCGGCGGGATTCTCGAAATCCTCCCCCTCGCCGATGACGGGTGCGTCCTGAACCGTCGGCTGAACAGGCTCCGGCGCGCGGTTCGCGATCAGCGTCATGTCCTCGCGCAGCCGCTCCAGATCCGCCTGCGTCTGGCGCAGGGCCTCCGTGATCCGCTGCGTTTCGGCCTCAGACGCAGCGAGCGCCTCTTCCAGCCGGGTCAACCGCAGGTCCGCGGCGCTGTCGGCCGTATCCAGAAGCGTGGTGACGATCGCAAAGGCAATCGCGGCGGCGATGACCCCGATGGCCACGATGATCGGTGCGATCAGATTACCGGGTTGCACCTGATGCCTCTTCCATCGCGATCACGATGATCGAAACATTGTCCGGCGCGCCTGCGTCCAGTGCCTTGCGCATCAGCGCAGTGCAGGCCGCGGCGGGATCGGGCGCCACGGCCAGCGCATCCGCGATCTCCTGCTCGTAGACGGCGCGGGTCAGCCCGTCGCTGCACAGCATCAGCCGGTCGCCCCGGAAAACCGGCACGGTCATGCTGTCGGGCTCCAGCGTCTCGTCGCCGCCAATGGCCCGGGTGACGATATTCGCCTCGGGATGGCGCTCTGCGTCTTCGGGGCTGAGGCTGCCCTGATCGACCATGTCCTGCACCAGAGAGTGATCCCGCGTCAGCAGGCGCAGGTTTCCACGGCGGAAAAGATAGGCCCGGCTGTCGCCCACCCAGGCGATATGCGCCCGCCCCTGCGACAGGATCATCGCGACAACGGTAGAGCCCATCTGCGCGACGCTCAGCTCCCGCGCCCGCGCCCTGACCGTCTGGTTGGCATGATCAAGCTCGGTGACCAGCGCGGTGATCGGCTCCGCGTCGTCAGAGATGCGCGACAGGCAATCCATCACGATATCGGAGGCCACATCGCCGTAGCCGTACCCCCCCATCCCGTCCGCAACGGCCCAGAGCTTGCCTGTCGGGTCGGTGATGATCGAATCCTCGTTGCGGTCGCGAACGCAGCCCCGGTGCGTCAGCGCGGCACCCTCACCCCGCAGACGCGGTGCCTCCGCCGGGGGGATGACGGTGATGGGGATCAGCATTCGGATATGGGGGAAACGGTCGCATCCCCCCTCTTGTTCAAGCGACTGGAAAACGGCATCGCGGGCCTATCAAAGTTGTGAAATCAATTGCGACGAAGTATAATGTATTTTCGAAAGTGTTTGAAAACTATTTGATGATGGAATTGGAGGACACATGCGCAACTCACTCGTTCTTGCGGTCCTTGCGCCTTGGCAGCTTCGGCAAGCTTTGCCGAGGATCTGACGGATGAAGAGCTTTTGCGGCTCTTCGAGTCGCAGCGCGACGCGTTTCGTCGGGCAAATGAAAGCGGCACGGGCCAGACCCGGGGACTGACGCTGGTGACCGTCGACGATGTGGCGCCGACCAGCGAGACTGAACCGGCAAAGCTGCCGGAAGGGACTACCGATGTGGCTGCAACCACGGTCACCGCAGAGGACGCGGCGAAGATCGAAACGGTGGTCGGAGAGTTGGCGCCAGAGCTGCAGGTCAATGTGCAGATCACTTTCGATTTCGATTCCGCCGCCCTTGCAGCCGATCAGAAGGCGAAGCTTTCGCAGGTCTGCTCGGTGATGAAACAAAGCGACATCAAGCTTTTCCGCATCATCGGCCATACCGACGCATCAGGCACCGACAGCTATAACGAGCGGCTTTCGAAGCTTCGCGCCGAGGAGGTGCAGCGCTATTTCGTGAACGATTGCGGCATCGACGCCGGCCGGCTGGAAGCGATGGGCCTTGGCGAGAGGTTCCTCTTTGATCCCGAAGATCCGAAGGCCAGCGGGAACCGGCGGGTCGAGTTTCAGGCGATGAGCTGAGACCGGGGCGCGGCAGGCGTCAACGCCCGTTGTTGCGCACCCATTCCTCCGCCCGGGCCTGCGCCTCGGAAAGTGCGGTCCCGTCAAGCTGCAGCCCGGCAAGCCGGTCATTGGCGGCCTTTACCTCATCATCCTTTCGGGCATCCCCGATGAGCCCGGCAATGATGTAGTGGAAGGCCGCTTCGCCGCGGTCCTTTTCGACGCCACGCCCGTCTTCGTACATCCGGCCAAGGGCGATGCGCGCGGGCACGTTGCCCAGATCGGTCGCCTGCTGCAGGTAGCCCACCGCCCGGGCATTGTCCTTCTCGACCCCATCGCCGTCACGGTAGACCCGACCGAGCGTGTAGGGCGCGTAGATGTTGCCAAGCTCGGCCGCCCGCTCCAGCCAGCGGATTCCCTCGGCGGCGTCCGGCTCGCCGGTTTCGCCTTTCAGATACAGCTGGCCAAGGTTGTTCATCGCATTGGTGTTGCCAAGTTCGGCTGCGACGCGGAAGAGACGGACCGCCTCGTCGATATCCTGCCGCAGCCCCCGGCCATCCTCGCCCGGCCCCTTGCGATACAGGTTTCCAAGCGTATCAAGCGCATTCGGCCAGCCGTTCTGGGCCGCAAGCCGGTACCAGAGCGCGGCCTCGTCCAGGTTCTTGGCCACATGCCAGCCACGCTCGTAGAACACGCCGATATTGGTTCTGGCGCGCAGATTGCCAAGATCCGCGGCCTGCCGGTACAGCCGGAATGCTTCGGCATAATCCTGATCCCGGCCCTGGCCGGCACTGTAGAGATAGCCGAGATTGACCATCGCGGCGCTGTATTCCATCGACGCGGCAAGGCGATAGAAACCTTCGGCTTCGGCGAACCGGCTCTGGATGTTCAAAAGCCGACCCATCTGGTGCAGCAGGCGCGGATTGTCGGGATCCTCGGCAATGGCTGCCGAACAATCGCGCAAGGCAAGCCGCACATTCACGAGGCCCCATGGCACGCCGTCTGCGATCCGCTGCGGATCATCCGGATCGGCCGCCGCGATGTCGCAGGCCGTCACCACACCGGAAAGTCCATCGGCGACCTGAAAATCCTCCGGCACATAGAATTGCGCAAGCTCAAGGCCGCGGACCTGCACGCCCTTCGCCTCGAGATCGACCGCAAGGTTGCGGGCCTGCCGGACATTTTCCGAATCCGGAAAATGATCGACGAAGGCGCGGAAATCCTCGGGAACCTGGCTGTCGCGGATCGCCGCCCACCAGATCTTTTCGATGGCTGGCCGCACCGTATCGATGGTCAGCGTGCCGATATCCACCGTTTCGGCGGGCGCGTCGCTCGCCGGGTTGAAGACGAACCGGCGTTCGATCGACGCCGCGATGAAGGGCCGCTGACGACCGTCGGTCCAGATGCGGACCGACCGGCGCACATTACGGAACACGTCGAGAATGTCGTTTCCCTGCTTGTCCAATTCGGTGATCAGCGCGCCGGTATAGGGGCTGTTCGGACCGGTGCCGTCATACGCCACTGCGCCCGCTTCTGTCGCAAAGCCGATCAGCGTCTCACCCTGATCACTTTCCATCGATGCAAGACCGCGGCCCGTCTCGCTGTCGTCCGGTGCAAAGGGGTTGTTGCGGCAGGCGTCGAGGATGAAGATGCCGAAGTCGATGCCCTTGCCGTGAAACTTCTCCACCACCTCCGACGCAGAGATGCCCAGTTCGGCGATGCCGCCCGGATCGTCCACCCGAATGTCGACAGGCAGCAGCAGATTGCGTCCGTCGCGCTGCAGGGCGTGGCCCGCATAGTAGAAAAGGCCGACCGCGCCTTCGGGCAATGTCTCCAGAAAGGCGTCGATGCCGGCGTTGAATTCGGCAGAGGAGACATTCTCCAGCACCGTCGTCTCAAATCCGGACTCCAGCAGCACCGCCGCCATGGAACGGGCGTCGTTCACCGGATTTTTCAAGGCACCGGCCGAATAGTCGGAATTGCCGACAACAAGGGCGAAGCGCTGTTCTTCCTCTGCCACAGCGAAAGCGGCCAGAGCGAAGACCCAGATCAGCCCCCCCAGAAACAGGCGCGAGACCAGCAGCATAACCAGTCCTCCAAAATCAATTGCGTCAATAGAGATTGAATGTTTCAGAAATCACGACAACCAACAAGACAAAATGCCGGAGCGTGCGATCAGAAGCCCTGGCGAAGCCGGGTCATGTTGCCAAAGAGAGAGATGATGCGGGCCGCCTCTTTCGCGCCATCAGCCGCCACGAACCGCGACATCCGTCTGGTCATCGATGCACGGACGGCAGGATCCAGCATCCGCCCGATGACCGCGCCGAGCCCGATCCGGTCGGATGCGCGCACCATCTCGCCGCAGCCGATGGACCGGGCATATCTCGCCCGCAGACTCTGGCAATCCATTTCGTCGGCCTCATTCGGCACGAAGATGGTCGGAACCCGGTGCAGCATGGCTTCGTGAAAACTGTTGTATCCGGCGCCCGCGATCATGAAGTCGAAGGCCGCCGTCAATCGCGCCGCCGGATGGCAGGCAACCCCCCGGTGCCGCGCCGACCGCGCAGGGTCGCCCCCTGCAATCGGCGGAACGAATTCGGTGACCGCCACCTCGGGATGGCAGAGCAACTGGTCCAGCATGGCCTGACGGATGCCGGTCAGATCGAAGTTGGTCCCAGCACCCAGCATCACCCCCACGTTCAGCCGCCCGGCCTCAAGCCCGAGTTCGGCCAGCGCATCCTCCCGCGACAGGCGGTCGGCGGGATCAATCTGCACGACCGGCGGAAGGACGATCGCCGCCGATCTCGTGGTCGCACCGGTATCGAAGCGGGCCGCGAGCTCGCCCGGCTCGAGAATCAGGTCGAACCTTTCCGCGTCCTTGATCGGTTGAGCGGCCAACGGATTCCACAGCGCCCGGCGCATCCACACCCGCTTGATCCAGCCACGGGCATCAAGCGCCGCCAGCATGCCGGAATAGGGAACGTTGCCATCGAAGACCACGATCTCGGGCCGGGTCAGATCCAGAAAATCGCCCAGCTCCTCGGCAAGGGCGAGGTTCCATGCGGCCACAGACGCGCCGGTGACCCGGTGGAAAGGCACGTATTGCGTCAGATATCCGGCTTCGAGCGCAAGGCGGAACCCCTGCGACAAAGTGAAAAACGAGATCTGCGCCGGGGCCGGAAGATGTTTGGCAACGGCCATCAACCGGGTGAGATGACCAAGGCCGACACCGTTCGACGTGATCATCACCACATCCGGCGGGCGGCGGGCGGCAACCTTGCGCGCCACGGTCCATCCCGGCACCGTCCGCTGCAGACGCGGGATGAACCCGTCGACCGAAAACCGCTCTTCGGCCAGTAACCGTGCCTTGCGCAGATGCGCGAGCCGCGCCTCGGGATGCCGCTCCTGCCGGGCAATCAGCGCCTGAACGCCTTCCGGCGTGGAGTACAGCGCCGCTTCGCCGAAAACCGGCGCGAAGCGGGGCGGCAGGATCACGGGAACACCCGTCGCTATCGCCTCGAGTATCGCGTAGCCGAAGGCCTCGACCCAGACGTCGCCATGGAAATAGACGTAGTAGTCCAGACCGCGGAGAAAGGCCGACACCTCTTCCGCGCCGAAATCCAGCAACTCCCAGTTTCCAGGAATGGGGCGATAGCGGTCGCAAAGATCGGCGGGGAAGCCAAGCATCCTCACTCGAAAGCCAGGCGCGGTCGGGTAGACGAGCGTGGCCTCTTCGCGCGTGTCGGGAAACTTCGACGATTGCGGCCGCGAATGGCGCCCGATGATGACCTCGCCCGCCCTTTGGCCTGGGGCTTTCCGGATTGGCCAGGCGGCGAAATCCAGCAGGTTCACCCAATCCTCCGGCAATAGATCGGCATCGAAGACCTGATGCTGCAACTGGCTGCGGACGACCGGGCTCACCGGAGCAAGGGTGACGCGGCACCCGAGCAGTTCCGACGCATTGGCGATCACCCGGGCAAGATCATATTGCGCCACCCCGAAGCCATCGCGGAGAGGATGGTGCAGGACCAGGATCAGCGTCTCGGGCGACAGGCCGAACGGTTCGTGCGGAAGGTTCAGGAACATCGTCGGATGATGGGCGATCACGACGCGCGCCGTCGCCACTTCGCGCGGGTCGATGATGGTCAGCGTGCCGTCATCCAGAAACTCCTGCACCGCGGGATGAACGCCATGCGGCTGGCGAAGCTCTGGCCCGAGCATCGGGCAGAAACCCGCGGCGATGCCCGCGTTCGACAGTGCCCGCGCCTCCGCTGCAAGTGCCCGGCTGCTGCCCCCCGGAAACCGCGGATCGGCCATGATGACAATCTGATGGTCCTGCGGCATCCTGCACCCTGTCGGGAGGTAAGATCGATTTGCCCTTCCCGTGCCGACTCTTGTCAAGAAGGAACTGCCGGTGCCGATATTTCGATCCTTCTTGCGGCCCGTCGACCCGGCGGGTCCGCTGGCGCAGGCCGATGCCGCCGATATCCGGCCCGTTGTTCTGGTCACGCTGCTGGGGGCCGCCGCGTCCGCCCGGGACAGGGCGTTGCGCCTGCATCATTCCGGGCGCGGCCACAGGGCGATCTTCGTCGTCACCGATCCCGACATCGCGGCAATCCGCGCCGCCGGAATGACGGCCGAGCACATGCCGGCCCCCGATCTCGTCAAGCGCTTTCGCGGCGTCGGCGATTGGGAGAGCTACCTGCGCCAGAGATGGGTCATGATCCAGACCAAATGGCAGCCCGCGATGGGCATCACCGAAGGGCTGGCCTTTCATCATTATTTGCGGGAATGCGGATTCTCTGATAGCGTCAACCCGGCAGATTGATGGTGGTCATTATGAAGCGACGACTTTTTCTATTGAGAACGAAGATTTTCCTTACAACCATGTCTTTCGCGGCGGCATGCGGTCCGCTTGAAGAGGTGCTCTCAGGCACTCAGCGTCAGCCGACGCCAGCAAAGAAGCCACCTGTCACGCCAAAGCCCGCTGCCTTGTACTGATTTTCGCGTCACCGGAGGGTTACTCGTTGTTTCGGGACGAATTTCATCATGGGAAAGGCGCCGGCTGATGCGGCCGCAGGCGCCCCCGTTCACCGGTTGCTTCGGCCTGATACCGCGCGAACGCGGCTTTGTCGGTCATGCGCTTCCGTCCAGTTTCACCGATCGCTGGGATCGCTGGTTCACCCTGGCCACGAGGGACGCCCCGCCCGACAGCACCGGGGCCGCGCGCCCGGTCTGGCGGTTTCGCAGCCAGCCCGGCCTTTTCGGCCCGACGGCCTGCAGCGGGGCATGGCGGATGAGCAGGGACCGTGACGGGCAGGTCTACCCCTTCGTCCTTGCCCACCTTGGCGCGCCGCCCGCACCCGATGATCGCTGGTTCGACATGGCGGCAAGGATCGTGGCAGGTGCCACCGACGGCAGCCGTTCCCTGACCGATATCCGCGCAGAGACAGATGCCCTGCGCCCGCCACCCGCCGGGCCCGATCCTGACGGCGCAATGCTGATGTGGCGGGACGATTGGGAGGTTCATGAACTTGGCTTTCGCACGGGGCAGGCTTTCGCAGAGTTCGGTCTTCCGGGAGCGGCTTGATGGGCTGCACCGTATTTGCCGCGACCATGGGTTTCTTCTCGAAAGACAGCGGCGGCAAAAGCATCGCGCCGGTTGACGTCTGTTTCACACCGCCTCCCCCGCCGACGGGCCCGATCACGGTGCCTTACGTCAACCTTACCTTTGCGACCGATCTTAAGGATGGCAGCCGGACCGTGAAGGCGGACGGCCAGCCGACCGCCATCGAGGATAAGTCAAGCACCTCGAAAAGCTCTGGCGACGAAGCAGGCTCCCAACCCCCGAAGGGAGTTGCCTCGGCGAACAACACGGGCCCCGGAAAATTCGCCACCTGGTCGTTCACCGTGAAGATCGAGGGGCTGGGGGTTGATTGCATGGGCGATCAGGTGATTCAGAACACCAACGGCTCTGTGATGAACTGCATCGACCCGGCGGCGCTCGTCCAGTTTGCTGCCGCGCTTTTCAAGCTGGATATGCTGAAGCCATGCACCGAATCCTACGATCAGTCCTGCCGCCCGCCGCGCAATGCAGCGCAGCGCGATGAAGTGAACGGCAAGGAATGTTGGGAATGCGCCAAGACGACCCCGCCCGGGACCATCTCTCCCTGGGGGGCCGACGGAAAGAACAAGCTGCAGAGAACCCGGGGACCAACAGGCGACATGGCGCCGCAAGAGTACCGCACCCATGATCATCAGCCGCCATTGTGCATCGCCTGGGAAATGGGCGGTTGCCACATGGGCAAAGAGAACTTCAAGGCACTGTTCGCGCGGCCGGAAATGGTCATCCCGCACTGTCAATCCCACTACGTCTCGCAAGGTCACGAACTCATCCCCCAGATCACGCGTATTCGCCCGGTCTGATCCATCCCATGAGGCAAGAATGAGCGAAATCGACGATATCCAGGCTTCTTACATCGCAGAGCTGCGATCCGTTGCACCGGAACTGCGCGCATGGTTTTCGGCCCGCATCGCAGAGGATGGCGAGGATGCCGTTCTCCTTCGCTGGGTGACGGGGCTTGCCGGTCATCCACGGGTGGTTGAGATTTTTCGACGCCACTACATGCGTATCGAAGAGCTGAATGCGCGATTGGAGAGAGAATTTCTCGAACGGGATCAAGAGCCTGGCGAAGGCAGTTGGGGCGAGGACGAGACCGGAAAGGCACCCCTCTTCGAACGTCATATCGACTGGCTCGCGAACGATATCAAATCGGTCGCACCCGATGTGTACGATCTGGTTCAGGGAATGAACTTCGTGCCAGTTGGCACCACCGGAAGTGGAGAAACAGTCTGATGCCCTTGGTGCCCTTCTTCAACCCGGACGATGGCCGTCGCAGATTGCTGGAACAACCCCATGATGTCGTTCCGCGCGACCCGGCGCGTCGCGGTCGCAGGCTGGCAGAGGCCACTGCCAGCTACCAAAGCCTTTTTGACGAATACCGAACCGATCTGATGCGGGCCTGGGGGATTGCCGATCCCTGGTGGTCTGCAACGGTTTCGGCCCGGGAAACGTCGGGCGTGAGCCGCGAGGAGGCCCTGAAAGCCGCCTGGTGGAACAGGATCGCGGGCCCCGCGTCACATCCGATCGTGATCTGGATCGTGCGGACCTACTGGATGGAGTGCGACGGTCTCAACGCCGAGAGCCCGGGGGATGAAGCGATCTACCCGGAGGAATTCATGCTGTCGTGGCTGATCGAGGCGGAGGAGCCCGACCTTGCGGGGCTGATCGCCTGCATGCCCTATTGGCCTGTCGGTCTCGACCGGAACGGGAACTGGTGCTGAATGAGCTTTGACACGCATATCGAAAACCGGACGCCTTTCGATGTGCAGACGCATGTGCAGCTTGATGCCGACGGGCAGGAGGTGCTGGTGGTGATGCTCTCGGCCAGCTTCACCGCAGATGCCTCGGGTCGGGTGGGGCTTGCGGAGGAGCCGCTGCCGGTGATCTTCGGCGATGTGCCCTGGGCGATCCGGCGCTGTCGTCGACCCGGTACGAGGCCGATATCGCCCCCGGGAAACCGCTGCCGGAGGTCATCGTCAACGGCACCGCCCATGCACCGGGCGACGCCCCGGCCGAAGCGGTGATGGTGGGGCTGCAGATCGCCGAAATCCGCAAGGTGCTGCAGGTTACCGGCGACCGGGTTCAGCATCTGGGGGGGTTCAGCCAGCCGAATGCCTTTCGCACCATGCCCCTGATCTGGGAGCGCGCCTGGGGCGGAACCGCCGCCAATGGCGCCACCGAAGCGCGCAATCCGGTGGGGATCGGCCATGACGGCGCGCGATCCGCTGATCCCGCGGCACAAAGCGATGCGGCCAATCTGACGCGGCCCGATCAGGTGTTGCGTGCGCCCGGCGACCGGGCGGAGCCGGCAGGCTTTGGCAGTCTTGGCCGCGGATGGCAGCCACGCCTCGGTTTTGCGGGCACCTATGACCAGGCCTGGCTTGATACTCAATGGCCCCTGCCGCCGCTGAATCTCGACCCGCGCCACCACCTTTGCGCCCCCGCCGATCAACAGTCGCGCGCCATCGGGCCGGGGGTCAGCGTGACGCTGATGAACATGACGCCGGATGGCCGGTGGGAGTTTCGTCTGCCCCGGCTTTCGGCGCCGGTGAGGCTTTTGCGCGACGACCGTGTGGAGGAGACGGAGTTCCTCCCCGATACGGTTCTGATCGAGCCCGATCTGCACCGGGTCACGCTGAAGGCGCGGATGAGCTTTGTGACCCGGCGCAGGGCACCGAAGCTGCGGGAGATCCTCGTCGGGCATGTATCTCCGGTCTTTCTGGGCGCGCGGCGGCGGCGCAAGATCTATATCAATCCGCTCGGGGGCGACGGAACGCTGGCCGACGTGCCGGTCTGGAGCACATGATGCAGCCGCTGCGGATCGTGGGTTCGGGTGCGGTCACGGCCGCCGGGATGACCGCGGCGCAGACCTGCGCGGCCTTTCGCGCGGCGCTGTCGGGGTTCAGCCTTCAGGTCCAGAGCGTTCCCTTCGGCGCGGAACAGACCGTGGCACGGATCCCTACCCATTGGCATCTGCGCGAGAATGACGGCATGTGGATCGCCCACATGGCCGCCCGCGCCATCAGCGCCGCG
>JAAURK010000372.1 GCA_012032275.1 Tabrizicola sp.
CGGGACAGTCCCTATTCGGGGCAACCTCTCGGCGCGCGAGGCGCATCGCGCCGGTCTTCTGGACATCCTCGCATCGGATTACCACCCCTCCGCCCTGTTGCCCGCGGTGCGTGGAACTGGCCAGGGCCGATCCGCAGGGCCTTGCCGGGTCGACCTGCTTGCCACGCTGAACCCGGCACGTGCTCTCGGCCTGACGGATCGCGGCGCACTTGCGCCGGGGCTGCTGGCCGATCTGGTGATCGCCGACGACACCGGCATCGGCCATGTCCGCGCCACCCTGCGCGCGGGCCTCAAGATCTATTCGGACGGGTCGGTCGTCGCGGCAATCGCTGCCTGAAGCCGCGAGGCCGACTTGGGCGCGCGCGGCCATGGCGCCGGGTGATCCGGTCTTGCCCGAACCCGGCCCTGAGCGGTCGCAGGGGGCGGCGGCCGCTCGGCGTCTGCCGTCTCACTCCAGTCGATATCCGACGTTCCTCAACGTCACGATGCGCCCGCCTTCCGACCCGATCTTGCGCCGCAACCGGCCGACATAGACATCGACCACATTGGTCAGCGGGTCGGCAGTGAGGCCCCAGACGGAGTTGAGGATGCGCTCCCGTGACAGGACGCGGCCGGGATTTGTCAGGAACAGCAGCAGCAGATCCCGTTCTTTCTTTGACAATTCAAGCTCCTGGCCACAGACGCTTACCTGAAGCGAGGCGCGGTCGAAGGTCACGCCGCCGTTCGTGATGACGCTTTCGCCAGTGTCGGCGGCATAGCCCGTCGCGCGCCGATGAAGCGCCTCCACCCGGGCGATCAGTTCGTCGAAGTCGAAAGGCTTGGCGAGATAGTCGTCCGCGCCCATCTTCAGCCCCTCGACCTTCTCTTCCGCGCTGTCGAGTGCCGTCAGCATCAGGATCGGTGTCTTCGACTTGCGGGCGCGGAGCTTGCGGCACACATCCTGTCCCTGGATACCCGGCAGCATGAGGTCCAGCAGGATCACGTCATAGCTGTTCGCCGCGGCATGCTCGAGCGCGTCCTCGCCATCGGCGGCATGGTCTACCGACCATCCTTCGGCCGAAAATCCCCGGCGGATGAAATCCGCGACACGTGCTTCGTCCTCGACAAGGAGTATGTTCATGGCCTGCGTGCTCCTGCGGTCCTGCTGGTCATACCGTCCTGCGCGTCAAGTCTGGTCGCACGATCTTCATGCGCGGCCCCTTCGGCAACGAGATCGCGACGCGCAGGCCGCCCATCCCTGCATCCTCAAGCGTGACCGTGCCGCCATGGGCCTCCACGATGGATTTCACGACCGGCAGGCCAAGGCCGTTGCCCTCGACACCCTGACCGGAGGCGTTGGAGCCGCGGAAGAAGCGGTCGAACGCCTGAGATTTCTCGGCGGCGCTGAGCCCCGGTCCATCGTCCTCGACGGCGATCACGTAGGCGTCGGTGCCATTTTCCAGCGTCATCCTGATCGTCGGGCCGCCATAGCGCCGCGCGTTCTGCAAGAGGGCGAGCACCGACTGACGCAGCCGCACCTCATCGACCGGCGCAAGCACCTGCGCATCCGGGCTGGCCACATCGACACTGCCCGGGAACATGGCCACCGCATCCCTGATGACCTTGCGCAGGTCCATCTCCTTGCGATCAAGCCGCAGCTGCCCGGCCTCATATCGCGCGACGGTCAGCATGTCGTCCACGATCTGGTTCGTGTGTTTCGCGCTGTCGCGAATCCGCGCCAGCGCATCCGAGACATCGTCGCCAAGATTTCCGACTGTCCGCAGCGTCACATCCGCCTCGCCGAGAATGATCGCCAGCGGGGTCCGCAATTCATGGCTGATATCGGCCATCAGACGCTTTCGGTTTTCCTCCCCCGCCTCCAGCTTGTCGACAAGGCGCTGCAATTCGACGGTCCGCGCGGCCACGGTCTCCTCCAGCTTCTTCTGCTGTTCTTCCCGCGTCGCCTCGCGCGCGGCGAGCCCCGCGCCCATGCTGTTCAGAACCGCGCCAAGCTCGCGGAATTCACGGCTTCCACCAAGCGACACCTGCGAGGCGTAGTCCGCATTCCTCAGCCTTTCGATGCTGCTTTGCAGGCCAATGATCGGTTGCCGGATCTGGCTGTTGAACGACAGAAGGCCGATCACCAGCATGGCAACGGTCGTCGTCAGGATGATGTAGACCAGTCTTTCGTTCCAGCTGCGAAAGGCTGCGGCTTCGGTGAGGATCGCGTCGACTTCCTCGCGCTCTTCTTGCAGCGCGTTGTCGATCTTGCGATTGAGTTCCACGTCGATATCGCTGTCGAGCAGCGCGGCAAGCCGCTCGATCTGGATGAAGGAATCGACCGGGTCGCCCGCCGCGGTCAGCGATGCGATGGCGGTGTTGATGGAAAGGATATCGCCCTCGATCTCGTCGAGCAGCACCAGTTCCTCGATCTCTTCCTCGCCGATCATCCGTATTTCCCGGGCGATGACGGCACGGATATCTGCCAGATTGCTGGCGATGGCCGCGCGCAATGCCTCCTTCTCCTCGCCGCCGTCGCGGTCGCCGATCAGCAGGGCGTCGCCATGTTGCTTGAAAAGCCGGTAGAGGTTCGCTTCAAGTTTCAGATGCAGCCCGTAGGACTGCTGCGCAAGTTGCGTGCGCTCATCCCACCAGTGCGCCTTGTCAAGGCTGTAGAGCGTCAATCCGGCAAGCCCGACGAGAAGCGTGATGATGACGGCGGTGTAGATGCCGAAAAGTGTGGTTGAACGCATGTCATTCGGCTTTCGATAACTGCAGATGATCCGCGGGCGCGGCGACAATCACCGTCGCGGGCGTGAGGTCGCGAAAGGTTGCCAGAAGCTGGTCCTGCGACGGATGCGTCGAAAACCGCGCGGAAGAGATCACAAGAAGATCCACCTTTCCCAGAACCGCGCGGGCGAGGTCAAGGCGCAGCGTCTGATCGGCGTTCAGGCCGCGCCCGTCTTCGGCCAGACGCTGGTCGAGACCCCGGGGGTCGCCAAGCAGGTCAGCAAGGCCGAGGGAGCGGAGAACCCCGGCAATGCGCGCGTCGCTCGGCCGTTTGCGCGCGCTGAGGGTCGCGGACCGCCGCAGGCTGCCTTGCAGGTTCACATGGGCATCTGCGACGAAACCGATATGGGGCCGCCCCGGATCGCCGTTGAAACGCAGATTCACAGCGCCGTCCTCGTCAAGGCCGGCGATCACGCGGGCGATCCGGTCGGCATCCTCCGTCGTCAGCCGTGTGACGGTCCCTGCTTCTGCCAGAAGGTGAACCGCTTTGCCGCCGATCCGCCCCGAAAGCGCAACGGCGACCGGTTTCCGGCTGGCGGCCGTCGTTCGCCGAAGGGTCGGTTCGGCCAGCAGGCGCACCGCCTTTTCGCGCGCCACGCGCCAGGCGCAGAACCGGTCCCACGCTGCCGCGAGATTGCGGAGCGGCAGCGC
>JAAURK010000058.1 GCA_012032275.1 Tabrizicola sp.
CCGCGCAGCGCCGGCATGCCCTTGGCCCGCAGCCGCATCTGCTTGCCCGTCTGGGCACCGGTCGGCACCTTCACGCGGCGCGGCCGCCGTCGATCGTGGGCACTTCGACCTCGCCGCCAAGCGCCGCCGCGGGCATCGAGATCGGGACGCGGCAAAAGAGGTGGATGCCGTCACGCTGGAAAATCGCGTGCTCCTTGACCTCGATGAAGATGTAGAGATCGCCGTTCGGGCCGCCACGCAGGCCAGCCTCGCCCTCGCCCGCCAGCCGGATGCGGGTGCCGGTCTCCACCCGGCGGGGATGTTCACCGACAGCGACCTTTCCTTTTCCGTCCGACCCTGGCCACCGCAGGTCCGGCAGGGGTTCTTGATGATCTGACCCATGCCGTTGCACTGCGGACAGGTCCGCTCAACGGTGAAAAATCCCTGCTGCGCCCGCACCTTGCCCATACCCGAGCAGGTCGGGCAGGTGACCGGTTCGGCACCGCCTTCGGCACCGCTGCCATGGCAGGTGTCGCAGGTGACCGAGGTCGGCACATTGATCGTGCGCTGGATGCCGGAATAGGCATCCTCCAGATTGATCCGCAGATTGTATCGCAGATCCGACCCGCGCTGGGCACGGGACCGGGCCGCACCGCCACCGCCGCCGCGGCCGCCCATGAAGTCGCCGAAGAGATCCTCGAACACATCCGAAAACGCCGAGGCGAAATCGCCCTGACCATAGCCGGGCCGCCCGCGCCCACCGGCGCCAGCCCCCATTCCGCCGTCGAAAGCGGCATGGCCAAAGCGGTCATAGGCGGCCTTGCGGTCCGCATCCTTCAGCACCTCATAGGCCTCGTTCAGATCCTTGAACTGGGCCTCCGCCTGCGGATTGTCGGAGTTGCGGTCGGGATGAAGCTCTTTGGCCTTGCTGCGGTAGGCCTTTTTCAGTTCTTCCGCAGAGGCCCCTTTGGAGACGCCGAGCACATCGTAATAATCGCGTTTTGCCATTGCAAAAGCCCCTGCTCATGACCGGCGGGGGGCGGTCTGTCGCCAGACCGCCCCCCTTTCCGGTTCATGCGGCGTCATTTCCGCTTGTCGTTGCCCAGATCTTCGAAATCGGCGTCGACGATATCGTCGTCATCCACCGGACGCGGTTCATCCCCCGCATCGCCGCTTTCGGACTGGTTCGCCTTGTAGATCGCCTCGCCAAGCTTCATCGCCGCTTCGGTCAGGTTCTGGATGGCAGAGCGGATCTTGCCCGCATCCTCGCCCTTCAGCGCATCCTCAAGCGGCGACATGGCCAGTTCGATCGCCTCGACCGTGGTGGGATCCACCTTGTCGCCATGATCGACCAGCGACTTCTTGGTCGAATGCAACAGGCTTTCGCCCTGGTTTCTGGTTTCCACCAGCTCGCGGCGTTCCTTGTCTGCCTCGGCATTCGCCTCGGCATCCTTGACCATGCGTTCGATCTCGTCGTCCGACAGGCCACCCGAGGCCTGGATGGTGATCGCCTGCTCCTTGTTGGTGCCCTTGTCCTTGGCTTTCACCGACACGATGCCGTTGGCGTCGATGTCGAAGGTCACCTCGATCTGCGGCACGCCACGCGGGGCGGGCGGGATCTGTTCCAGGTTGAACTGGCCCAGCATCTTGTTGTCGGCGGCCATCTCACGCTCGCCCTGGAAGACGCGGATCGTCACCGCATTCTGGTTATCCTCGGCGGTCGAGAAGACCTGGGACTTCTTCGTCGGGATCGTCGTGTTGCGGTCGATGAGCCGGGTGAAAACGCCACCCAGCGTCTCGATCCCCAGCGAAAGCGGCGTCACGTCCAGCAGCACCACGTCCTTGACATCGCCCTGCAGGACACCGGCCTGGATGGCCGCGCCCAAAGCCACGACCTCATCGGGGTTCACGCCCTTGTGGGGTTCCTTGCCGAAGAACTTGGTCACTTCTTCCACGACGCGGGGCATCCGCGTCATGCCGCCGACGAGCACGACCTCGTCGATGTCCTCTTTCGACACACCGGCATCTTTCAGCGCGGCCTGGCAGGGCTTGATCGACCGTTTGATCAGGTCTTCGACCAGATTTTCCAGCTTTGCCCGCGTCAGCTTCATCACCAGGTGCAGCGGCTGCCCGGTGTTCTTGTCCATCGAGATGAACGGCTGGTTGATCTCGGTCTGGCTGGAGGAGGACAGTTCGATCTTCGCCTTTTCGGCGGCCTCCTTCAGGCGCTGAAGCGCCATCTTGTCCAGCGTCAGATCGGCGCCATGTTCCTTCTTGAATTCTTCCGCCAGGTAATTGACGATCCGCATGTCGAAGTCTTCGCCGCCAAGGAACGTATCCCCGTTCGTCGATTTCACTTCGAAAAGGCCATCGTCGATTTCCAGAATCGTGATGTCGAAGGTGCCGCCTCCAAGGTCATAGACGGCGATCGTCTTGGATTCCTTCTTGTCCAGACCATAGGCAAGTGCGGCCGCGGTCGGTTCGTTGATGATGCGCAGCACCTCAAGGCCCGCGATCTTGCCTGCGTCCTTGGTCGCCTGGCGCTGGGCGTCGTTGAAATAGGCGGGCACGGTGATGACCGCCTGGGTGACGGTTTCACCCAGATAGCTTTCCGCCGTTTCCTTCATCTTCTGCAGGATGAAGGCCGAAACCTGGCTGGGCGAATACTTCTCGCCCCGCACCTCGACCCAGGCATCGCCATTGCCGCCGTTGATGATGGCATAGGGCATGTTCTTCTGGTCTTTCACGATCACCGGATCGTCAAAGCGGCGCCCGATGAGGCGTTTGACGGCGAAGATCGTGTTCGAGGCATTGGTGACGGCCTGCCGCTTGGCGGCCTGTCCGACCAGACGCTCGCTTTCGGCAAAACCCACGATCGACGGCGTGGTGCGCGCGCCTTCCGAGTTTTCGATGACGCGGGGTTTGGAGCCATCCATGATGGCGACGCAGGAGTTGGTGGTTCCGAGGTCAATTCCGATGACTTTGGCCATATCGTTATCCCTTTTCTACAGGCGATGATCCGGACGGGGACCCTTTGACTTTGGCATCCCTGCCGCGGAGTTATGGAAAGCAGGTGTCACAACCTGCTACTTTGCTGGCCGTATATAGGCAGGCATCTTTTGCCCTGCAACGGTTGTGCTGCGGAGTCTTCGGCAAATTTTCGAAGAATCTCGCGGAAGAATGCCGAAGATTGCCAGCCTGCTGGCGAAGGAAGGATGATGACCGACCCACGACGGATCCGCGGTTTCGAACTCTGGCAGGACCATCTGGATCGCACCGCGCAGGAAGCGCTGGTCGCGGACCTTCGTCAGGTTGTGACGCTGGCCCCGTTTTTCGTGCCGGTCACCCCCGGCGGGCGGCAGATGAGCGTGCGGATGACGGCAGCGGGCAGGCTTGGCTGGGTGACGGACCGCAAAGGGTACCGCTATGAGCCCGCGCATCCCTCCGGCCAGCCCTGGCCGCCGATCCCGGACCGCGTGCTGGCCATCTGGCACGAGGTGACGGGGCTGCAGCGCGAACCGGATTGCTGCCTGATCAATTTCTACGGCAAGGGCGCGCGGATGGGTCTGCACCAGGACCGCGACGAGGGCGATTTCTCGTGGCCGGTGGTCTCGGTCTCGCTTGGCGACAGCGCGCTCTTCCGGATGGGTGGCACCGATCGGGCCGCGGGCACGGAGATCCTCTGGCTGCACTCCGGCGATGTTCTGGTGATGGGCGGCGCGGCGCGGCTTGCCTGGCATGGGGTGGATCGGCTCCGCCATCGGTCATCGACACTTTTGCCGCAGGGCGGGCGCATCAATCTGACCTTGCGGGTCGTCGCCCAATGAGCGCTATCCGACCGGATCAGGCGAAGCCGACAGGGCATGCGCCAGTTCCATCGCTGTCCTGACCCCCATCTTGGTCAGGATCCGGCTGCGGTGAACCTCTACCGTGCGGACTGCGATGCCGAGTGTATCGGCAATCTGCTTGTTCAGGCTGCCGGTCAGCATCAGCCGCATCACTTCCGTCTCGCGCGGGGAAAGAGCCGCAAGCCGGTCGGAAAGGTCGCGGCGCTGTGCCGCGTCGGCTTGCCGGGCTGCATGGGTCGCCATGGCAGCCAGCACCACATCGACGATCTGATTGTCATTGAAGGGTTTTTCGATGAAGTCGAAGGCCCCGGCCTTCAGCGCATGAACGGCGACCGGCACATCGGCATGGCCGGTCAGAAAGATCACCGGCGCAAGGCAGCCCCGCGCGCGAAGCTGGTCAAAGACCTCCGGCCCCGACGACCCCATCATCCGCACGTCGAGGATGATGCAGGCGCAATCCTCCAGCGGCAGCGCGGCAAGGATCGCCTCGCCCGACGGCCATTCGACCGCCGCAAGCCCGCGTGACGCCAAAAGCCAGGACAGCGCGTCACGGATGCCGGCGTCATCATCCACGATATGCACCGTCGGCCCGCTCATTCGGCGGCCTCGGCGGTTCGGGCGGCGGCGGGAAGGGTGACGATGAAGACCGTGCCTCCGCCCGGATTGGCGCGGTAGCCAAGCTGCCCGTGATGCAATTCCACGATGCTGCGGCAGATGTTCAGCCCCATCCCCATGCCATCCGTCTTGGTCGAGGCGAAGGCGTCGAACAGCCGGTCGGCCAGTGCGGGGTCGATCCCCGCGCCCTGATCGGCGACGCAGAGCTCCATCCCGCCCTCGCCTGGGCAAAGACTGACCGTCAGCAGATCGCCCGAGCGCCGTTCGGCCATCGCCTCAAAGCCGTTGCGGATCAGGTTGATCAGCACCTGTTCCAGAAGAATGCGGTCAGCGTTGCAGGCGGGCACCTCGGCGATCTCGGTCACCAGCTGCACGCGGTGTTCGCGCGCATCGGCGGCAAGGAACGCGGCCGTATCCGCCACGATCTCGGCCAGCGACACTTCGGTGAACCGCGGCTCGCGCTTGCGGACGAAATCCTGGATGCGGCGGATGATCTTGCCCGCACGGTTGGCCTGATGCGCCAGTTTCTCCAGCGCGGGGGTCAGCACAGCGGCATCGGCCTTGCCGGAGGCCAGAAGGTTCATCGCCCCCGCCGCATATCCCGCAATTGCCGAAAGCGGCTGGTTCAGCTCATGCGCAAGTGTCGACGCCATTTCGCCCAGAGTAACGAGCCGCCCCGTGCGCGCCAGATTTTCCTCCTGCTCGCGTGCCATGCGCTGCGCTTCCTTGGCATCGGTGATATCGATCACCGATCCCATCCAGCCCTGATGCGCGCCCGTCGCGTCGATCAGCGGCGCCTCGAAGACCTGCACCTCGATCTCGTGACCGTCGCGATGCCGGAACCGTGCCTCGAAACTCTGCGGCCGCGCCCCGCCTTTGGCCAGGGCCTGATGCCGCGCCATCGTGTCTGCAACCCGGTCCGGCAGCCAGTAAGGCATCGGCGGCAACTGTCCCACCAGTTCGGTCTCGGGATGGCCGACCATGCTGCAAAAGGCGGGGTTCACATAGAGAATGCGCCCCTCGTGATCACGCGCCCGCAGGCCCACCGTGAGGCTTTCCTCCATCGACCTGCGGAAGGCCATTTCGCTGCGCAACTGCTGTTCGGCCCGCCTGCGCCGCGCCGCGCTCAGCGACAGGACCAGCAGCGCCAGCACCGCAAAGACCGAAAGCGCCCCGATCGCGGCCAGAAGCAGGGTGTTGCCGAGATTGCTGGCCGCGACATAGGGCGTGATGCGCAGCAGGGCACCGCGGAGCGGCGGATCGAAGCTGATCGTGTGGCTTTTCGCGCCCGGCTCGGGCGCCACCCGCGCTCGCGCCACCAGAACCGCGCCCCCGGCATCCACTAGTTCCACCGCGTTCTTCTCGGCGATCCACCAGGGGATATGGCGGTCCAGCATCAGGCCGAGCGATACGGTCGCCGCGATCAGGCCCCGCCCATCCGCCGTGCGCAGCCCGAAAGAGATCCGCGTCGCAGCGTCCGGATCAAGCGTTCCATAGACCGGGCGGGCAGAGCCGCCCCTGGCGCGGGCGAAAAGTTCTGCCATTTCCTGCCGGGCGGCAAGCGGCCGGTCCTGCCCCGGAACCGCCCGCAAGAGATTGCCTTCCCCGTCATACCAGCCAATCGACAGCACTTCGGGGTTCGAGGCGACATGCTGCCTTGCCCGCGCAACCAGAAGTTCGGGGTCCACTCCGCCCGCGCCGTCAAGCGCCAGACGAACCAGCATGTCCTCGTCGACCGACAGCTGGAATCGCAGCGTCTGCTCCACCCAGAGCGCATCGGTCGCAAGTTTCGCCCGCGCCTCGTCGGCATCGCTGCGCGCAACCAGCCACACCAGCACGGCAATCAGCCCGACCAGCGCCAGAATGGAAAAGAGCGGGATCAGCGACAACAGGTCGGCGCCGCGCCAGGCCGCGTGATCGGCCCCGCTCCCCGGCCGCGTCGGGCCGGTGTCCGCCTTGTGATCTCCCCCTGTGACCAGCGTCGATACTCCCCCGGCCCCGGATCAGAAAACACGCCGTCGCACCGGAGCGCTATTGCGGACATCCACAATAGCGAAAGCCGGGCCGGGCTTGCAATAACGGTGGCAATCCGCCGGGAGGGCGGAGTGAAGGAGGATATATCATGCTGACCCGCCGCTCAGTCGCCCGGCTTGCCGGAGCCGCGTTGATCGCCTTGTCGACCGCGCTGCCCGCATTCGCCGAACCGATCATCATCAAGTTCAGCCATGTCGCCGCGCCCGACACGCCGAAGGGCAAGGGCGCTGTCAAGTTCAAGGAGCTTGCCGAGGCCTATACGAACGGCGCCGTTGTCGTCGAGGTCTATCCCAACAGCCAGCTTTACAAGGACAAGGAAGAGCTTGAGGCGCTGCAACTCGGCGCGGTTCAGATGCTGGCCCCGTCGCTGGCCAAATTCGGGCCGCTGGGCGTGCAGGAATTCGAGGTGTTCGACCTGCCGTTCCTGATGAATGGCTATGACGATCTGCGCAAGATCACCGAGGGTGATATCGGCAAGGCCTTGCTGGCCAAACTGGATGACAAGGGGATCAAGGGCCTTGCCTACTGGGACAATGCCTTCAAGATCATGTCGGCGAATACGCCGGTGATCGTTCCGGACGACTTTCTCGGCCTGAAGATGCGCATCCAGTCCTCGAAGATCCTCGAAGCGCAGATGCAGGCGCTGGGCGCGGTGCCTCAGGTGATGGCCTTCTCGGAGGTCTATCAGGCCCTGCAGACCGGCGTTGTCGATGGCACGGAAAATCCGCCGTCGAACATGTATACCCAGAAGATGCACGAGGTTCAGAAGCACGCGACGCTGTCGAACCACGGCTATCTTGGCTATGCGGTGATCGTGAACAAGGCCTTCTGGGACGGCCTTGACCCCACGGTCCGGGAACAGCTTGAGAAGGCGATGGCCGAAGCGACGGTCTATGCCAATTCGATCGCGTCAGAGGAAAACACCAAGGCCCTGGACGCGATGAAGGCGGCCGGCACGACCGAATTCCACGAGATGACGGATGAGGAACGCGCGCAATGGGTCGAGGTTCTGCGCCCGGTCCATGAACAGATGGCCGACCGCGTCGGTGCCGACCTCATCGCGCAGGTCTACGAGGCGCTGGGGATCGCCACCAACTGATCCCGCTGCCAGGGGGGCGCCGGTGCGGCGCCCCGTCTTCCCTTTCCGAGGTTTGCCATGATCCTGCGCATCCTCGACCGTCTCGAGGAAATCCTGATCTCGGTTCTCATGGCGCTTGCCGTGACGATCATCTTCGTGGCCGTCGTACACCGCTTTTCCCTTGGCTTCGCGGCCGATCTCGTCGCCTACGCCCGCACGCACGAGATGGAGGGGCTGCAATCGGCAGCCCGCAGCGTCTACAAGGCGATCAACGGGCTGAAGCTGACCTGGGCGCAGGAGGCTTGCATCTATCTCTTTGTCTGGATGGCGAAATTCGGCGCGGCCTATGGCGTGCGGACCGGTATCCATGTGGGGGTCGACATCCTTGCCGAACGGCTTCAGGGCGGGGCGCGGCGCCTGATCACCACCATCGCCATGTCGGGCGGGATCATCTTCACCGCCATCGTCGCCTGGATCGGAGCCGATTTCGTCTGGCATGTCCGGGAGGGGGGGCAGACCTCGCCCGATCTCGAATATCCGATGTGGATCATCTATCTCGCCGTCCCGCTGGGTTCGGCGCTCATGTGCTTCCGGTTCATCCAGGCGCTGTGGCTTTTCCTCGCAACGGGCGAGATCGCGCATCATGACCACGGCGCCGTCGAAGGGCTTGAGGACGAGACCGACGATCTGGCCAAAGGAGGGCGGGCATGACCGCGCTGCTGATCTTCGCCATCCTGGCCGTCCTGCTGATCACCGGGATGCCCGTTTCCATCGCGCTGGGGCTGACGGTCTTCACCTTCCTCTTCGGCTTCACCGATATTCCGATGGACAGCATCGCGCTGAAACTGTTCACCGGGATCGAGAAGTTCGAGATCATGGCGATCCCCTTCTTCATCCTCGCCGGCAACTTCCTGACCCATGGCGGCGTGGCGCGCAGGATGATTCGTTTCGCGACCTCGATGGTCGGGCACTGGTACGGCGGCATGGGCCTTGCGGCGGTTCTGTCCTGCGCACTCTTTGCCGCGATTTCCGGCTCTTCGCCCGCGACGGTGATGGCCGTGGGGTCGATCCTCATCCCGGCGATGGTGAGGCAAGGCTATCCGCCGCAGTTCGGCGTCGGCACCGTTGCCACCTCTGGCGGGCTTGGCATCCTGATCCCGCCGTCGATCGTGATGGTGATGTATGCGGTCGCCACCAGCGGCATGGTCGCGACCGGCCCGAACGGAGAGCAGGTGCTCTCGGCCTCCATCGGCACGCTTTTCATGGCGGGGGTGATCCCGGGCCTGATGCTCGCCACGATGCTTGGCACGACAACGACCTACCGGGCGTGGAAGTACCAGTATCCCCGCATGCCGCGCGCACCCTGGTCGGAACGGCTGAAGGCGCTGCGCGAAAGCATCTGGGGGCTGATGCTGATCGTCATCATCATGGGCGGCATCTATGGCGGCATCTTCACGCCCACCGAAGCCGCCGCCGTTTCCGCCGTCTATGCCTTCGTGATCGCGGTCTGGGTCTACAAGGATATCAGGCTGAGGGATGTGCCCCGGGTGCTTCTGGCCTCGGCGGCGATGTCGGCGATGCTGCTCTACATCATCACCAATGCCGTGATGTTCGCCTTCATCCTGACAAGCGAGCAGATTCCGCAGACGCTGTCCGCCTGGATCGTCGATCTCGGCCTTGGCAAGATCGGGTTTCTGATGGTCGTGAACCTGATGCTTCTGGTGATTGGCATGGTGATGGAGCCGTCGGCCATCGTGCTCATCATGGCGCCGATCCTCTATCCCGTTGCCGTCAAGCTGGGGGTGGACCCGGTGCATTTCGGGATCATGCTGGTGGTGAACATGGAAATCGGACTTTGCACGCCGCCGGTGGGCCTCAATCTCTATGTGGCCTCATCGCTGTCAAAGCTGGGATTGACCGAGGTGACCAGAGCGAGCTGGCCCTGGTTGCTGACGGCGCTCTGCTTTCTGGCGCTGGTGACCTACATACCCGAGATCAGTCTTTTTCTGCCCCGCGCGCTTGGTCTTTGACCGCAGGGTTTTGCCGATGCGGATTCGCTTCGCACTTGCGTTGCGGCCTGCAAACCGCCAGATACGCCGCACGGGCGCATAACATCGCGCCATTATCGTGGAGGTTATTATGGATTTTCAGGAATTGCTGGGCAGCAATGCCGTCTATATCGCCATTGCCGTTTTCATCATCCTTTGCATCTTTCTTGGCGTCCGCGTCGTGCCGCAAAGCGAAAAGCATGTCGTGGAACGGTTCGGCAAGCTGAGGTCCGTCCTTGCCCCCGGCCTGAATTTCGTGGTGCCTTTCCTCGACCGGATCGCGCATCGCGTCAGCATTCTTGAACGTCAGCTTCCGACGGCAAGCCAGGACGCGATCACCGCGGACAACGTCCTCGTGAAGGTGGAAACCAGCGTCTTCTACCGCATCACCGAGCCGGAAAGACCGTCTACCGCATCCGTGACATCGACGCCGCGATCGCGACGACCGTTGCCGGGATCGTCCGGTCCGAGATCGGCAAGCTGGAGCTTGATCAGGTGCAGTCCAACCGCTCGCAACTGATTGACCGGGTCCGCGAACAAGTGGCGGCCATGGTCGACGATTGGGGGGTCGAGGTGACGCGTGCCGAGATCCTTGACGTCAACCTTGATGACGCCACCCGGTCGGCGATGTTGCAGCAGCTGAACGCCGAACGCGCCCGCCGTGCCCAGGTGACCGAGGCCGAGGGCAAGAAGCGCGCTGTGGAACTGGCGGCCGACGGTGACCTTTACGCCGCCGAACAGCAGGCCAAGGCCAAGCGCGTGACCGCCGATGCCGAGGCTTATGCGACCGGGGTGATCGCGGTTGCGATCAAGGAAAGCGGGATGGAGGCGGCGCAGTATCAGGTAGCGCTGAAACAGGTGGAGGCGCTGCAGGCCGTCGCAACCGGGCAGGGCAAGCAGACCATCCTTCTGCCCTCCAGCGCGATGGAGGCGTTCGGGGATGCGTTCAAGATGCTGAAGGGGCGCGGCTGACATGGAAGGGCCGATCTGGACCATCTGGTGGGCGTGGATCGTCTTCGGCTTCGCGCTCGGCGTGCTGGAGGTTCTGGTGCCCGGCTACATCTTCCTTGGCTTTGCAATCGGCGCGGTGCTGACGGGGGTGCTTGTCGGCATCGGCCTCGCCTCTGCCGGGTTCGGCTTAGTGCTTCTGGTCTTTGCCGCCGCTTCGTTGCTGGCCTGGTTCGCGCTGCGCAAGACGCTTGGCGTGCGCGAGGGACAGGTGAAGATCTGGGATCAGGATATCAACGACAACTGAGCAAGGAGCGTGGCATTGGGCAACAGCGGCACATTCCGGCTTTACCAGAACCCCGGCTGGGGTTCGGCAATCGTGGAGGCGCAGCTTGCGGTCTATGGCCTGCCCTATGAGCTGGTCGCGGCCGGAGGCACGTCCGACCCGGCGGCGGTGCAGGAGGCGATGCGCGGGGTCAACCCGGTGCTGCAGGTGCCCGCGCTGATCCTGCCCGGCGGCGAACTGATGACCGAAACCGCCGCGATGACGCTTTATCTGGCCGACATGACGGGCAGCGACACCCTGGTGCCCGGCGCCACCGCCCCGGAGCGGGCCGCATTCCTGCGCTGGCTGGTCTTCCTCGTCGCGGCGGTCTATCCAAGCTTCACCTATGCCGATGTGCCGACGCGTTTCGTTCCCGCCGACGGGGCCGACGCCTTTCAGGCCGCGGTGATCGGGCATCGCAAGGTGATGTGGCGGGTGATGGAGACAGAGGCCCGCAACGGCGGCTGGTTCCTCGGTTCCCGGTTCTCGGCCATCGACATCTATCTGGCGGTCATGACGCACTGGCGGCCGGGCGAGGCGTGGTTTCAGACCGAAACGCCGAAGCTCTGGGCCGCCGGAACCGCCGCCGCCAGCCGGCCAGAGATCGCTCCGGTCATGGCGCGCAATTTCGGCTGATGGATTTCATCGGCTGCAAGGTTGCGCTGTTCTCCGGCCTGACCATCCTGACCTATCTGCGCGATGAGAAGCCCGGGCTGCGCTGGCCTGGCCTGTGGGATCTGCCGGGTGGCGGGCGCGAAGGCGAAGAAAGCCCGGAAGACTGTGTCCTGCGCGAGGTGGAGGAGGAATTCGGCCTCCGCCTGCCGCCCGAGCGCCTGATCCTGCGGCGGGTGCTGCCCTCGATGATGGATGCGACGCGCGCCTCGGTCTTTTACGCCGGCAGGCTTTCGGCCGACGAGATCGCCGCGATCCGCTTTGGCGAAGAGGGCCAGTGCTGGGAAATGATGGCCATTGCCGCATTCCTCGATCACGACCGCGCGGTGCCCGAGATGCAGCGCCGGGCCGCGCAGGCCGCGGCAGACCTCGGTCTGGCGTAGAAGCGGATCAGGACGCGGCGACGGCGGTGCCGACGGCAGGCTGATCTGACAGAACCCGCACCTCGCGCTGCGGGAAGGGGATCGAGATCCCCTCGGCCTGGAACGCATCCCAAAGCGCCAGAAACACGCCACCGCGCACATTGGTCAGCCCCTCGCGCGGATCGGTGATCCAGAACCGCAGGATGTAGTTCACCGAATTGTCGCCAAAGCCTGTGATGTGGCAGACCGGATCCCGTGAGCCGAGAACCCTCCCCACACTTTTCGCCGCCGCAACCGCCACCCGCCGAACCTTGTGCGGATCGTCGTGGTACGAGGTTCCGAACTCCAGATCGACCCGCACCAGCTCATTCGAATGCGACCAGTTGACGACCTGGCCGGTGATCAGGTCTTCGTTCGGAATGAGATATTCCCGCCCGTCCCGCGTCACCACCGAGACATAGCGCGCGCCAAGGCTCTCGATCCAGCCGAACGTCTCGCCAAGGCTGATCACATCCCCCGGCTTCACCGACTTGTCGAGCAGGATGATCACCCCCGAAACAAGGTTGGACACCACCTTTTGCAGGCCGAAACCAAGGCCGACACCGATGGCGCCGGACAGAACGGCCAGACCGGTCAGATCGAAGCCAACCGCTTTCAGCCCCAGAAAGAAGGCCGAGCCATAAAGGATGATCTGCAGCATCTTGACGGCAAGCACGCCGAAGGACGGGGCGATATCCTTGTTGTCCGCGATCCGCTTTGCGGTTTCCCGCGTGATGAGCCGCGCCCCGGCAAAAAGCACTCCGGTGATGACGGCAGCCTTCAGCACGCCCAGCGCCGAGATGCGGAACTCGCCCAGCTCCACGCTCAGCGAGTCAAGAAAGCCGGTCGCGGCCTCCAGAAACCCAAGGTAATGCAGCGTCACGTAGATCCAGCCGCCCCAGGTCACAAGACGGCGCAGGAAAGGGTTGCGGATCAGGGCCGAGATGAGGCCGATCATCACCCAGGCGGTGGCGATGGTGGCCCAGATCACTACGATGTAGCGGCGCGACGGAAAGGTCGTCAGCTGCTGGATCAGCACCACCGACATCCAGGCCGACAGCACGAACAGGATGCCCCACAGCCGGTTCCGGATCAGCACCAGCATCCGCATCTTCCACTTCGGCACGCCCTCCAGACCCCGCATCCAGTCGTTCATGCGCCGATAGGCGATCCGCGACAGCCACCATGTCGCCACCAGAAGCACGAAAAGCAGGGCGACCTGAGCAAGATTGGTCGGCAGAAGAAGCGAGTTCAGAACCTTGAGAACTTCCGCCCAGAAGCCGTGAAGCGATGCGAAGATGTCCGGGCTGACCTGATCCATGACCTCAATTTTGCAGTTTTGGCCAATTTTGGCAAATTCTCCGCCATGTCGGCGAACGGCAGTCGCGCGAATCACTCCCCCCGGGAAATGTGGGTGAAGCCGCCGGTGAGGCGCCCGGGCTTCCCGCACGCCCCATCACCCGATGCCGCCCTGTTGCCAGCCCAAGGCGAAAGGCGTAGAAAGCGGCGCAATGAGACGCATCTTCACCATGGATGACCGCGCCCGCATGCCGTGGCGTTTTTACGGGGCGATGTGTTCGGTCCGTGCCCGCCGCTAGGCGGCCAGCCTTTTTCGCGCCCGAAGCCCTTCTCGCAGCCATTCCGAAAGATGAGCCATGACCGCTCCACGCACGCTTTATGACAAGATCTGGGACGACCACGTCGTCCATGAGGCCGAGGACGGCACCTGCCTCCTCTACATCGACCGCCACCTCGTGCATGAGGTGACAAGCCCGCAGGCATTCGAGGGGCTGCGGATGACCGGCCGCAAGGTACGCGCACCGGAGAAAACCATCGCGGTGCCGGACCACAACGTACCGACGACGCTTGACCGCGCCAATGCCGCAACGATGACGGAAGACAGCCGGGTGCAGGTCGAGGCGCTGGACCGGAACGCCAGGGATTTCGGGATCAACTACTACCCCGTCTCGGACATCCGCCAGGGCATCGTCCATATCGTCGGGCCAGAGCAGGGCTGGACGCTCCCCGGCATGACCGTCGTCTGCGGCGACAGCCACACTGCGACGCATGGCGCGTTCGGCGCGCTGGCGCATGGGATCGGCACGTCCGAGGTGGAGCATGTGCTGGCCACCCAGACGCTGATCCAGCGCAAGGGCAAGAACATGAAGGTCGAGATCACCGGATCGCTCCGCCCCGGTGTGACGGCCAAGGACATCACGCTGTCGGTCATCGGCCATACCGGAACGGCGGGCGGCACCGGCTATGTCATCGAATACTGCGGCCAGGCGATCCGCGAGCTTTCCATGGAAGGCCGGATGACCGTCTGCAACATGGCCATCGAAGGCGGCGCGCGCGCAGGTCTGATCGCGCCGGACGAGAAGACCTATGAGTATTGCATGGTCCGCCCCCATGCCCCGAAAGGTGCCAGGTGGGAGACTGCTCTTGCCTACTGGAAGACCCTTTTCACCGACGAAGGCGCGCCGTTCGACAAGGTGGTGACGATCCGCGCCGAGGATATCGCCCCCGTCGTCACCTGGGGCACCAGCCCCGAGGATGTGCTGCCGATCAGCGGCGTGGTCCCGAACCCCGCCGACTTCACCGGCGGCAAGGTCGAAGCCGTGCAGCGCTCGCTTGACTACATGGGCCTGACACCCGGCCAGAAACTTTCCGAGATCGAGATCGACACCGTCTTCATCGGCTCCTGCACCAACGGCCGGATCGAGGATCTGCGGGCCGCCGCGGCGATCCTGAAAGGCAGGAAGATCGCCGTGAAACGCGCCATGGTCGTCCCCGGATCGGGGCTCGTCCGGGCGCAGGCAGAAGAGGAGGGCCTCGCGCAGATCTTCATCGACGCGGGCTTCGAATGGCGCCTTGCCGGCTGCTCCATGTGCCTCGCGATGAACCCCGACCAGTTGCAACCGGGCGAACGCTGCGCCGCGACCTCCAACCGCAACTTCGAGGGCCGGCAAGGACGCGGCGGCCGCACGCACCTGCTGTCCCCCGCCATGGCGGCGGCAGCGGCAATCACCGGGCGGCTCACGGATGTGCGCGCGATGATGTGATAGCATGGCGTTCCGCCTCAACGGTACGGTCCAGGATTTCGCTGACCCCGTCCGCCGGGGTCAGATCGCCGATGAGGTGATCACCTTTCTGCGCCGCCACGAACCCAGCGCATCCGATCCGCGCAGCGATGACGACCTGCGCCCCATCGTCCTTGGCAGCGTGATTACCGGCGACGCACTGGGCCCGAAAAAACTGTCGGGCTTCAAACGCTTTGCCGATCTGTAGATGCGAACAAAGGGACAGATCGCACAATCGGCAGAGGCCATGGATTTCATCCGCTATGGTGGGGTCAATGCCGATCATCAGGTTGAAGTAATGATGCACCTCGCGATCAACGCATCGATGCAAGCGGCGGTCACCAAGGATGACGCGCCATGACAACAGTGCCGATGGACGGCCCAGCCGAAAGGATTGGTCGCCTGCTCGGAGGGTGGCTTGGCCGGGCATTGGGCGCGCTCGTCCCTCCCCCCGGTCGTCGGCTCAGCCCTCGGAGGCATGATCGGATCAGAACTGGGGGCGATGGGTTCAAAAGCTGCGGCAGGCTGGCTAGCCCAGCAAATGACGGGTGCCAATGACGATGCGGTGCCGAACGAAGAGGCCACAGATGATACCGAGGCCTGCGAGAACTGCCGCAGCCAGCAATGTCAGGATCTGGAAGCCGATATCAACCGCCGTCTCTACAACTCCAAACGAAGCCCCGGTGCAGACGGATACCACGGGCAGCTTCCGCGAAGGGCAGAACATCAGCACCGGCGGGTTGGCCGAATAACCGCCGTCCCAGTAGTGGCGGTCGCCGATGCGCACGGCCTGGCGCAGATGCGGCAGGCAGGTGGAGGCCAGCAGCACCTCGCGCGAGATCTCGGCGGTGGCGAACAGGCGCGCCTTGCC
>JAAURK010000059.1 GCA_012032275.1 Tabrizicola sp.
GAGACGGTTGGCAACCGGCGCCTTGGCCTGCCGCAGGCGCGGATCACGGCGCGGCTTGGCGATCCCGCGGGGCCGCGGGCGGTCAGCCTGATCGCCATCCATCAGCATGGTATTCCGGACAGCTTCCCCGATGCGGTGCTGGCCGAGGCGGATCGGGCAGTCCCGGCGCAGCTGGAGCAGAGGGTCGACCTGCGTGACCTGCCGCTGGTGACGATCGATCCGATCGACGCGCGCGACCGCGATGACGCGGTCTATGCCGAGGCCGATGCCGAGCCGGGCAATCCCGGCGGTTTCGTGATCTGGGTCGCGATCGCCGATGTGGCGCAGTATGTGACGCCGGGGTCCGCGCTGGACCGCGAGGCGAGACTGCGCGGCAATTCCACCTATTTCCCCGATCGGTGGTGCCGATGTTGCCGGATGTGCTGTCGGGCGATCTGTGCAGCCTGCACGACCATGTCGACCGCCCCTGCATGGCGGTGAGGATGCGGATCGATGCCCAGGGACAGAAGATCAGCCACCGGTTCGTGCGCGGCATGATGCGGTCGGCGGGGTCCTTGCATTATGCGCAGGTGCAGGCTGCTGTGGATGGCGCGCCGGACGGGATGACGGCGCCGTTGCTGGACCGGGTTCTGCGACCGCTTTATGCCGCCCAAGGGGCGCTTGGCCGGGCGCGGGCGGCGCGGCAGCCGCTGGATCTTGATCTGCCGGAACGCAAGATCGTTCTGGACGATGCGGGGCAGGTGGTTTCGGTCGCGTACCGCGAGCGGCTGGAGGCGCATCGGCTGATCGAGGAGTTCATGATCCTCGCCAATGTGGCGGCGGCGGAGGAGTTGATCCGGCTGAAGCGGCCGCTGCTTTTCCGGGTGCATGAGGAGCCCTCGGTGATGAAGCTTGATGCGCTGCGCGAGGTGGCGGAGGCGTCGGGGTTCACGCTGGCCAAGGGGCAGGTTCTGAAGACGGCGCATCTTAACCGGCTTCTGGCACAGGCGGAGGGGACGGAATTCGACGAGCTGATGAACATCACCACGCTGCGGTCGATGACGCAGGCCTATTACCATCCGGAGAACTTCGGACATTTCGGACTGGCGCTGCGCAATTATGCGCATTTCACCTCTCCCATCCGGCGGTATTCCGATCTGATCGTGCATCGCGCGCTGATCTCGGGGCATGGCTGGGGCGGGGATGGGCTGAGCCCATGGGACGTGGAACACCTCGAAGAGACGGCAAAGCTGATTTCCGATGCCGAACGGCGCAGCATGGCGGCGGAGCGGGACACCACGGATCGCTATCTGGCCGCTTATCTCGCCGATCGCGTCGGGTCGGAATTCGGGGGGCGGATCTCGGGCGTGCAGCGGTTCGGCCTGTTCGTGAAGCTTGATGAGACCGGGGCCGACGGGCTGATCCCGATCAGGGCCGTGGGGCGCGAGTATTTCCATTACGACGAGGCTTCGCAGACGTTGATGGGCTCGGATACCGGCCTGGCCATCGGGATCGGGCAGCGCGTGACCGTGCGGCTTGCCGAGGCCGTTCCGGTGACCGGCGGGCTGGTGCTGGAGCTTCTGGAGATCGAGGGCAGAGCCTTGAAGGCGGGGTCGCGCGGGGGCAGGCGGTATCAGCCGCGCAAACCGGCGCAGGCGGCGGCAAAGACGCGAAAACTGGTCAGGAAGCGGCGCTGACGTGGCGGCAAGCCGCTGCCTTCGGCCGGAAGTCCAGGCTTGGGCGAAGGATTTCGTCTCGTGCCGTCCTGGGGTAAGCTTCCGGCAAAACGAGGCCGAGGCGGTGGATTCATGCGGATGCTAGGGTGGTGGGGCCTGCTGGCGGCCCTCATGACGGGGCCGGTGACGGCAGAGACGTCAGTTTCGGGGGCGGAGATGATCGAGACAGGCTCGCAGGCGGGGTTGCAGGCGTGGATCGAGGCATTTCGCGACCGGGCACTGACAGAAGGCATTTCCGCGGCGACATTCGATGCGGTGATGCGGGAGGTGACATTCGATCCGAAGATCATCGAGAAGGATCGCAACCAGAACGAATTCACCAAGACGATCTGGGACTACCTTGACACGGCCGTGTCGCAAGACCGGGTGACGCTGGGCATCAGGGCGCTTGAGGCGAACCGCCCGCTGCTGGAGCGGATCGAGGCAGAATATGGTGTCGAGAAGGAAATTGTCGTCGCCGTCTGGGGGCTGGAAAGCGCCTATGGCACGTTCCGCGGCGATCTTCCGGTGATCGGCTCGCTTGCCACGCTGGCCTATGACGGGCGGCGGCGGGCCTTTTTCGAGGGTGAGTTGATCGCGGCACTACGAATTCTGGAAAGTGGGGATGTGTCGGCGGCAGAGCTCTCCGGAAGCTGGGCCGGTGCCAGCGGACATACCCAGTTCATGCCCTCCTCCTGGGCGCAGTTCGCGGTGGATTTCGACGGCGATGGAAAGCGCAACATCTGGGGCAGCGATCCGGCGGATGCGCTGGCCTCGACGGCGGCCTATCTGAAGCACTGGGGCTGGACGACGGGGCAGCGGTGGGGGCTGGAGGTGACGCTGCCCGACGGGTTCGACTATGATCAGACGACCGAGGCCGTGAGAAAACCCGTGGCGGAGTGGCGCGCCCTGGGGGTGCGGCCAGCCCTGGGCGGGGATCTGCCGGATCACGGCACGGCCTCGGTCCTGTTGCCGGGAGGGGCACGTGGCGCGGCCTTCCTGATCTTCGGCAATTTTCAGGTGATCGAGAAATACAATACGGCGGATGCCTATGTGATCGGCATTGGCCATCTTGCCGACCGGATCGGCGGCGGCGCCCCGCTGACGGCGGACTGGCCGCGCGAATACCGGGCCCTGACGCTGGCGGAACGGCGCGAGTTGCAGGAGCGGCTGGGCGAGGCGGGCTTTGATCCCGGCGGCGTTGACGGCCGCATCGGGCCAAAGACCATCGCGGCGGTCAAATCGTTTCAGACGGCGCAGGGGCTGGTGCCCGACGGCTATCCGAGCCTCGACATTCTCACGCGGCTAAGGTGACCGCATCAGGCCGGGGTGGGAGATCCCCGGCCTGTGCGTTTTTACAGTCATCGACCGATCACTGCGCGTTCAGGATGACTTTCAGAGCGCCCTTGGGGTCGTTTCCGGCGCGCAGGTTTTCCGAGGAAGAGAACAGCGACACGATCCGGGCGTATTGCGCGTTGGTGATGTTCGACAGGTCAGCATCCGGAACCAGCCGCAGAACTTCGGCCTCGGTGGCCGCGGTAAGGGCGACCGGCGCGGTCTGGGCGGTTGCGCCGAAAGCGGAAGCTGCGACAAGGGCAGTAGCGATGAGGAAGCGGGTCATGATGAATATCCTTTTGTTTCGAGGTTGTTTCCGGCCCCGTTGTGGGGCGGTGATTGAGAGATGGGGCAGGATGGCCGAAAAGGGAAATCACGGCTTGGTCGCGTCGGATCGCCCAGATGTGAAGCGCTGTGGAGCTTGACGGCGGTCGGCATGATTTCGCCAAGAAAAGCGGACATCCGCCTGTTACATCCAGTCACATGTTTCGCGAAATCACCGTGCGGTGGGCCGGTGCGGCGGCTATGTGCAAAAACGCACAGATTAAAACGTCGGTTTGAAACGTATCGGCCTTCTTTGCGGCGAAATCGCAGGTCTTTGCCGGTCTATCGCCGTGCGTCCGCCTCGGGATCAGATCCTGGCACGGGATCATATCCCGACCCTCCCCAGGGGTGGCAGCGGCAGATGCGGTGCGCGGCAAGATAGCTGCCCTTCAGCCCCCCATGGCGGTCCAGCGCCTCCAGCGCATAGGCCGAACAGGTGGGTTGAAACCGGCACCCGTGGCCAACCCAGGGCGAGAGGAACAGCCGGTAGGCCCGCACCGGCAGGGCCAGGATCCGTGCGAGGACCGTCATGTCTTGCCCCGGTGGACCTGCCGCAACGCGGTGGCAAGATCGCTGCAGAGATCGGCGAAGGACCGCGCGACCGTCGCTTCCGGGCGGGCGACGAGAACATAGTCCCATCCGCTCCGGGCCTCGGGCCGCAGCATCTTGTGAGCGAGGGCGCGGAGACGGCGCTTGGCGCGGTTCCGCAACACGGCATTCCCGATCTTCTTCGAGGCGGTTAAACCGATGCGAACCATGGGCTGGCCGTCCTGCCGGTCACGCGCCTGAAGCAGGAAGCCGGGCGTGCCCTGCCTGCCTGCCGATGCGGCCTTCAGAAAGTCCGCCCGCTTTTCGATCACGCAAAAGGAAACCGCCGGAGACCTTCCGGGCGCATCGGCGGTGCCGTTTGCCCTGTCCTCCGGCGGTGTCATTCCGATCACCTTGTCACGGCCCCGATGAGGGAGCCCGGCATTCAGGCCGAAAGCTTGTGACGGCCCTTGGCGCGGCGCGCTGCCAGCACAAGCCGACCATTCTTGGTGGCCATGCGGGCGCGAAACCCGTGGCGCCGCTTGCGAACCAGGTTCGAGGGTTGAAAGGTGCGCTTCATCGCGGCTCTCCATCAGACGGTGCCCGAAACCATGGGAATCGAGGGCGAATAACTTGAAGCCCGTCCTTTACGGGCGCCCGGCGGCCAAGTCAACGCAGGGATCGGGGTTTTTCTGCAACAAAACCGATCCGTCCTGCCGGAAATGTTTCAGTTCGGTCAAGTTCCGCCCGGAACGGATCAAGCCAGCGTGAGACGCCTGTCTTTCCGGTGGTCGGGGGGGCATGTTCGCCGCCTGAGCAAGGAACCATCAATGTCCGACCTGACACCAGCCCCGAAGACCGGTATCGCGCGCAAGCTGCCTTTCCTCGTCATCATCGCAGCCGCCGCCGTCGGTGCCTTCACCCTGCGCGAGCATCTGAGCTTCGAGGCGCTGGCCGCCAATCGCGAGGCGCTCCTCGCCTTTCGCGATGCGCATTATCTCTGGGCGACGCTTGGCTTCATCGCGGCCTATGTGACGATTGTCGCGCTCAGCCTGCCCGGCGGGCTGATGGCCACGCTCACAGGCGGCTTTCTGTTCGGGATTTTCCCGGGTGTGCTGTTCAACGTCGTCGGGGCGACGATTGGCGCGGTTGTCGTGTTTCTGGCGGCGCGGGCCGGGTTCGGAGAAAGCGTCGCGGCCCGGCTGTCGAAAGGTGATGGTCCGGTGGCGCGGTTGAAGGCCGGATTGCAGGAGAATGAATGGTCGGTGCTGCTCTTGATGCGGCTGGTGCCTGCGGTGCCGTTCTTCGTGGCCAATCTGGTCCCGGCCTTCGTCGGCACGAGCCTCTGGCGGTTTGTCGTCACCACATTTCTTGGCATCATCCCGGGCGGGGCCGTCTATACCTCGGTCGGCGCGGGCCTTGGCGAGGTGTTCGCACGGGGAGAAACCCCCGATCTCGGGATCATCTTCACCGCGCCCGTGTTGTTGCCCATCCTCGGACTAGCGGCCCTCGCGGCCCTGCCGATCATCGTAAAAGCTGTCCGCAAAGGGGCCTGACATGGAACGGATCGAAACGGATATCTGCGTCATCGGTGCGGGGTCAGGCGGCCTTTCGGTAGCTGCAGGTGCGGTGCAGATGGGCGCCCGGGTGGTTCTGGTCGAAGCGGGCGAAATGGGGGGCGATTGCCTGAACGCGGGCTGTGTCCCTTCCAAAGCGCTGATTGCGGCGGCCAAGATCGCCCATGAGCAGGCCAGCGGCGAAGCGTTCGGCGTGCGGCCGATCACACCGATGGTAGACTTCGGCCGGGTCAAGGACCATGTCGCGGCGGTGATCGCCGAAATCGCCCCGGTCGACAGCCAGGAACGGTTTGAGGGGCTGGGCGTGCGGGTGATCCGCGCTTTCGGCAGCTTTACCGGCCCGGACGAGCTGAAGGCCGGGGACCATCTGATCCGCGCCCGCCGGTTCGTGATCGCCACCGGATCCCGTCCATTCGTGCCGCCGATCGAGGGCGTGGAAAATGTGCCCTATGACACCAACGAGACGATCTTCGAGGTCCGCGAGAAGCCCGACCATCTGATCGTGATCGGCGGCGGGCCGATCGGAATGGAGATGGCGCAGGCGCACCGGCGCCTGGGGTGCGAGGTCACCGTGGTGGAAGGCGCAAAGGTGCTTGGCCGCGAAGACCCCGAAATGGCGGCGGTGGTGATCAAGGCGATGGAGGACGAAGGCATCCGGATGATCGAAGGCCAGCCCGTGACCCGGCTGTCCGGCACAGCCGGAGCCGTCGAGGTGGTGCTCGGCGACGGGACGGTGGTAAAGGGCAGCCATCTGCTGATGGCCGTGGGCCGCAAGGTATCGCTCGATGGGCTGAACCTCGAGGCGGCGGGCGTGGAATACAGCCCCAAGGGGATCACGGTCGGCGCCAATCTTCGGTCGTCGAACCGCCGCATCTACGCCGTGGGCGATGCCGCCGGGGGGCTGCAGTTCACCCATGTGGCGGGCTATCACGCGGGCATCGTGATCCGGCAGGCGGTGCTTGGCCTGCCCGCCAAATCCTCGATGCGGGCGATGCCGCGCGCGACCTACACGCAACCCGAACTCGCCCAAGTGGGCCTGACCGAGGCGAGGCGCGGGGCGGCACATGGCGCGGCGCTGACGGTTGTCCGCGCCGAGTTTCATCACAACGACCGGGCCATTGCCGAACGCAAGGGCAAGGGTCTCATCAAGGTCATGGTGGCGAAGGGGCGGCCGGTCGGCGCGTCGATTGCCGGGCCGCAGGCGGGCGAGCTGATCGCGCTTTGGGCGCTGGCAATCTCTGCCAGGCTGAAGATGTCGGCCATCGCGGGCATGGTCGCCCCCTACCCGACCCTGGGCGAGGTGTCGAAACGCGCGGCGGGAGCCTATTTTTCCCCCAAGATCTTTGATAATCCCTTGCTTGCAAAATTCGTCCGGTTCGTGCAGCGGTTCCTCCCCTGACGTGAAACCGGCCGGGAGTGGCAGGGGGTGCGCAACCTCGCCCCCCGGAAGAATCCTTGGAGGCAGATGAAGGGGCGGGCAGTGGCGGAGAGGCGGGGCGGTTTTCTCAACACGCTGTCGGGGCGGTTCCTGATGCTGACCGTGGCCTTCGTGATGCTGGCGGAGGTGCTGATCTTCCTGCCCTCCATCGCGCGGTTCCGGGCCGATTTCCTGCTGGAACGGTTGAAGCAGGCGCAGATAGCCGCGCTGACCCAGCTTGCGACAACCGACATCATCATGCCGGAACTGGAGAAAGAGCTGCTGGCCAATGCCGAGGTCTTCAACGTCGTGCTGCGGCGCGACGAGGTCCGGCAACTCGTCCTGTCGTCAGAGATGCCGATGGAAGTCTCGCAAAGCTTCGATCTGCGGATGGCAGGGCCGTTCGAGCTTATCCGCGATGCTCTGGCCTGCCTTGCAACGCCCGAGAACAAGGTGATCCGGGTGATCGGAAATCCGGTCCAGGACGCCGGCATCCTCATCGAGATCACGATGGAGACGCAGAAACTCCGCGCCTCGATGATCGACTACGGATTGCGGATCCTGCTCCTGTCGGCGCTGATCTCCGTGGTGACAGCGTTCTTGCTGTTTCTTGCGGTCCAGCGCCTGCTTGTGGTGCCGATCCGGCGGGTGGTCAGCCATATGCAGGCCTATGCCGAAGCGCCCGAGGATGCCCGCCGCGTCATCGAGCCGACGGCGCGGGTGGAGGAATTGCGCGCCGCCGAGGACGCGCTGCAAAGCCTGCAGCAGCAACTGACGGGCGCGCTGCGGCAGAAAGAGCGTCTGGCCCAGCTTGGCAGCGCCGTGGCCAAGATCAGCCATGACCTGCGCAACATCCTGACCTCGGCGCAGCTTTTCGCCGACCGTATCGAGGGCAGCGCCGATCCTCTCGTGGTGCGCGCCGCGCCGAAGCTTCTCAATTCGATCAGCCGGGCGGTCAGCCTGTGCGAATCGACCCTTGCTTTCGGCAAGGCAGAGGAACCGCCGCCGCAGCTTCGCCGCATCGCTTTCGCAAAACTGGCCGAGGACGTCGTGGAAAGCGAGGCGCTGGGCGCGAAGGGCGATGTGACCTGCCTCATCGACGTGGCGCCCGGCCTGATGCTGCGCGCCGACAGCGAGCAGTTGCACCGGGTGCTCTCCAATCTGGTGCGCAACGCGCGGCAGGCGATCGAGGCGACGGGAGAGCCCGGGACGATCGAGATTTCGGCCGGTGAGGCCGATGCGGAATGGTGGATCAAGGTCGGCGACACCGGGCCGGGCCTGCCGGTCAAGGCGCGCGAACATCTGTTCGCGGCCTTCCAGGGCGGCGCGCGCAAGGGCGGCACCGGGCTTGGCCTCGCCATCGCCTCCGAACTGGTGCGCGGCTATGGCGGGCGGCTTGAACTGGCGCGCAGCGATGAGCAGGGGACCGAGTTCATGATCCATCTGCCGAAGGAATCGCTGAAGGTCGCCAGCTGACCGGCACCGTGTTTTCGCCCTTGCATTGCCGCCGCCGCAGGTCTACATCGCCCGCAATACGGACCCGTAGCTCAGCTGGATAGAGCATCAGACTACGAATCTGAGGGTCGGGCGTTCGAATCGCTCCGGGTCCGCCATATTTTTCAATAGCTTCGGGGACTATCACCGTTTCTCTGTTGGGGGATGAAACGGTTTTTGAAACGGTTTCGGCGGGTTGGATGGACTTTGCCGCGCTGCGTGTTTCACCCAGCTTGATCAAGGTTTGGCGCGCACGCACCACGAACGCGGTTGGATAAAGGCACCCTAGCCGAGCTGGATAGTCCGTCATCCACCGAAGGTGGAGGCCACACGTTCGAATCGTGTCGTGTGCGCCACTTGTCTCGAAATTTCCTGCCGTAGGCCTGCCAGACGATCGTCAGATCGTCGATTAGGTTATCATATTTCAGACACTTGCCCCTGGTGGTTGGCCGCCGGACAACAGCCGCGAAACGGTGAGGCCGACCTGGATGGCATAGGGGGGCAGCGAGAGCGAGTAGTGGCCGCAGTTCAGCTCCAGCATGCTTGGCGTTACGCCGGCGGCCTTTAGCTTCGAGACCAGTTGCTGGGAAAGCGCTGGCAAGACGACCGTGTCCCTCGTGCCGAAGACAAACTGAAGACCAAGGTCAGCTCGCGCCAATTTTTCGGCATAGGTTTCCAGATTGAGCGGGGCCCAGGCCTGCCGAAGGTTGTCCAAGCTGACCTCAGCCTCAAGGCTGGCACGGATGTGACGGGTCGCGCGGCCGGTCCAGACCATATCTGCAAGGCTTCCGGCCGAGAGCAGGAGTGCCGCCCTTCTGACAGCGGAATCATGGGCGGCAATCAGTCCGGCGACCCAGCCGCCCAGGCTCATGCCGAGAACCGAGATGTCTTCATATCCTTGGCACTTCAGAGCACGTATGAGTTTTCGCCCATCCAACACAGCCTGTCGCATAGACTGGATGGTCCGGCCGAGATTCGGACTGAGCATATGTTCGGCGTGACTGGAGGAGGGGCGGCGACGTTCGAGGTGATAGGGCAGGGCCATCTCGACGACGGTTATTCCCCTCCGCGAGAAGAACTTGGCGATTTTGGAAGACCAGGCGCTTGCGTTCCAATGGTGGAAGACCAAAAGCGCACGGTCCGACGATTTCGCCTCAGTTACCTTCGCCCAAACAAGATCATTCTCGTCGCATCCAGTCGATACGCTGGACGTGAACCTGATCCATCCATCCTCCCGATCAACAACCGGATCCTGCTGGCTCGGGTCTGCGAAGAAGGTTGGGTCCAAGGTGGCCCGGTCGGCTAGCGCACAGAATTCAGCGAGACTGGTGACGCCATGCGAGTCCGGAAACGCGAGCTCCGCATCAAGGGCGAAAGCCGTCTGCTCCTTGACCGTGTCGCCACGCCGCGCCCGTCGTTCGTCCCACCGATCAAGCCATCTATGATACATTCCGGCGGCCTTTCAGCTTGCTCGACGGCTTCGTCCCAAACGCTGGATCGAAGAGTCCGTATATCGCCAGCAGGATTGAGGCGCCCAGCAATATCGAGAATCCTTCGAACGCCCCGATCAGGACATAAGCAGTGTCTGACAGGGTCACGGCGGCCACCATCATGGCCAGTGGTGCATTGAATCCGTTTCCGAGGCCAATTCGGACGAAGCCATAGAGAAAGACCACATTGGTCGATAGTGCGATCAGAAGGCTCGTATATTGGGTCGGCGTGCTGTACGGCGTTCGCTCGTTCGCGGCGTGTCGTCCGGATAGGACAGACAGCGCATCACGGAGAAGCCAATCCAAAATGCTGTCGGCAGCCGTCGTCAGGTAAACGCTCTGCAGCTTCATGCAGATTGCAATCAGCACCCCGCATATCGCGCAGCGAAAAATGCCGCGCAGGATCCGCTGACGGGTCTCATCGATATCCCGGTGAGGTCCGCGATATCCGAAGCCGGCCGATGCTCGATTTCCCAAAGATCATGCACCAAGGTGTAGAGCAGAATGAGGCCGACGAAGAAAAGGTAGAAGCACAGGCACATGTAGAGATACGCGAAACCGGTGAAGGCGATGGCCTGATGCACCGAATAGGTTTCAGGGTGCTTGATCGCGACAGACCCCCAATCGATGGCAAAATCCCCGCCGCCTTGCAGCAGCGGAATGAGGCGGACGCTGATCCATTGAAACAGGCCCGCGAAGCCCAGGCAGATGAGGAAGACTGCCCAGTATGTCGTGGCCGAGCCCTCGACCTTCCGCCCCCATCCAACGTCGCTCTCGGCGCTGCCACTGGCGGCCAAGACCTGCGCGCGCGCTTTCTTCTTCCAGAAGACCACCAGGTCTCCCGCGAAGGCGAAGAAAAGGGGCATGAAGATCATGAAGAGGACGGTCCAGTTCGGAGACCAGAGGAAGCCAGCCTGCTTGGTGACGCCGTCTTCCCGGCCAAAGGTGACGCTGTGAATTCCGAGGAAGTATGAGGATAGCCCCAGTGCGACGGCGCCCGCGAAGACGGAGGCGGGAAGGTCCAAGGGAGAATCTCTTGCAAAGAACGTCTCGGATTTTCGCGGAAGGCTGAATGGCCGCTGCGCTCCGTCCGGAGTCTGCGGAGGTAATGCCGTGAGCGGTGGGGGTGCTGTGTCATCATCCGCTGTCGGGAGATGTTCGTCCGGCGGGTCTTTCGAGGGTTCTTCGGCGGTTTGTCGTTTTAGCCGCCTTCTTGCCGCGAGACGCGATTGCGCCGCGCTGAGTTCCGCCTGCCATGCGCTTGTTGCCTCGGGGTCGTCACATCCAAATATCCTCGCCAACCACCGGATGCCGTCCGAGCTGACGCCCTTGTCGTTGTCCTGGAACCAAAGCTGGACGGTCCGCAACTCGATCCCGGACTGGTTCGCTTCGATCTCTGAGATGGCCTTTGCAAGAAGGTCGGCCGTCCAGGGTCCTTGCGGGATTCCGCTTTTGTCCACGGGGCGACCGGCACCGGTCGAAGTGAGGCGCTTGAACAGTGCCTTGAAGTCCGTGCTGTTCTCATCCGGCAGGACAAAATATTTCCCGTTCTTGATCAATGGCTTGCAGGATCTCCTTTCGTCCGGTTTCGCAGCACTTCGTAGCATATCGTGACCTGGCGTTCCATCGTGATGCAACCTAGGCGTGCGGAACTCCGCTTCTTCTGATGCGTGGGCAGTCTGCTTGCGGCGGATCCTCGAGCAGGTTGAGGCAAGCTGTCATGCCGGTGGAAGAGGCAAGGCACTCGCTTTCCACTACGGCGGTCACTGAAATCGACGGCTACCGGCGCTTGGCATAGACCAATCCGGAACAACTCAAGAGCGGCCCGGGGGCGAGAGACTTGATCGGTAAGGCGGACAAAAGGTGGCCATTGAACTGAGACATCTGCGCTACGTTGTTGCGGCCTCCGAATGGGGCAGTTTTCGCCGCGCTGCGGTGTCCCTTGGTGTCGAGCAATCGGCGATCAGCCGACGGATCCGTGACCTTGAAGATGATCTTGGCGCCACATTGTTCATCCGCCATTCGGGCGGCGTCACTCTTACTCATGCCGGAAACATCTTCTTGCGCCACGCCAGGCAAGCGGTGAACGAAGTCTCCCATGCCGCCACCGATATCGCATCGATCGGTCGTGGAGACGAAGGAATGGTTCGTGTCGGGATTCTCTCGTCGCTTGCAGCCGGCTTTCTCCCGCAAATGCTGCGTGTCTACAGTGATCGATACGCCGGTGTGCATATCGACTTTGTTGAAGGAACCCCGTCGGATCACATCGCGGCCGTGCGATTGCACAAGCTCGACGTGGCCTTCGTCACCGGCGAGCCGTCCCCGTCGGATTGCGATGCGGCGCAGTTCTGGACCGAGCGGGTCTTCGTTGTGCTGCCGAGCGATCATGCGCTTGCGGAGCGGGAGCGCATAAGCTGGGACGATTTGCGCGATCAGGTCTTCATCGTCGGCGAGGGCATTTCTGGCCCGGAGATACAGGATTTCTTGATCAAGAAACTGTCCGATCTTGACGCCTGTCCTGTGATCGAGCGTTACTGCGTAGGGCGCGACAACCTCATGCAGATTGTCTCCTTCGGGCGCGGGGTGACGCTGACCAGCGAAGCGACGGTTGCGGCCCGATTTCCGGGAGTGGTGTATCGACGGCTCGAGGGCGAAGCGCTGCCCTTCTGCGCAGTCTGGTCCCCCAACAACGACAACCCGGCGCTTCGCCGCCTGCTGAGCCTCGCAAGGTCGATGGCGAGGGACACGCATCGTCTGTCTCCCACCGCCTCGGCTAACGCCCGCTTGCCGTGCTCGGCGCAGGCTGCACCGACCCGGAACTCCGTCGCGCTTTCGCAAACCCGCGATCTGTCGCCATGAAGCGTTCGATCATCGGGACGATGAGCTTCGCTGGGGGTCCGACGGGCTTGCCAGTTGCTCGTGCGAGGATTTCGGCATAGTCGACAAGGTCGCGGTGGACGGAGGCGGGCAGGACGACGGTCAGCTTGATCGGCTTGTCATCGACCAGCGGCCCGAGCTTGAGTTTCTGCATGGCTACCTCCCATAGGGTTCGAAGATCAAATCGCGTGTGACGATGACGCGGAGTTGGAAGCCGGGGCGGATGGTCAGGGTCGGTGGGATGGCGAGTTGCTGGCGGACGATCTCCTCTGCGGCAGAGCCGACTGTATCCTGAGCGCCGTCGCGCAGGGCCGTGGCGATGCTGTCGCTTTCGTCGGTCGCGAGTTCCGCGCCGATGTTCAGAAGGGTCGAGAGGGCAGCGGCTTGCGCAAGACCCCACCAATGACGGTCGACCCGGTCTTCGAGGCCCGCATAGCCGGACGCATCCGTGCCTTGCAGCCGCTCCAGGACCAGCGAGGAGCCGTCTGGCAGGATCAGCCGGGTCCAGACCAGGAGCACCCGGCGCTGGCCCGCGCTGATGCCGCTGTCATACTCGCCGATAAGGCGCGCGCCTTGCGGGATCAGAAGGTACCGGCCGGTCGGGCTGTCATAGACATTCTCGGTGACCTGCGCGGTGATCTGGCCGGGCAGATCGGAGCGGATGCCGGTGATGAGCGCGGCGGGGATGATGGTTCCGGCTTGCAGGATGAAGGGCGAGGCCGGGTCGGCGAGGCGGTCCGGCGTCACCGTCTGGCGGTCAGTCGGCGCGTCGAGGAAAGCTGTCCGGCTGTCTTCTGGTGTGGCCTCAGGCATGCCGTAACGTCCGGTTTGTGGGCCATCGACTGGAAGGTCACCCAGAGGCACCGTCTCTGCGGACTGAGTGTCGAAGAACAGAGCGCTGGTACGGGCGGCTTCGATCTCGGCAAGACGACGCTCTTCGGCGGGGTCAGGACCTGGCAAAGGTGAGGCGGGAATCGGCTTGCCTTCTTCCCTCGCCCGCAGAATTGGTCCGCCGAGATCGCCTGGAAGCGCAGGCCCAAGTTGCGGGATGCCCGCGTAGTCGGCTGGCAGTTCCTGTAGCGCATCTGCGGTAGGGCGGTTCTCGGTGCTGAAGAGTTCGTCTTGCAGGCCACCCTCCTGTCTGCTTTGGAGCGCGAAGATCAAGGCGCCGCTGATGCCGAGACACGCGATGAGCATCAGCAAGGCCAGCACCTTGCGGGAGAGCCGCATGACCCGGGGTGGTTCCGCGCGGAGCCGAAACGCCTCGTCAGTGGACTGGCGCGGATCGGTTTGAGGGGCGGAGTTTGCGCTGCGCTCTCTCATGGCGCGGGCCTTCCGTCACTGCGGACGATCCGCACGACCTGCTGGCTGCGACCGCCGAGCCGCAGTTCGGCAGCAGCGAAGAGGCGGTCGACGATGAGGACATTGCGATGGACCCGCGCGTTCACCAGTTGGGCGGAGCTATCAGCCCCGATGACGTAGAGCGGCGGCATCTCGCCCTGGACAATGCCTTCCGGGAAGACGACATAGACCCGGCGCCTGTCATCGAAGACGGAGATCGGCCGCCAGGGCGGATCGTCGCCTTGCAGCACATAACGATAGTGGCGCTCCGGGTCGGGCGGGATCGCGGGCCTGCTTGGCAAGTGCGGCTCTACGCGGCTTGGGATCGTAGGGTAGGCCCAGGCGACGAGCGGCATGTACTCCTTGGCGCGGGCGCGGAGTTCGATCAGGTATGTCCGGCGGTCGGTATTGATGACGAGATTGGTGGTGATATCCGGGCTCGTCGGCTTGACAAGGATTTGCACCCGGCGGTCGCGCCCGGAGCCGCTGATCGTGTCGCCGATGATCCAGCGGGCGGTATCGCCCGCCGCGATCGGGCCGGAGCCGGTCAGGCGCTCGCCGGGTTCCAGTGACAGGCTGGTTATCTGGCCTGGCGCTGCATAGACCTGATAGAGCGCGCCTTCGCTGAAGGGGAATATCTGGATCGCGTTGTAGTAGCCCGCGCGGCGCGGCTCGACGCGCGCCGCGGCATTTGCCAGGTCAACGCGGGCTTCTGGGGCGGCAGCATCGGTGGCTCCGCCGCGCGACGGGGTCCAGGGTGGCGGGATGTGTAGGGGTGGCGTCGCTACCTCTTTGACCGGTGGCGGCGGCGCATCAAGCGGTGGGACGCTGCTGTCATAGTCGATCTCAGGCGGTTTGAACTTAGCGCAGGCTGTGAGCATCGAGGCGGCAAGCAGGACTACGGCAAGTCTGGATGGGATTGCGCATGTCATTCTTCCAGCTCCTTCGACCAGTTGAGGGCATGGACATAGATGCCGAGCGGGTTGGCGCGGAGGCGCTCCGCGGTGCGGGGCGGCTGAACGCGGATGGTCAGGATCGCTGTCCAGTGTTCGGTGCTGGTGAGGCTGCCATCCTGATAGCGCCGCTCGGTCCAGGCGACGCGAAAACTGTCGGGCGAGGCGCGGATCACGCTCGAGACGTCCACGGCCACTTGCATCTCGCCGACCTTGGCGAACGGGTCTTCGGCGCGGGCATATTCGTTGAGCGCGAGGGCACCCCGGTCGGTGGTGAATTCGTAGGCGCGCAGCCAATTCTGCCGCACCACGACCGGATCGGCGGTGATCGCCCGGACCCATTCGATGAAATGCGCCAGATGGTAGGCGATCTGCGGATCGGAGGGTTCGTAGTCTGCGGTGGCGGGGGCAACGGCCTGCGCCTGCCCGAGTACGTCGACCTGCACGACCCAGGGCACCACGGTGCCGCGCGCCGATTGCCAGACGAGACCGAACCCAAGGCCCGCTGAGAGGAACAGCGACCCAAAAGCCATCAGCCGCCAGTTCTTTGCCTGCACGCAGGCGGAACCGATGCGTTCGTCCCAGACCTGCGCCGCCTTCTGGTAGGGCGTCTCGGGCGCCGGGGTCTTGCCGTAGTGGGTGCTCGCGCGTCTGAACATCAGCTGTCCTTTTCCGAAAGGGAGATCGTGGTGCCCGAACCGGCGCGATCTCCGGAACGGATCGCACGGGCGGTGGCAGCGGCGGCGTGGCGCAGCGATGCGGCGCGGGTCAAGCGACTAGCCCAAGAGGGTGGACCGCTCCGGGGAGCCTGGGCCGCTCCCGTTGCCCGGGTCACACCGGGTGCATCACGGCTAGGCGGTGCC
>JAAURK010000060.1 GCA_012032275.1 Tabrizicola sp.
GAGGCGACGACCGTCTCATGGGCCACGACCGGATCGCCGGCGTGAAGATCGATGCGCTGCAGCTTGCCCGCCGTCGTCGCCGAAACGGTGAACACCTCGCGTATCCGGGCCTCGCCCTCCTCTTCAACCGCGACCTCGATATCCTGCCGCCCGATCCGCGCCGTCTCGACCTCCACGGGCCGGGGCCGCAACGCCCAGATCAGGCCCGCCGCAATCAAGAGGGCAATCAACCATGGGAAAAGACGGCGCATCGCTCACTCCCGCGTTTTGAGGACTTCGACCATGTCGAGCCGGTTGATCCGGCCCCAGATCAGCCAGGCCGAGAACAGCGCTGCTGTGCCGACGGTCAGGCTTGCGTAGGCATAGACCTCCCGTCCCACCACAAGCGGAACCCGGTAGATATCGGAACTGAACGCCGCCACCATGCTCTGGGCGATCCCGTATCCGATCAGCCAGCCCAGGGGCTGCGCGATCAGCACGATGATCAGCAGCTCTCCAAAGAGGATGCCTGCAACCTCGCGCTGGGTAAAGCCGAGCACGCGGAGGCTGGCAAGCTCCCTCCCCTGTTCAGACAACGAGATGCGCGCGAAGTTGTAGATCACGCCGACGGCGATGATCGCGGCAAGCGAGATATAGACCGTGACCATGATCGTGATGTTCTCGGCAACCGTATCCTTGAACTTGCCCAGCGTGAGGGCCGTGATCGTGACGAAGGAGGTCGACGGGGCAGCCTTCGCGGCGCTGAAGAACGCGGTCATCTGGACGGGATCAAGCAGCAGGTTGACGCCCGAGATCACCGCCCCTTCCCCCACAAGGCGATTGAGCGTTTCGATATCCATCGCTGCGCCAAGACCCACATAGCCGAGGCTGATGCCGCTGACCGGAACGGTCACCACCGGCCGCTTGCCGTCAAGCACCTCCAGCGTCACACTGTCGCCGCGCCGACGTCCAGCACTTCGGCCAGCGCCTCGGACAGCACGAGCCCGGTGTCGGGCATGGTCATCGGCCGCAGATCGGGGTCAAGACTGCGCGAGATGCGCGGAACCTTGGGCATGCCAAGAATGGAAAGCTTCCGGCTGAGGTTCTTGTGCGCGATGCGGGCGGGCACCGACCGGAACGGCTCGGCGTCCAGAACGCCGGGCAACTTCAGGGCGGCGTAGGTCGCGCGGGCCGGTGTCGCCGCGGCAAAGACGATCCGGGCGTCCTGCCGTTCGGCGCGGTGGAAGGTCACGTCGATCATGTGGTCAAGCGAGCCGAAAGACCATTGCGAGGCGACAAGCAAGGCGACCGCCATCGCCACGCCAAGGGTGCTGCTGAAGCTGCGAAACGGCCAGCGCAGCAGGTGCCGGGCGATCATCACGCCGGTCTGGCGCAGGACCAGCAGCCTTCGGAACACCCCCAGTCGCTGCCGGTAGGTCACGGGCGCGGCCGGAGCCATGACAATCGCCGGTGGAAGCCGCACGACGCCCCGCACCGCGTAAAGCGCGCCGCCGACAGCCGCGACGAGGGTCACGATCGCCGCAACCGCATAAAGCTGCGGATCATGCGCGAAGACGAGATAGGGGAACGTGAAAAAGCGCGCGTAAAGCTGTGCCATGCCGATGCCAAGCCATGTCCCCATGGCCGATCCGATCACGACCCCCAGCACCGCGATCACCAGCACAAACTCCACATAATGGGCGGCCACGGCATGCGAGGAATAGCCGATGGCCTTCAAGAGGCCGATCTGTTCCCGCTCCAGCGTGATCAGGCGCGAAAGGGTCATGTTCACCAGCATGGCCGCCACCGCCAGAAAGATCGGCGGCAGCACCTTCACCATGGCGCCAAGCTGCTTCAGTTCGGCGTCAAGAAAGGCATGCGATATCTGATCGGCGCGCGGACCGCGCCGGTTCCGCCATAGGGGGCGATCATGGCGTCCAGCGTCTCGATCACCGCCTCTTCTGACGCGCCGGGGGCAAGCTTCACGACCACATTGGAAAAGGCCCCCTGCAGATCGAAGGCGGCCTCAAGGCTTTGCAGCGGCATCCAGACGACGCCAAACCGCCGCGGATCCGGCATCATCTCTCCGGGGCCGAGCGCGTAGATGAACTCGGGCGAAAGCGCCACGCCCACCACCTCGACCTCCCTCCGCTGGCCGTTCATCAGCACGGCAAACCTTGTCCCGGGTCGTAGCCGGTGCGCTTTGGCAAAACCCTCGGACACCACCGCTTCATCGGCAGACAAAGGTTCAGGCAAACGGCCGGAGCGAAGATAAAGCTGGTTCAGCCCCACGCCCCCGCCCTGCGGGACCGAGACCAGCGCCACCGATCCCGGCTCTGCCATGCCGGGCATGTCCAGCAATGCGATCCTGGTGATCCGCGCTTCGGCCGCCAGCACGCCGTCGATGGCGGCGATCTCGGCAATCAGCGCGCGCGGGGCCCGCGTCACATCGGCGAAAACATCGGCGAAGCGGTGCTTCTCGTAGTAAAGCGCCCGCGTCTCTGCGAGAGAGGAATAGGCGCCCGTTCCCAGGATCAGCGTGCTGACACCTGCCGCCAGCACAAGCGCAATCGCCAGAACCTGGGGCCAGAGCCGCCGGACATCCCGCAACACCTTGCGGCGGAGAGGGGAAAGGATCACCACGAAATCTCCACTGGCCGCTTTCTTGACGCGTTCCGCGTCTCGTCGATGATGCGACCATCGGCAAACCGCACGACACGGTCGGCGATGGCATGAATGGCGGCGTTATGAGTGATGACCAGCGTCGTCGCGCCCACCGCCTTGTTGACCTCGGTCAGAGCCTCCAGAACCATGATCCCGGTCGAGGAATCCAGCGCCCCCGTCGGTTCATCGCACAGCAGAACCTCCGGGTTCTTCGCGATGGCGCGCGCAATGGCGACGCGCTGCTGTTCACCGCCCGACAGCTGCGCGGGAAAGTGATCGCGGCGCGCGGCCAGCCCCACGATCTCCAACGCCTCGTCCGGAGGCATCGGTCGGCGGGCGATTTCCGTGACCAGCGCCACGTTCTCGCGCGCGGTCAGGCTGGGCACCAGATTGTAGAACTGGAACACGAAGCCCACATGATCACGGCGGTATTGCGTCAGCCCCTTTTCATCCAGCGCCGTCAGCCGATGGTCCAGAAACCAGGCATCCCCGGACGAGGCCTGATCCAGCCCGCCGATGATGTTCAGAAAGGTCGATTTCCCCGACCCCGACGGCCCGAGGATCACGACGAATTCGCCGCGGTCTGCCTCAAAGTCCACGCCCCTCAGCGCATGCACCTGCAACTCGCCGTTGCGATAGGTCTTGGTCAGACCCGCGGTGCGGAACACCCTCTCGCCGACCTGATCCATGTGCGCGACCCCGGTTGAGGTGAGGAGGCAAAGGTATGGGTTCCGGCCTTGCCGCGCCTTGACGCAGGTCAACCCCTTCAGGTGCGGTCCTGCCGCGTTCCGGCGGCGCGCCGCCCGAGCGCGCTGATCGATACGGCGGCCAGGATGATCGCCCCCACCAGGACGTCGCGGACATAGCTGTCGACCCGCAGTTGCGTCAGGCCATTGTCCATCACGCCAAGGATGGTCACCCCCGCCAGCGTCGCCAGAACCGAGGGTTGCCCGTTGCGCGTGACCGTCATCCCCAGAAACACCGCGGCAATCGCCGTCAGCATCAACCCGTCACCCTGCGTTGGATTGGCAGAGGCGACGCGCGCGGCATACATGACCCCCGCAACCGCGGCACCGACCCCGGTGAACAGAAAGACCGACAGGCGCAGCCCCGCCACATTGACACCCGCAAGACGCGCCGCTTCGGCATTGCTGCCGATCGCGTGAAGCCTGCGCCCATAGGGAAGCTTGCGAAGCACGATCCAGACCAGCCCGACCGTGCCAAGCGCCAGAAGTGTCAGCCAGGGCACCACCGCGGGCCGATCCGCGATGGTGCCGATCTCCAGCCCCCGCCGGGCAAAGGCGGCGAAAGCCTCGGGGATCGCCTTGCCGGAAATGGTCTTGCCGCCAGAGACGATGAAGGCCGCGCCGCTGAACATGGTCAGTGTCGCAAGCGTGGCGACGAACGGCAGGATGCCAAGAAGGCTGACGAGCACGCCATTGACCACGCCGCCCAGAAACCCGGTCAGGAGCGCCGCGCCGATGGCCGCCGGAATGCCGAAGCCAAGCTGGAAAAGCGTTGCCGCCACAACTCCGGCCAGCGAGGCCATGGCGCCCACCGAAAGATCGAAGTCCCCCGTCACCATCACCACCGTCATCGTGGCGGCCACGACGATCAGCATCGACAGCTGCTGGCTGATGTTCAGCCAGTTCCGCGCCGTCATGAATGTGTCAGGCAGCGCGATCCAGAAGACGAGGATGATGCCCACCATCCCCGCCAGGGTGCCATAGCTGCGCAGAAATCCGATCACCCGCACCGGCCGCCGGCATCAGTCGGCGACATTGGCCGCAGTGATCAGCCGCGTCGGCACATAGATCACCGACGCGCGCAGATCCTCGCCGCCCAGAACCCGGGCGACCGTATCTGCCGTGGTCCGGCCGATCCCGGCGAAGTCCTGCGCGACCGAGGCTTCGAAATTGCCGCTGGCCGCAATCGCCTCACGCGCTTCGGGGTTGGCGTCGATCCCGGTGATGACGATGCCCTCGCCCTGCCGCCCCGCCGCCTCGATGGCCTGAAGCGCGCCAAGTGCCGGCTGGTCCCAGGCCGCCCAGACCGCCTTGACCGAACCGGGCTCGGGATTGGCGGCAAGGATCGCCTCCATCTTGGCGCGGCTGTCGGCGATGCCACCATCCGAGACATCCGGTGTCACCCGGTCAAGCACCGTGATATCGGGGTAATTGGCGAAGACCGCATCCGCGATCACGCCGCGCACCTGGACGGGCGGGAAAGCGTCGAAGGTGAACATCACCACATTTCCCTCGCCACCGATGCGGTTGGCAACATAGACCGCCGTCTCGGCCGCCATCGCATAGCCGTTCGAGGTGATATTGGCCTTGATCCGCGGATCGGCCCCCGCATCCATGCCGAAGACCGGGATATTCGCCGCCGCCGCGACATCAAGTCCCGCCCCCACTTGCTGGGGATCGACGTTCAGCACGATGGCATCGACCCCCTGGTTGGTGACATCCTCCATCCGGCTGATCACCGCGGCCACATCGCCCGCCGTGTCGATGACATTGACCTCCCAGCCGAGTTCGGCGGCGCGGGCCTGAAACGCCTCGACATAGAACTGCGTGCCCGGCTGGGCGAGATAGGGCGTGATCACCGCGATCTTCTCGCCCTCCGCAAGCGCCGGTCCCGTCACCGCCACGAATGCCAGCGTCGCCAGAAGCCCGCCCGCTGCCTGGCGGGTAAATGTCAGTGCCATGGTGATGACCCTCCCCGGTCGTCGCGGTTTGTCGTACCGCATTGCTTTCCGAACTCTGTCAGGCCAAGCTTTCCTCGTCCAGCGGTTTGCAAGAGGTGGGCGATGGACGAGGCGGCGCTGATCGGGATCGACGTGGGCACAACCTCGGTGAAGGCGGTGATGTTCACCGCCAACGGCCATCGTCTGGCAGAGTTTGCGGCCAGCTATCCGACGATACGCCATCCGCCTGACCGGGTGGAGCAGGATCCCGAAGACTGGCATCGGCTGGTCAGCAGCGCCCTTGCCGGTTTTGCCGCGCGGGCCGAGGCGCGCAGCGTGCGGGCGATCTGCCTGACCTCGCAGGTCAATACCCATGTGTTTGTGGACCGCGAGCTCAGGCCCCTGCATCCCGCCATCGTCTGGCAGGACGGGCGCGCGGCGGCGGCGGGCGCCAGGCTTGATGCGACGATCCCGGTCGAGGACAAGATCGCCTGGATCGGCGCCCCCATCCCGCTTGATGCCAGCCACGCGCTGTCGCGGATGGCCTGGATGAAGGCCGCGCATCCCGCAATCTGGAAGGCTGCGGCGCATGTGATGCTGCCTCGCGACTTCCTGCTTGCCCGGCTGACCGGGGCCGTGGTGACCGATCCGATCTCGGCCGTGGGGCTGGTCTCGCCCGATCTGACCTATGCCAGGTCGCTGATCGCCCTCCTGCCCGGCGCGGCGAAACGGCTGCCACCGCTGCAAGACCCGCTGTCGATTGCCGGACGGATGCGGCAGGGTGGCCCCTTTGCGGGCATTCCGGTAATCACCGGCTTGATGGACGCCTGGGCGAGCCTCCTTGGTCTTGGCGTCGCCTCGGAAGGTCAGGCGATGTATCTTTCCGGCACGTCCGAGGTTCTGGGCCTGATCAGCCCGCGGATCACGAACGAACCCGGTGTCATCACCTTCCCGCCCTGGGCGGGGATCACGCTTCACGCCGGGCCAACCCAGGCGGGCGGCGCTTCGCTTGACTGGGTCGCGCGGCTTTTGGGTCAGGAACCCGGTGCGCTCGCCCGGGATGCGGCCGGGATCACGGCGCAAAGCCCGCTTTTCCTGCCGCATCTGCAAGGTGAGCGGGCGCCGCTTTGGGATCCATCGGCCCGGGGCGCTTTTGCAGGCCTGACCGGTGCCTGCGGACCTGCCGAGATCGCGGCGGCGGTGATGGAAGGCGTCGCCTTCTCGGCGCGGCTGGCGATGGAGGCGCTGCAGCGGTCTGCAGGGGTGATCCCGTCACAGATCCAGACCGGGGGCGGCGGGGCGGCGTCGGATCGGTGGAGCCAGATCCGCGCCGATGTGTTCGGCCGCACTTTCCTGCGGGTTGCCGGGCGCGATCCGGGCGCCACCGGCGCCGCCTTGATGGCGGGTGTCGGGGTCGGGATCCTGCCCGATCTCGCCCAGGCGGCGACCGCGATGATCCGCACCGATCGGGTCTTTACCCCCGACGGTGCCGCGCGCGCACTTGCCGATGACCGGTTCGCCATCTGGCAAAGGCTTTACCAGCAGTTGCGCCCGATCAACGCCGCGCTGATCTGAGCTTCAGCGCGTCATCAAGCATTTGTCGCACGATATCCGGCGGAATGTCGTCGGCCACGAATGCCTTGCCAATCCCGCGCGCCAGAATGAAGCGGAGCCGCCCGTCGATCACCTTCTTGTCCTGCCCCATGAGGCCGAGGAGCGCCCCGGCATCCGGCAGATCGCCCGGAATATCGGCCAGATCGACCCGCATCCCCATGGCACGCAGATGCGCGCGCAGACGGCTCGGGTCTTCCTGCGCGCAAAGGCCAAGCCGCGCCGAAAGCTCGAACGCCAGGGTGCAGCCGATCGCCACGCCCTCGCCGTGCAGCAGGCGGTCGGAATAGCCCGTGGCCTTTTCGAGCGCATGGCAGAAGGTGTGACCGAGGTTCAGAAGCGCCCTTTCGCCCTCTTCCGTCTCATCCCGGCTGACGATCCCGGCCTTCATCTCCACCGACCGCGTCACCGCCCTCAGCCGCGCCGCGGCATCGCCCGCCAGAAGCGACGGCCCCGCCCCTTCCAGCCAGTCAAAGAACGCGAGATCGCCAAGAAGCCCGTATTTCACCACTTCGCCGTAACCGGACAGAAACTCGCGCGCTGGCAGCGTTTCCAGAACGCCGATATCGGCCAGGACAAGCGAAGGCTGATGGAAGGCGCCGACCAGATTCTTGCCCTGCGCCGTATTGATCCCGGTCTTGCCGCCAACCGAACTGTCGACCTGCGCCAGAAGCGTTGTCGGCAGTTGCACGAAGCGCACACCGCGCCGAAGAACCGCGGCGGCGAATCCCGCCAGATCGCCGATCACCCCGCCGCCAAGTGCGATCACCACATCATGGCGCTCGACCTTCTGCTCCAGCAGCCATTCGACCGCCCGCGAAAACTGCGGCCAGGCCTTGGTGCCTTCACCGGGCGGCAGTGCCAGCGCCGTCACCGCGATCCCCGCGGCGGCACAGGCGCCACGCAGCCGGTCAAGATGCCGCGCCGCCACGGTTTCATCGGTGATCACCGTCACCCGCGGGCGTCGGAGCAGGGGCGCGATCTCGGCCCCTGCCCTGTCGATCAGGCCGGTGCCGATACGGACCTCGTAAGACCGCGCGCCAAGCGCCACGGGCACCACATTCACTGTCACCTAAACCACCTCCAGAACGTCGGGCCGGGCCTTCAGCGCATCAATCACCCGGCGCGCCATGTCATCGACCGAATATTTCGCCGATGCGTCAACCGGGATATCAGCTTGCGCATAAAGCGGCAGCCGCCGTTCATAAAGCTGGCGCAAGGTCTCCAAAGGATTTGGCGTGCGCAAGAGGGGCCGGGTGGTCTTGTGCCGCACCCGCTGCCACAGCAGATCAAGATCCGCCCTCAACCAGACAGAGACGCCCACATCATGCACAAGCTTGCGGTTCGCTTCGGCGAGGAATGCGCCTCCGCCCGTCGACAGGATGCACGGTGTGCCTTTCAGAAGCCGGGCGATCACCTCGGATTCGCGGAGCCGGAAAAACGCCTCGCCGTCGCGTTCGAATATCTCGGCAATCGTCCTGTCCGCCGCCTTGGCGATCTCTTCGTCCGAATCAAGGAACTGGACGCCAAGCTGCCGCGCAAGTGCGGTGCCGACAGCCGTCTTTCCGGCCCCCATCATCCCCACCATCACGACTGTTTTCTTCAGCCGGATCATTCTTTCCCGTTTCCACCCGCCGGTTTCGAGGCAAAGCCCCGCCGAAAGCAAATATTATGCCCTGAATGACGTGAACTTCTGCGAAATGCCATATATAATTACGCGACGGATCGGCAGATACGTGCCTGCGGGCGCGTGGCTCCGCAAGGAAACAAGGCGAAGACGCCGGAAGGCAGAGGGCGAGAGAATGGGGCGGATCATCAAGGCGCTGTTGCTCCTCGTCATATTCGGCTTCATCGGACTTACCGTCTATGCCTATCTTGGCGATCTCAAACCGAACCAGACCGAGGTGACGAAGCCTGTGGTGCTGAATGCCGATTGAACCGCGCGTCTGGCTGCTGGCCGGCTCTCTGGTGATCTGCCCCGTTGCGGTGGCGGCAGAAGACGCGCCGCCGCTTTCCGCGATCGACTGGCTGTCGCAATCGGTGACGACACCCGCCTCGGCCGTCGTTCCGGGCGAGACTGCGTCAGGCCGGACAGAGCCGCCCGTGGCCGATGGGGGTGCATTGCCCGAACCGGTCGCCACCACCGCGCTGGACGGGCCGTCACCCGATGCGGCCGGGCTGATCTCGACCGCGGTTTCAGGACTGCCCCGCAAGCTCTGGGGTGCCGGACTGACGCATGAGATCGCCGAAAGGCTGACGTGGGAGAAGGTGGAAAGCCTGCCCGCGCTGCGCCAGCTGTTCCTGACCATTCTGCTGGCCGAAGTGGACGCCCCGGTGGATGCCGGTGGCAAGGGCGACCTTCTGCGGGTGCGGATCGACACGCTGCTCGGGCTTGGCGCGCTGGAACAGGCGGCGGCGCTGATCGAGGTCGCGGGCGAGATGACGCCCGAACTGTTCCGCCGCTCGTTCGATGTGGCGCTGTTGACCGGGCAGGAAGATCGCGCCTGCGAGGCGATGCAATCGGCTCCGGATCTGGCGCCCACCTTGCAGGCGCGGATCTTCTGCCTTGCCCGGTCGGGTGATTGGGATACCGCGGCGCTGACACTCCATTCCGCCGATGCGCTTGACCAGCTGAGCGATGATCAGGCGACACTGCTTGCCCGCTTTCTTGACCCCGACCTTTTCGAAGGCGAAGCGCCGCCTGCCCCGCCCTCGCCCGTGACGCCGCTTGACTGGAAGATGTTCGAGGCGATTGGCGAGCCGCTGGCGACCGACGGCCTGCCGCTGGCGTTTTCCTACGCCGATATCAGCCCGCAGACCGGCTGGAAGGCGCAGATCGAGGCGGCAGAGCGCCTGACCCGGGCCGGGACCATACCGCCGAACGTGATCCTTGGCCTTTACACCGAACGCGAGGCGGCCGCCTCCGGTGGCGTGTGGGACCGTGTCGATGCGTTTCAGGCCTTCGATGCGGCGATGGCGTCGCGCGATCCGGCCCGGATCGCCGCCACCCTGCCAGAGGTCTGGGCGCGGATGCAGGAGGTGGAGCTGGAGGTGCCGTTCGCGGTTCTGTACGGCAAGGCGCTGATGACGATGGAGCTGCCATCCGAAGCCGGCCGCATCGCGTTCCGGGTCAGCCTGCTGTCGCCGCAGTACGAAATAGCGGCGCAACGCCACAAGCCCGTCGATTCGACCGAAGCCTTCCTGATCGCCGTCGCCAAAGGCGATCTGAAGACCGCGACGCCCCCCGATAATCTTGGACGCGCAATCCTGCAGGCATTCGTCAGCCCCGCCCCCTCGACCGAAGCGAAGGCGCTGATCGACGGCAACAGGACGGGGGAAGCGATCCTCGTGGCGATCGACAACATCCAGCGCGGCGTGCAGGGCGATCTGCGCGGGGTCACGGAGGGTCTGTCGCTGCTGCGTGGCGTGCGGCTGGAAAGTGTCGCGCGGCGCACGGCGCTGGAACTGATGATCCTGGAACGGCGGGGCTGACCCATGCCGGATGCCGAAGCCGCCCGCTGGGTGTCGACCTTTCTTGACGCGCAGTCCGCCGAGACCGGCGCCAGCCGCAACACGCGCCTCGCCTATGGGCGCGACCTGATGGATTTCGCCGCGTGGCTTGGGCGCGGAAACACCTCCTTCGCCAAAGCTGATCGGGCAACCGTCGAAGCCTATCTGGTCGCCTGCGATGCGCAGGGCCTTTCCAAGGCGACCCGGGCGCGCAGGCTGTCGTCGATCCGCCAGCTTTACCGCTTTGCCTTCGACGAGGGCTGGCGGACAGACAATCCCGCCCTGCGCATCGCAGGCCCCGGAAAGGTGCAGCGGCTGCCGAAGACGCTCAGCCGCGAGGAGGTCACCCGGCTGCTGGAAATGGCGGGCGAAAAGGGCCGCTCTGCCAGCGAGCGGCTAAGGAACAGCGCCTTGTTCGAGCTTTTGTATGCCACCGGCATGCGGGTGTCGGAACTTGTCAGCCTGCCGGTGGCCAGCGTCCGGGGCGAACCCCGCATGATCCTCGTCCGCGGCAAGGGCGGGAAGGAGCGGATGGTGCCATTGTCTTCGCCCGCGCGGTCGGCGCTGCGGGACTGGCTGCACCAGCGCGACGCCGAGGAAGAGACCGCGCGAAAGGCCGGGCATCCGGCATCGAAATTCCTCTTTCCCGGGGCGGGCGCCTCTGGCCACATGACCCGCCAGCACTTTCATCTCATGGTCAAGGAGACCGCCGCCGTCGCGGGCATCGACCCCGCGCGGATCACCCCCCACACCCTGCGCCACGCATTTGCCACGCATCTGCTGGCCGGAGGAGCCGATCTGCGGGTGATCCAGACGCTGCTCGGACATGCCGATGTCGCCACCACAGAGATCTACACCCATGTGCTTGACGACCACCTGAAAGACCTTGTTCTTACGCACCATCCCCTGGCCAGAAAAACCTGACCCGGCAACCGCGACGGACCTCATGACCGAACTCGACACCGCCTTCTGGCTGACCGCCGCCGCCATCCTGTGCCTTCTGGCAATGTCGGCCTTCTTCTCCGGATCCGAAACCGCCCTTACCGCCGCATCCCGCGGCAAGCTGAAATCGCAGGCGGACAAAGGGTCGCTCGGGGCGGAGGCCGCGATGACCGTCACCGAAGATCGCGAACGGATGATCGGCGCGCTCCTTCTGGGCAACAATATCGTCAACATCCTCTCGGCCTCGCTCGCCACGGCGCTTCTCACCCGGATATTCGGCGATTCCGGTGTGGCGATGGCGACGCTGGTGATGACGGCGCTGGTCCTGATATTTGGCGAAGTGCTGCCTAAAACCCTTGCAATCACCTTTCCCGAGGCCTTTGCCGCCCGCGTTGCGCCCATCATCCGCGTCCTGATTGCCGTCTTCGCGCCGATCGTGAGCGTGGTGCGCATCCTGGTGCAGGGCATCCTGCGGCTGTTCGGCGTGAAATCCGATCCCGGAGGCCAGATGCTTGCCCTGCGCGAAGAGATCCTTGGCGCCATCGCCCTGGGACATTCCGAGGGCGCGGTGGAGAAGGAAGACAGGGACCGCCTGCTTGGCGCGCTTGATCTCTCTGACCGCACGGTCGATGAAATCATGCGCCACCGCCGCCAGATAGAGATGATCGACGCGGATCAGACCCCCGATGAGATCATCACCCAGGTCCTCGCCTCGCCCCACACCCGTCTGCCCGTGTTCCGCGGATCGGACGACAATATCCTCGGCGTCATCCACGCCAAGGATCTCTTGCGCGAGGTTGACCGGCTGGTGCGCGGACAGGTCGGCTCCATCGACGCGATCCGCGAGCTGGATATCGAGAAAGTGTCGATGAAGCCCTATTTCATTCCCGACACCACGCCGCTTGACGAACAGATGCGCGAGTTTCTGAAACGGCGCACGCATTTTGCGCTGGTCGTTGACGAATACGGCGCGCTGGAAGGGCTGATCACGCTGGAAGACATCCTTGAAGAGATCGTCGGCGAAATCACCGATGAGTTCGACGTCGTCCACAAGGATGCCGGGCTGGTCCGGAGCGATGACGGCGGCTATGTGATCGACGGCGCGATGACGATCCGCGATCTCAACCGGGCAACGGATTGGCAACTGCCCGACGACGAAGCGAATACTGTCGCCGGACTTGTGATCCACGAGGCGCAACTGATCCCCAGCGAGGGGCAGGTCTTCAGCTTCCACGGCTTTCGTTTCGAAGTGGTGGCCCGGCGCGAAAACCGGATCACCAAGCTGAAGGTGCGCCCGCTGTGACGGCGGCTGGTCGGCGGCCCTCCCCGGCCGCTATTTCCGGCTGCCGAACAGCGACCCGAGGACACCGCGGATGATCGCCTGCCCCGATTTCGTGCCAAGCTGCCGGGCGAAGCTTTTCGCGAAGGCGGTTCCGATCGAATCCGACTTGCGGGTGCTGCTTTTCTTCGGCGCCGCATACCCGTCGCCGTCATAGCGCCGCGCCCGGGAATGTTCCCGGTCCTCGTCCGCCTTCGCGGCAGCGGCCGCCTCTTCGGCCTCGGCTTCTGCGGCGGCTTTGTCGGCGCGTGCGCGCAGACGTTCATAGGCGCTGTCGCGGTCCACGGTCGTCTCATACTTTCCCTTGACCGGCGAGCCCGCGATGATCGCCGCGCGCGCCGCATCGTCAATCGGGCCAAGCTGGCTGGAGGGCGGCCGGATCAACGTCCGCTCGACCATGCCGGGAATGCCTTTCAGTTCCAGAAACGAGGTCACAGCCTCACCCGTGCCAACCTCGCGGATCGCGTCTTCGGTCTTGAAGCGCGGGTTGTCGCGATAGGTCTCTGCCGCCATGCGCAGATCCTTCTGATCCTTCGCGGTGAAGGCCCGCAACGCATGCTGCACGCGGTTGCCAAGCTGGCCAAGGATATTCTCGGGCACGTCGGCAGGGTTCTGGGTGATGAAATAGACCCCCACGCCCTTGGAGCGGATCAGCCGCGCCACCTGTTCCACCTTCGCCACCAGCGCCTTCGGTGCGTCGTTGAACAGCAGATGCGCCTCGTCGAAGAAAAAGACCAGCTTCGGTTTGTCCGGGTCGCCGACCTCTGGCAGCGTCTCGAAAAGCTCGGACAGCAGCCAGAGCAGGAAGGTCGCATAAAGCCGCGGCGAGTTCATCAGCCGATCCGCCGCAAGGATGCTGATCCGCCCCGCACCCGAGGGATCGGTCAGCATCATGTCGGCCAGATCCAGCGCCGGTTCGCCGAAAAGTTCCGCGCCGCCCTGATTTTCAAGAACCAGCAGCCGCCGCTGAATGGCGCCGATGGATTCCTTTGACACAAGACCGTAGCGCGCCGAAATGTCGTCGTCATGCTGGGCGATGAAGACGAGAAGCGCCTGCAGATCCTTCAGATCGAGCAGCGGCAGCTCCTCTTCGTCCGACAGCCGGAAAGCGACATTCAGCACCCCTTCCTGCGCCTCGGAAAGTTCCAGCAGACGGCTGAGCAGCAAGGGCCCCATCTCGGCCACCGTTGCCCGGATGGGATGGCCCTTCTCGCCGAATAGATCCCAGAAGATCACCGGGAATGCCCGGTAGTTCAGGGACATGCCGATGGTTGCCGCGCGTTTCATGAACGGGTCGTGAAGCTTGTGATCGGCAGACCCGGCCGCCGCCACGCCCGACAGATCGCCCTTCACATCCGACATGAAGACCGGCACGCCAGCCGCCGAAAACCCCTCGGCCAGGATCTGCAGTGTCACCGTCTTGCCGGTTCCGGTGGCACCGGCAATCAACCCGTGGCGATTGCCGAATTTCAACAGCAGCGCCTGTGGCAGACCGTATCCTTCGCCACCCCCGCCCACGAAAATGTTGTCTGTATCGCTCACGCCCGCCCCTCACCTGTCACCTCTCGGCCAGCCGCGCCACAAGGCCCGGGCGCCGGTCAGCCGCTGCCAAAATACAATGTTAACCCCTTTGCGCCAGACTTCTTCTTGCCCCGGCGCAACTCACTGCCGCCGGGGCGGTGACTTCCTCCCTGTCAACTGGCCGCGCCCTTTGAAAAGGCGCGGTTTTTTTGTTTTGATGTGAGCGATAACACCCCCAGAAAGCCGTTGACGCTGGCTGGAAAGCGCCTTAGTTTCACCAACCATGAAGTCGGCCAGTCCGACAGGGAGCAAAAAATATTCTGGAGAGGGCCGGTCTTCCGGCCCTTTTTCAATGAGGGCGGCAGTCTCGCGGATGTGAGGCAGAAGGTCGCGCGCGGGGTTTTTAGCACCTGACTCGGCCCGCGCGCCATGCTAGAGACCCGCCCGACCAACAACCGTTCCCGACCGAAGGAATAGCCTGACATGGCCAATACCCCGCTTTCTGCACTCGCCGCCATCCTGATGTCGCTGGCCCTGCCCGTGACAGCGCAGACCACCGAGGCCCCCGCGGCCGATGGCGGCACAACCGAGGCTCCGGCCGCCGAAGGCACGACGGAGGCACCCGCCGGCGACGCCGTGTCGCCGGATGGTCTTTCCCTTGGCTCCGAACTCGGCGGCGAGGGTGGCGCGGGAAGCACCTATGTGGCCGCCAAGTTCGAAGCCTGGGAACAGCGCTGCGTTCGTGCCGAAAATGGCGCCGATACCTGCCAGCTTTATGTCCTGCTGAAGGATACCGACGGAAACTCGGTCGGCGAGTTTGCGATGTTCGGGCTGCCGAAAGGCAGCGAAGGCCCGGCTGTCGCGGGCGCCACCTTCATCGCGCCGCTGGAAACCCTGCTGACCGCGGGCATGCAGATGCAGATCGACGGCGGCAAGCCGAAGGTCTATCCCTTCACCTTCTGCGCGCCGGTCGGCTGCGTGGCGCGGATCGGTTTCACCTCTGAAGAGGTTGCCCAGATGAAGAAGGGCGCGAAGGCCGTCATCAACATCGTCCCGTTCGTGGCACCCGATCAGAAGGTCTCGCTTGAAGTGTCGCTGAAAGGCTTCACCGCCGGGTTCGAGGCTGTGAATGCGGTCAATGACAAGGCCGATGCCGCAGCGGCGGCTGCGAAACCGGCCGAAGGCGCGGCACCCGCCGCCCCCTGAGCGCGGGCCGCCTCTCGACCCGGAAGGCCGGTCTCGTGACCGGCCTTTTTCACTGCGCGCGACGAAGGGCGAGCACCGCGTTCAATCCACCGAAGGCAAAGGCATTGCTCAGGCAGGACGCCACCTCTGCCTCCCGCGCGGTATTCGCGACGATGTCCAGGTCACACTCCGGGTCGGGCACCTGAAACCCGATGGTTGGCGGCACGCAGCTCTCCGACAGCGCCGACAGGCAGGCGAGGATCTCGATCGCCCCCGTCGCGCCGATGGCATGGCCGTGCATCGCCTTCGTCGAAGACACCAGCAGCCGGTCTGCCTGCGCGCCGAAAGCCAGGCGGAGTGCGGCACATTCGCTGCGGTCATTCGCAGCCGTTCCCGTGCCATGCGCATTGACATAGCCGACATCGCCTGCCGCCATCCCCGCATCC
>JAAURK010000373.1 GCA_012032275.1 Tabrizicola sp.
ACAGGTATACCCCCCATCCGCCAGCACGATGGAACCCGTCATCAAGATCGCCGCGGAATAAGGGCCGTCGGCAGCCAAATTCTTCGAAGAAATTTGCAGAATCCTTCGAAGGATTTTGGCCCCGCTCTGTCGTCATGGCCAAGACCTCCCTCACTCCCAGCCGCAAGCCGTTGAAATCCCTCACCTCCAAATCCTGCCCTGCGTGGACAAGCCGATGACCCGCACCCGCCTTTCTCTCTTCGACACCACTCTTCGCGACGGCCAGCAGACCCAGGGCGTCCAGTTCTCCGTTGCCGAAAAGCGCCAGATTGCGGCTGCCCTGGACGCGCTCGGCGTCGATTACATCGAGGGCGGCTGGCCCGGTGCGAACCCGACCGACAGCGAGTTCTTCGCCTCGGCCCCCATTACAGGCGCCAGGATGACGGCCTTCGGGATGACCCGCCGCGTCGGGCGGTCGGCCGAGAACGATGACGTGCTGGCCGGGGTTCTGGACGCGGGCACCCCGGCGGTGTGCCTTGTCGGCAAGACACATGAATTTCACGTGACCACCGCCCTTGGCGTCACCCTTGAGGAGAACCGCGAGGCCATCGCCTCGTCGATCCGCCATCTGGTGGCCAAGGATCGTGACGCGCTTTTCGATGCCGAACACTTCTTCGACGGCTACCGGGCCAATCCCGGCTATGCCCTGTCGTGCCTCACGGCGGCGCTGGAGGCGGGGGCGTCCTGGGTCGTGCTTTGCGATACCAATGGCGGCAGCTTGCCCGCCGACATCGGCCGCGTCACCGCCGAGGTCATCGCATCGGGCATTCCGGGCACGAAGCTCGGCATCCATTGCCACGATGATACCGGCATGGCGGTGGCCGCCACGCTTGCCGCCGTCGACGCAGGCGCCCGTCAGATCCAGGGCACGCTCAACGGCCTTGGCGAGCGGTGCGGCAATGCCAATCTGACGACGATCATCCCCACGCTTCTGCTGAAGGAACCCTATGCCAGCCGTTTCGAGACCGGCGTCAGCCAGGCGGCGCTGGCGGGGCTTTTGAAGACCAGCCGGATGCTGGACGATATCCTGAACCGCGTCCCTCTGCGGGCGGCTCCCTACGTGGGCGCCAGCGCCTTCGCCCACAAGGCGGGGCTGCACGCCAGCGCGATCTTGAAGGATCCCGCGACCTACGAACATGTCGCGCCATCGCTGATCGGGAACGAGCGGGTGATCCCGATGTCGAACCAGGCCGGACAGTCGAACCTGCGCGCGCGGCTTGCGTCGGCGGGGATCGAGGCCGATCCGAAGGATGGCCGCCTCGGGCGCATTCTGGACGTGATCAAGGAGCGCGAGGATCAGGGCTATGCCTACGACGGCGCACAAGCGAGTTTCGAGCTTGTCGCGCGGCGCGAGCTTGGCCTGATGCCCGACTTCTTCGAGGTGAAGCGATATCGGGTCACGGTCGAGCGGCGCAAGAACCGGTATGACCGCATGATCAGCCTTTCGGAGGCGGTGGTGGTGGTGAAGATCGGCGACCGGAAGATGATGTCGGTCAGCGACAGCATGGATGAGCTCGGCTCCGACCGCGGCCCGGTCAACGCGCTCGCCAAGGCGTTGGGGAAGGATCTCGGCCCCTATCAGCGTTGCATCGACGACATGAAGCTTGTCGATTTCAAGGTGCGAATTACCCAGGGCGGTACCGAGGCCGTCACCCGGGTGATCATCGACAGCGAAGATGGTCAGGGACGGCGCTGGTCCACCGTCGGGGTTTCCGCCAATATCGTCGATGCCAGCTTCGAGGCGCTGCTGGATGCGATCCAGTGGAAGCTGATCCGCGATATCGGGCGGCCATCCGGGCAAACATGATGCGCTTTGTGAACCCGCTGCCCCTGGTTCAGGACATGGCGCGATCGGTTGCGTTCTACAGAGCAGCGCTTGGCCTGGAACTCGCCGAGGATCACGGCGATTTCGTGCGTTTTGACGGCGGTTTTGCGCTGCATGAGGAGAAAAGCTATCTGCGACAGGCCTTTCAGGATACCCCCGAGCCTGGCGCGGGGCAGGATCGGGTCGCGCTCTACTTCGAAACCGACGATCTGGACGCGGCTTTCGCCCGTGCGGCGCCGCTGGCCGGGGTGATCCACGGCATCCGGAAGCAGGCATGGGGTGGCCGGGTGTTTCGTCTGCGCGATCCCGATGGCCATATCGTCGAAGTGGGCGAGGCATGACGCCGTTCTTCCAGCTTCACCGCGATCTGCCGCGCGAGGGGCCGGGCACGCCGGAGGATGTGATCTGGGCGCTCGACCTGGCCGGTACCCCGGACGGGGCGTGGATATGCGATGCCGCCGCGGGGCCGGGGGCCGATGCGGCGACACTCGCAGTGCAACGGCCACAGGCGCGGATCGTCGCGGTTGAGAAGATGGCGCATTTCGTCCGGGAAGCAGAGGCGCGGCTCGCCGGGTTCGGAGAACGGGTGCAGGTGCGGCAGGGCGATATGGCCGCGCCGGGTGGTCCGTTCGATCTCATCTGGTGCGCGGGCGGGCTTTACTTTCTGGGGGTGACCGAAGGATTGCGGAGCTGGCGCTCTGCGCTGCGGCCCGGCGCCCGGGTGGCGTTTTCGGAACCCTGTTTTCCCGGCAATCCGCCCTCGGCCCTGGCAAAGGCGTTCTGGCAGGACCATCCGGCGGCGACGGACCTTGCCGGCATCGCGGCACGGGTGCGGGCGGCGGGCTTCCATCTGCTTGGTCACCGGATGGTGATTGGCGCGGGCTGGAGGGCGTATTACCAGCCGCTGGAGGCGCGGATCACCATGCTGCGCCTGACGGCGGATGCGGCACTGACAGCTGTTCTCGACGCGGAACAGCGCGAGATCGATCTATGGCGAAAAGCCCCGGACGAGATTGCCTATGCGCTGCTGGTGGTGGCCCCGGAATGAGCATTGATGCCTGCGCAGCACTGGTGTCCCGTGGCGATCCCGCCCGCTTTCAGGCGGTGATGGCGGCCCCCGTTTCGGCCCGCGCCCGGCTCCTTCCGCTTTACGCCTTCAATCTTGAGGTGGCGCGGGCGCCCTGGGTGACCGAAGAGCCGATGATTGCCGAGATGCGGCTGCAATGGTGGCGCGATGTGGTCGCGGCCGCCGCTTCGGGTGCGGCACGGGCGCATGAGGTGGCGGGGCCGCTGCATGAGGTGATCCGGACCTGCGGGCTGCCGTTGCCGGTGATGGATCGGCTGATCGAGGCGCGGCGATGGGATATCTACCGCGAGGCCTTCACCGACAAGGCGGCATTCACGGCCTATATCGAGGCGACTGGGCGCCGGTCTTGCCTGGCTCGCCGCGCGGGCACTTGGCGCGCCGGACACGGCCGAACAGGCGGTGCGGGATTT
>JAAURK010000061.1 GCA_012032275.1 Tabrizicola sp.
CAGGGCGGCAAGGCGCGTCGCCTCTGGCCGCAGGCTGGCCCAGCGTTCCGGGCCGCCAAGGGCGCGGGTCAGATGCGGCGGCAGGACATTGGAAGAGCCCACGAAATCGGCAACGAAACGGCTTTGCGGCCGGTCGTAGATCTCTTGCGGGGTGCCGATCTGGGCGATGCGGCCGTTATTGAACACGGCGAGGCTGTCGGCCATCGAGAGCGCCTCGTGCTGATCGTGGGTCACGAAGACGAAAGTGATGCCGAGGCGTTTCTGCAGGGCCTTCAGCTCGTCCTGCATGGCTTCGCGGAGCTTCAGGTCAAGCGCGCCGAGCGGTTCGTCGAGCAGGAGAACCCGGGGTTCGTTGACCAGCGCCCGGGCCAGCGCCACCCGCTGCCGCTGGCCGCCCGACAGCTGGGCGGGCTTGCGGCCGCCGTAGCCGTCGAGATGGACGAGGGCCAGCATGTCTTCGGCGCGGGAATGGCGTGTGGACCGGGCAACACCCTTGACCATCAGCCCGTAAGCCACGTTGTCGCGCACATTCATATGCGGAAAGAGCGCGTAGTCCTGAAACACGGTGTTGACGTTGCGCAGATGCGGCGGGGTGCGGCCGACATCCTCGCCAAAGATGCGGATCGCGCCCTCCGTCGGGCTTTCGAAGCCGGAAATCAGCCGCAGGCAGGTGGTCTTGCCTGACCCGGACGGCCCGAGCATGGCAAAGAAGGCGCCTTCCGCGATGGTGAGATCCACGCGGTCGACGGCGCGGACCGCGCCGAAGTGGCGGGAGACGGAGCGAAACTCGACGGCGGCGGTCATGCTGGACCTTGTGCTCGGAGCGGGGCACCATCGCGCCCCTGCGCAAAGCAGAGGCGGGGACGGGCACCGCAGATCAGGATGGATGGCCCTGTCCGGTGGCGGGAGGGCCCGAGGTTCAGCGGCCGCCGATCACGCCGATGTAATCGCTGACCCAGCGATAATAGGGCACGCAATCGCCCTGCGCGCATTTCGAGCTTGGCGTCGTCCAGAACCGGATCTTGTCGAAATCATCCATGCCGTTTCCGGTGCAGCCCTCGGCGGTCTGCTGGCCCGACTGGTCCGTGCAGGCCGCGGGCACCGCCGGGTTGGAACCGAACCAGACCGAGAGGTCGGATTGCAGGTTGGAACTGAGCGTATGTTCCATCCAGAGGTAGGCGCAATTGGGGTTGGCCGCATCGACATGCATCATCGTGGTATCGGCCCAGCCTGTCGCGCCCTCCGCGGGGATCGTCGATGCAACGGGCAGCCCCTCGCCCTTCAGCAGGTTCACCTGGAACGGCCATGATCCGGAGGCGACGACGCCCTCGTTCTTGAAATCGTCGATCTGGATGAAGGCGTCATGCCAGTAGCGGCTGACGATTTCGCGCTGCCCGCGCAAAAGATCGAGCGCCGCCTTGTACTGGTCCTCGTTCAGCTCGTACGGCGAGGTGATGCCAAGCTCCGGCTTGTGGGTCATGAGGTATTGCGCGGCATCGGCGATGTGGATCGGGCCATCATAGGCCTGAACCCGGCCCTTGTTCGACTTGCCATCGGGAAGCGTCATCTCCTTGAAGACGACATCCCAGGAGGTCGGCGGTTCCTTGAAGATTTCGGTGTTGTACATCAGCACATTCGGCCCCCATTGGTAGGGAACGCCGTAATGCACCCCGTCGACCGTATGCCAGGGCGCGGCCTTCAGCCGGTCGTCGACCTTTGACCAGGAGGGAACGAGGTCGGTGTTCACCGGCTGCACCCTGTCGCCTGCCACCAGGCGCAGGCTCGCATCGCCCGAGGCGGTGACGAGATCGAAGCCGCCCTCGTTCATCAGCGCCACCATCTCGTCCGATGTATTGGCGGTTTTCACATTGACCTTGCAGCCCGAGCTTGCCTCGAAGGCGGTGACCCAGTCGAAGGCCTTGTCGGTCTCGCCGCGTTCGATATAACCGGGCCAGGCGACGATGTTGACCTGCCCTTCCGGCGCGCCGATCTGGGTGATCTGGGCAATGGCGGGGGCAAGGCCGGTCAGCAGGCAGAGCGCCGAGGTGGCCGTCACTTTCATGATCTTCATTGCATACTCCCTGAGAGTGCTTCGCATCGTGGCGAAGAGCCGGTGTTCCGGTCATCCCGCAAGGCTATGCCGCCCTGCAGAATTCGCAATAACAAAAGGAGGATGCCTGATATCGGATTTTCCGATGGATTTACGACCGGATTGGCGAAGCACCGCCACTCACGATCTCGTGATCTGATGCGATGTGTCGATGGCCTTACCTTGGGTCACGGCACATCCGATCCGCCCGTTTCCGCGTTGAGGGGTTGGTGATTTCGGCGATGGCCGCGGCGATATCTACCCAGAGGATAGAGCCGTGGCCAAGCCAGGACGGATCGGATGGGTCGACCGCAGGTGCCCGGGCCTATCGTCCGCCCACCGCCGTCTGCGCCGAGCGGACGAAGTTGTGGGCGGGCGGCGAAAGCGGCGCTCCCTTGCGCCAGGCAAGCCCGACCTGAACCGACGGCAGATCGCCAGAGACATCCCTGATCTCGATCCGGTCGCCTTCAAGCGACCATGGCCGGTAGACAAGCGAGGGCAGGATGGCCAGCCCCGCACCGGTGGCGACAAGGCTGCGGACGGCCTCGACCGACCGGGTTCTGAACGCGACTTCGGGTTTCACGGGCAGGGCCGCGGTCAGACTTCTGGTCGATTCCTCGATCTCGTCGACCATCAGCTGGATCAGCGGCAACCCGGCCAGTTCCTCTAGGGCGATGAACTCCTGCTGGGCAAGCGGATGGCCAAGCGGCAGCCACAGCCGGTAGGGCGATACGACCAGCGTTTCCACGTTGAGCGCAAGCCGGTCCTTGACCGACGAGGTCAGAAGCACGGCCACATCAAGCTCGCCTCCGATCAGAAGATGCTGAAGATATTCGCCGCTGTCCTCGATCACCGTCAGATCGACCTGCGGATAGGCGCGGCGGTAGCGTTGCAGGATGTCCGACAGCACATAGCCCGCAACGAGGCTCGTCACCCCCAGAGACAGGCGGCCCCGGGCCGTTTCCGCCTCGTCCCGGAAGGTGGATCGGGCAATCGCCACATCGGCCAGGATCTGGCGGGCGTGGCGCAGGAAGGCAGAGCCCTTGTGCGTGATCAGAAGGCCGCGCGACTGGCGGTCGAACAAGGTGACGCCAAGGTCGTCCTCCAGCGCACGGATGGCCTCGGTGACGGAGGACTGGCTGATCGACAGGGCCCGCGCGCGCCCGAAACGGAGCCCGCCTCGGCGGCAGCGGCAAAGAACTGAAGCTGGCGGAGGGTGAAGGCCATCGTCTGCGGTGCTGCCCTTGTGGTCAGGACATACTCTGCCGATCACGGCGGATTGGGCAAGGCGCTGCCGGATATTTTGCTTGACCTGGAGCGGCTCCAGCTTGTTACGCGGGGTCGAGGGAGGGCCGGGATGAACATTCAAGAGGCGGCGGAGGCGTCTGGCCTGACGGTCGACACGATCCGGTATTACGAGAAATCGGGGATGCTGCCGCCGGTTCCGCGCGATGGTCGCGGGTGGCGGCGCTTCGATGCGGGGGCGCTGGAATGGCTCCGCAATCTGGGGCGGCTGCGGGCGACGGGGATGCCGATGGCCGAGATGCGGCGTTTTGCCGTGCTGGTTCATACTGCCGATCCGGCAGAGGCGACGGCGGCAGCGGACCGGCTGGAGATCCTTCTCGCGCATCGACAACGGCTGGCCTGCCGGCGGGCAGAGCTTGATGCGGCGGAGACCTATCTGACCCACAAGATTGCCGTCTACAGCGGAAAGGAAACGTCATGACGCAGCTTGGACTTGGCACCTGGGCCATCGGCGGCCCCTGGACGGCAGGAGGCGCCCCGGCAGGATGGGGCCAGACCGATGACGGCACCTCCCGCGCCGCAATTGCGCTGGCGGTCGAGGCTGGCATCCGGTTCTTCGACACGGCCCAGACCTATGGCACGGGGCATGCCGAAAGCCTGCTGGGCGAGGCTTTGGCCCCCCATCCCGAGGTGCGGATCGCGACGAAAGTGGGATATGCCATCGATCCGGCGGCGCGGGAACTTGTCGGCCCGATGACCGACCCCATCGCCATCGCGGCGAGCCTCGAAGCCTCGCGCCGGCGGTTGCGGCGGGACAGGATCGATCTGGTGCTGCTGCATCTGAACGCGCTGCCGGTGGCCGAAGCGGCGCCGGTCTTCGATCTGCTCGAAGGTCAGAGGGCAAAGGGCCAGGTCGCCGCATATGGCTGGAGCACGGATTTTCCCGACCGCGCAACCGCTTTTGCGGGGCGCGAGGGGTTCACGGCCGTCGAACATGCCATGAATGTCTTTTTCCGCGCCGACGCGCTGATCCCGGTGATCGAGGGGGCGGGATTGCAGTCGCTGAACCGCTCGCCTCTGGCGATGGGGCTTCTGGGCGGGCGGATCGCCCAAGGCCACCGGTTCGCGCCGAACGATGTGCGGCGGTCGGGCGCAGACTGGCTGGCCTATTTCACCCATGGCGAGATTGCGCCGGACTATGCCCGCATGCTCAACGCGGTGCGCGAGCTTCTGACGACGGGCGGGCGCAGTCTGGCGCAGGGGGCGATCTGCTGGCTTTGGGCGCGGTCGGCTGCCGCGATGCCGCTACCCGGCTTTCGCACCCCCGATCAGGTCGCCGATCTTTGCGGCGCGCTTGCCCATGGCCCGCTTCCTGCCGATACGATGGCCGAGATCGAGGCGGTGATCGCCCGTCCGCCAGACGGTCCTCCGCGCGAACGCTAGCGCGGGACGGGTCAGCGGCGCGACATCGCGATCCGGATCAGCGCGCGTTCCATCACCGCCATCGCAGGCGCGCGGGAAGAGGACCGCAGCGTCAGATCGGCCTCGATCAACTGGGCGAGGGCGGTCTCCAATGTCCGCATGCCCCAGTGCCCGGCCTGCCGCCCCATCGCGTCCTTCTGCTTGAAATTCACCCGCGCCTTCTGGATGCCCGCCCCCGCACCGCCCGGATCAGAGGCCGCGGCATGCAGGATGCGGAAATGCCGCATCGCGCCGATGCAGATCGTCACCGGGGCGACACCCTGCCCCTCGATCCGCCGGATCAGCAGCCCGATCTCGCCCGCCCGCCCCTCGGCCACCGCATTGATCAGCTCATCGACTTCGGCCTCGATCGTCGCCGGGGCCAATGCGGCCACCTCTGACGGCAAAAGCGGCGTATCGTCGCCGAACTTGAAAAGCGCGATCTTGTCCAGCGTCTGACGGAAATCTCCGGGGTCGAGCATGCGGCCAAGGGTCGCGAGATCCGACATCGCCTCGCGGTCGATGCGGGCCAGACCCGCCTTGCGCAGACTGTCCTCGATCTCTTCCCGGCTTGGCGGATCGTCATAAAGGCCGATGGAGACGGCCGTGGGATGTTTGTCGAACAGCGATTTCAGCGGGGATTTTCCCGTCAGACCTCCCGCCGCCACCACGATCTGGGCATCGCCGGGCGTCCAGTCTTGCAGCGCGATGGCGATGGATTCAGACAGGGTATCGGTCGCATCCTCCACGAAGGCCACGCGGGGGCCAGGGAAGAACCCGACCGATTTGATCGCATCCAGAAGCAGGCTGCCATCCTTGCGCAGATCGCCCGCGGCAATGCGGGTCAGCCGCATCTCTCCCTCGCCCTCCGGGCCGATCAGGGCGGCAATCACCTCCTGCCGACGCAGGGCCACCCGCATCGCATCGGCGCCAAAGATCAAAAGCCCCGCCCGCGCCGGATCGGGCCTGGCGAAATAGCGGGTGGCCTCAAGTCCCTTGAGGATCATGGGAAGCTGGCGGAAACGGCGATCAGGCGGGTAACGATCTGGTCGGCGAGGATCCGCATCAGGCGGAAGGCCGCGTCCTCCTCTGCGGCCAGCCCGGCGACGGTGGAGCTGGTGGCGGAATAGGCGGTAAAGCTCTGCACCCGCCCCCCGGCAACACGGTCTCCCGAGGCGTGGTCGCGCAGCGTCCATTCGACGACGCCCTTCAGATTGTAGCGCGTGATCTTGTTCGAGGTGGTCAGGCCGACGCCGACCGTTTCCGTCTCGATCGAATAGGCAAGATCATAGCGGCGCTCCTCCGGCCGGCCCAGCCGTTCTTCCAGCCGTTCGACAAGATCGAAGCCGTTCTTCGTCTTCGGGTCGGCGGCGCGCACCTTGCCAAGCAGCTTCGTCGCACTGCCGCCCGGCGCATAGGCTGGCTGGAACCCGCAGGCGGCAAGCGCCAGCGGGGCCAGAAGCAGGGAACGGCGGCTATACGACGACATTGATGATGCGGCCCGGCACGACGATGATCTTCCTCACCGGCTGACCGGCAAGAAACCTGACCACAGCTTCATCGCTGAGCGCGATCTTTTCAACCTCGGCCGCGACCATATCCTTCGGCACGCTGATTTCCGCGCGGCGTTTGCCGTTGATCTGGATCGGCAGGGTGACCCTGTCCTCGACCAGAAGTGCCGGATCCGCCTTGGGCCAGGGGGCCTGCGCACAGAGGCCCACGCCACCTTGATACGCCCAGACTTCTTCCGCGATATGCGGCGTCATCGGCTGCATCAGCTGCGCCAGCGTCCGCATCGCCTCTTTCATCACCGGGGTCGAGGCCGTCGCCTTCGAAAGGGTGCTAGTGAATTCGTAAAGCTTCGCGATCGCCTTGTTGAAGGCAAAACTCTCGATCCCCTGCGTCACATCCTGCACCGCCCGGGCCACGGCGCGGCGCAGGTCGTCATCGCCCTCGCCCTGATGGTCCGCCGGCATGTCGCCGATCCGGGAAGAAAGCGTCCAGACCCGGCCAAGATGCCTGAACGCCGCTTCGGCCCCCGCCGAGGTCCATTCCACGTCCCGCTCCGGCGGGCTGTCGGACATCACGAACCAGCGCGCGGTATCGGCCCCATAGGCGGCGATGATATCCTTGGGGTCGACCACGTTCTTCTTCGACTTCGACATCTTGGCAGAAGGGATGATCTCGATCGGCGTGCCCGCCGTTTCAAGTAGCAAGGCCTGGAGCTGATCCTCGTTCAGCTCCGACAGGTCCGTCGTGTGATCGACGCGCAGGAAAGCCACCGGCTCGTTGCGGATGTTGAAGCGCAGGATATCGTCGGGCAGGTGATAGACCGGCCGCCCCTGGGTGTCGTTCGACCGGTAAATCTCGTGCGTGACCATGCCTTGCGTGAAAAGCGCGTTGAACGGCTCGATGGCTTCTGCGGCAGATGGCCGGTCCTGGCCATCGACCGGGCGAAGAACCGCGAGTAAAGCAGATGCAGGATCGCATGCTCGACCCCGCCGATATACTGGTCGACGTTCATCCAGTAATCCACATCTTCGGCCACCGTGGGGGTCGCGGCATGGGGCGCGGTAAAGCGGGCGTAATACCAGCTTGAATCGACGAACGTGTCCATCGTGTCCGTCTCGCGCCGCGCCGCCGCGCCACATCGGGGGCAAGGCGTGTCGCGCCAGGTGGGGTGGCGATCCAGCGGGTTGCCCGGAACGTCAAAGCTCACATCCTCCGGCAGCCGCACCGGCAGGTTCGCCTTCGCCTCGGGCACCACGCCGCAGGCACCGCAATGCACCACCGGAATCGGGCAGCCCCAATAGCGCTGGCGGCTGAGACCCCAGTCACGCAGACGGTATTTCGTGACGCCCTGCCCGATGCCCCGCGCTTCGCAAGCGGCGATCGCGGCCGACACGGCCTCCTCTCCGGTCTGCAGCTCCGCCCCCGCAAACCCACGCAGATAGCGGACCCGCTCCGATTTCATCGGCACGAAGGCTTCGGTCAGCCCGGCCTCCCCCGCAGCTTCGGTGACGAAGACGGGCAGAATGGCGAGGCCGTATTTCGTCGCGAACTCGAAGTCGCGCTGATCATGTGCCGGGCAGCCGAAGATGGCGCCGGTGCCGTAATCCATCAGGATGAAGTTCGCGATCCAGACCGGGAGTTCCCATGACGGGTCCAGCGGGTGCTTCACCCGGATGCCGGTGTCAAAGCCGATCTTCTCCGCCGTCTCGACATCCTCGGCCGAGGTGCCGCCCCGCCGGCATTCGGCCAGGAAGGCGGCGACCCCGGGGTCATTCTCCAGCGCCTTCGCCAGCGGATGATCGGGAGAGATCGCGGCAAAGCCGGCACCCATCAGCGTATCGGGTCGGGTTGTGTAGACCTCAAGGCTTTCAAAGCCTTCCGGCGCACCAACCGTGTCGAACGCGAACTGCAACCCGCGGGACTTGCCGATCCAGTTCGCCTGCATCAGGCGCACCTTCTCCGGCCAGTGGGTCAGCCCGTCCAGCGCCTCGAGGAGTTCCGCCGAATAGTCCGAGATGCGGAAGAACCACTGCGTCAGTTCCCGCCGCTCGACCACCGCGCCCGAGCGCCAGCCGCGCCCGTCGATCACCTGCTCGTTGGCGAGCACCGTCATGTCGACCGGATCCCAGTTGACGACCGCCGCCTTGCGGTAGATCAGCCCCGCCTCCAGCATGTCGAGGAACATCGCCTGCTGCTGGCCGTAATATTCCGGATCGCAGGTCGCGAACTCGCGCGACCAGTCGATGGAAAGGCCCAGAGGCTTCATCTGCGCGCGCATGTCGGCGATGTTGGAATAGGTCCAGTCCTTCGGATGCCCGCCCCGTTCCATCGCGGCATTCTCGGCGGGCATCCCGAAGGCGTCCCAGCCCATCGGATGCAGCACCGAATGGCCCATCGCCGCCTTGAACCGCGCCACCACATCGCCCATCGTGTAGTTGCGCACATGCCCCATGTGGATGCGCCCCGACGGATAGGGGAACATTTCCAGCACATAGAACTTCGGGCGTGACGGATCGCAGCGGGCCAGAAACACCCCGGCCCCGTCCCAGGCCTCTTGCCACTTGGGTTCGATCACGGCGGGGTCATAGCGCGACATCAGGGGCCTCTTTCAGGGTTCCGCGCGGAATTACACCGTGGCGGAGGCAAAGGTCCACCCCATTCATCTTGGCGAAAATATCCTGCGGGTAGGCCATTGGTTTCGCCATTGGTTCGAGAAACCAATGGACTGGGGGTGCAAAACCCCCGCCGCGCTCAGAGCTTGCTGTCGCGGATCCGGATCTGGCGCGCGCGGGTCAGGATCGCATCCTCGATGGCGCGGGCGGTTTCGGGCGCAACCGCCCCCCCGCCCTGCGACTGCAACGCCACTTTCAGGCTGCGCGCATCCAGCGCCGGATCCTGCACAAAGATCGTCGCGCGATACGCCCGGCCCCCGCCCGGCGGGCGGCCATAGCCGGTCACGATCACTCCGGTAAAGGGATCGACCGATTCGATGGGCAGGAAGTTCAGCACCTCCAGCGAGGCCTGCCAGATATACCTGTTCACCTCGACCGTGGTGTTCGGATCATCGGCGTTGGAGAACAGATCCCAGATCGTCGAGCGCGGCTTGTCCTCGCCCTTCGCCTTTGCCAGCGCCGCCCGCTGCGCATCGGCACGTTCTTTCCGGCTCAACTGGTCTTCCGAGGGGATCGACACCGTCTGTGAACGGCGGAACAATCCGCTGTCGCCGCTGCCGATGCCGCCGCAGGCCGAAAGCGCGGAAATCAGCCCTCCGGCAACGGCGATACGTGCAACACGAGACAAGATCATTAATGACCCCCTTGAGACCCTTCCCCGCTGTCTAGCCGACGAGCCAAGGCGTGCCAAGGCCTTTTGCGCCCGGCATGGTTGGCACCCCACGGGGGCAGGGATTCCCGACCTGTGGCTTTGCTGCACCAGAAAGCGGCAGATTTGAACCCGGCCCGCCGTTGCCGTTGCAATCCGGAGGCTCAAGGTGGAAATACAATCCATTCCCACTGCGGATTCCCCTGCGGCGGGCCTACCTTAAGAAAGAGGGAAAAACATGAAAAAGGTTCTTCTCGCGTCCAGCATCCTGGCCCTGTCTGCCGGTTTCGCTGCCGCTGAAGGAGTGGAAGTCTCCGGCTCCGCTCGCATGGGTCTCGTGTACGACAGCCCGTCGGGCGACACCGTGTTCAGCTCGCGCGTTCGTATCGTCTTCACGGCATCGGGTGAAACCGATGGTGGCCTGTCGTTCGGCGCCGAAATGCGCGCTGACCAGAATGGCGGCAACGCTGACGGCACCGCAAACGGCGACTCGACCGTGTTCATCTCCGGCGCGTTCGGCAGGCTGACCATGGGTGACGTCTCCGGCGCAGCTGATGCGCTGGTTGGTCAGGTTTCGGGCGTTGGCTACGGCCCGATCGACGCGCTTCAGGAAATCGACTTCGTCAGCACCACCAAAACCGCTGCTTACTACGAGTACAGCGCTGGCGCATTCACCTTCGGTCTCGGCGCTGGCCAGACCGACTCGGGCAATGACGAAGCAAACATCGGTGTGAAGTATTCGGCTGGCGGTTACAGCGCTGCTCTCGCCTATGAAGATTCGGATGCTGAAGATCTGCTCTCCTTGGGCGGCTCGGCAGAATTCGGTCCGGCTACCGTCAAGGCGCGCGTGTCGGACAGCGACATCGCTGACAAAGACACCACCTGGGCTCTGTCGGTTGACTATGTGACCGGGCCTGCCACGATCACCGCCTTCTACACCGACTTCGGCAACACCACTCTCGCCTCGCCCGATACCCAGCACGTGGGTCTTGGTGTGGCCTACGATCTCGGCGGCGGCGCGACGCTCGCCGGTGGCGTCGTTCAGCAGCTGAACGATGACGGTGTCGACGACGAGACCTTCGCCGACGTTGGTCTGAAGTTCTCCTTCTAATCCTTCGGGATCAGACGAACCGGAAAGAGCGGGCCCTGGCCCGCTCTTTTCTTTTGCGGCGGGGGCGTTAAGGTCTGGCCGGCAGATCGGGGTGCGGCATGGCGCTGGCGGATATTGCGGGTCGGATGCGGGCGGCAGAAGCCTTGGGCGGGCGGGCTCCGGGCTCGGTACGTCTGATCGCCGTGTCAAAGGTCCAGCCGCTCAACCGGGTCGAGGCGGTGCTGGCAGAGGGGCATCGTCTTTTCGGCGAGAATTACGTGCAGGAGGCGCTGGGCAAATGGCCGGCGCTGCGCGACAGGTTCGGGCCGGTGCAGCTTCACATGATCGGCCCCCTGCAGACCAACAAGGCGAAGGTCGCGGTCGAACTCTTTGACGCGATCCACACGCTCGACCGGCCGTCGCTGGCGCAGAAGCTGGCCGGTCTGGCACAGGCGCGCGGGGCCTCGCCGCAGGTCTTCGTGCAGGTCAACACGGGGCAAGAGCCGCAGAAGGCCGGCATTCTGCCCGCCGATCTCGACGGTTTTCTCAAGGATTGCCGGGCGATGGACCTCGCCCCGACGGGCCTGATGTGCATCCCCCCGGAGGCAGAGGATCCTGCCCCCCATTTCGCGATGCTGGCCGCCATGGCCGCGCGGAACGGCCTTTCCGGCCTGTCGATGGGCATGAGCAGTGATTTCGAAACCGCGATCGCCCATGGCGCGACCCATATTCGCGTGGGCAGCGCGATCTTCGGCGCGCGGACCTATCCCCGCTAGGTCGGGCAGCGTGGTCCGGCCTGCCGGTCAGGTCAGCCAGATCCGCGCATAGGGCGGCAGGGCGATCCGGCCCTCATGGATCTGCACCGGATTATCCGACAGCGCGTCATGCATCGCCTCGACCCCCAGCGATCGGATCCTGTCTTCCGCCAGATGCTGCCAGTTTTCGGTGAAGTTGAACAGACAAAGCACCACCCCGGTCGGCGCCTGCCGCAGAAAGGCGAAGACAGCCCCGGTGCCACAATCCACGACCCGCACCGGAAAGGCCGCATGCAGCGCATGCGTGGCTTTCCGGCGGGCAAGGATATGCCGCGTTCCCCAGAACACCTGCGCCGCGGGTGAGTTGCCGTCATGCCGCGTGGCCGCGGCCTGCCAATCCATCTGCGGCCGGTGAATCCAGCGGCTGTCATGGGCATGCTCGGGCACATCGAGATAGCCGTAGTCGTTCGGCAGGGCGAGCTCGTCCCCCATGTAGATCAGGGGGATACCCCCATAGGACGCAATCAGCGCATGCCCCATGAGAATGCGCTGGACGGCGGTTTCCACCCCGGCGGCGTCACGCGCCTCCATCGCTTGTTCAAGCCCGGCGAGCGAGGCGAAACTCCCCGAGATCCGCTTGTCGCCTGTCGCCTCGTTCACCTGGAAGAGAGCGCCCCTGGCAAAGCTGCCGGGAAAATCGCCGACATAGAACTCCGACAGGAAGGCGCGGTGGGCATGCCCGGACAGATGAAGCGCGGCGGCATCCTCGTCCGTCACCGCCCAGCCGATATCGTCATGACAGCGGATATAGGTGGCGAAAGTGGCATTGGTCAACCATTCGGGAAAATGCGTCCGCATCACATGCGACATGAGCCTCGTGTCGCGGGTGGCGAGCGACGACCAGAACTGCACCATGAGGCTGTTGTGATAGGCCAGGTTGCCTTCCTTCCCGTCATGCCGCCCGCGCCCGAGATAGGGCAGCATTTCCGAAGGCGAGACGATGGCCTCTTCCAGATGGATCACCGCAGCCGTCGCGATCCGCGAACAGGCCCGGAGCGCCTGAAGCAGCATATGCACCTCGGGCTCCGACTGGCAGCGCGTGCCCATGCGTTTCCACATGAAGGCAACGGCATCCAGACGCAGCACCTCCACGCCCCGGTTGGCGAGGAACAGCATGATCTCGACGATCTCCAGAAAGACCGCCGGATTGGCCCAGTTCAGATCCCATTGGTGTTCATTGAAGGTGGTCCAGACCCATTTGCCGAACTGCGGATATCGCGTGAAATTGCCGGGTGCATTGTCGGGAAACACCTCGACCAGGGTTTCCTCATAGCGTCGGGGCAGGCTGTCATCCTCGAACATCAGGTAGTAATCCTGATAGGTCGGATCGCCCTTCGCGGCCTTGCGCGCCCAGGCATGTTCCTTTGCGGTATGGTTGAGCACCAGATCGACGCAAAGCGAGATGCCGCGCGCGCGCAAGGCAGAGCTGACCTCCTCGAAATCCGTCATCGTTCCGAAGGCCGGATTTATCGCCCGGTAATCCATCACCGAATAGCCGCCATCGCTGTCGCCAGGGCGCGGCTTCAGGCAGGGCATCAGATGGACATAGGTGATGCCAAGGTCTTCAAGGTAATCGAGCTTGTCCAGAATGCCCCGCAGCGTTCCGTTGAAGCGGTCGATGTAGAAGACATATCCCGCCATATCCGGGCGCTGGAACCAGTCCGGTTCCAGATCCCGTTTCAGATCAAGGCGTTTCAGATCGGCAGGGCGGGCCTTCCAGCCGTTCCGCAACGCCTTGAGCAGCGCCTCGCGAAAGCCGGGGTAATCCGGACGGCCGCCATAAAGCGCGTCAAGCATCGGCCAGAGATCGGGGGCAGAGCGTTTCAGACGCAGGTCAAAGATATCGTCATCCGCTGTGGACGGCGCTTTCGCCATGGTCATCCTCCCTCTGACGGCGACGAGATTAGGGAGTCCAAAGCGTTTTGGAAAGAGGGGTCAGCCGTGGACGACAAGCCGCGTCCGGGGGGTGATGCGATTGGCAATCCAGAGCAGATCCTTCCGCGACAGGGCGATGCAGCCCGCCGTCGGCGCAAGCGGACGCCGCCAGCTGTGAAGAAAGATCGCCGATCCGCGGCCCGGCACGGCAAAGGGCCAGTTCCAGTCCGTGATCAGGATCAGATCATACATCGGATCGGCCCGGCGCAGGGTCTCGTGGCGGAAGGAATGCGGCGCCTCGACCATCAGGTTGTAGTCGGGATCCCTCGGATCGTCGGACCATAGATCGCGCAGCCCGATGGGCAGTGCCCAGCCCGGCACCGCGCCACCGGGAAGCCGGTCGGGACGGTAAAGGCAGCCGACGATCCGGTGCGTGCCAAGCGGAGTGCAGCCATCGCCCTCGCGCTTGTTGCGGGCCGTGCCGCCACGCCCGATGGTGCAGGGAAATCGTCGCCCGAGAAACCGCAGGCCCGTCGGCGTCACGAGAAGATCGCTGGCGGCAAAGCGGGCCCGGTCAGCCATGGGGATCACGTGAAGGCAGCCGCTCCGGCATCATGCGCCTCCGTTCAGGCGTTGCACCAATGCGCCATGAAGCAGCGGTGGCAGCGCCAGAACGCCGTCCGCCCGCGCCTCTGCCGTGTTGAACCGCAGGGGCGCGCCGGTCTGATCGGTGACGGTCGCCCCGGCCCGCGTCGCGATCAGGCTGCCGGCTGCAATATCCCATTCCCAGGCGGGGCGGAGCGTGAACATCCCGTCATACCGCCCCTCTGCAGCAAGGCACAGCCGGTAGGCCAGCGAGGCGCGGAAACTGCGGTTGATCTCGGGCACCCCGCCTGCCCAGCGGTCGGGCGCCAGATTGGCCTTGGTGGTGAGAATGTCGGCTCCGGTCAGCTCCTGCCTGGTGCTTGCCGCGATCGGCCGCCCGTCCCGAAGCGCCGGTGCCGTGACCGAGGCGGTATAAAGCCGGTCGAGCGCGGGCAGAAACACCACCGCCGCGGTCACCTCTCCCGCCCTCGTCACCGCCAAGGAATGGGCGAAAGTCTCTTCCCCGGCGATGAAGGCGCGGGTGCCGTCGATCGGGTCGATGATGAAAACCTTGTCGCAGGTCAGCCGCGCCGGATCGTCCGGCGTTTCCTCTGACAGCCATCCGTAATCGGGCCGCGCCGCCAGAAGCATGGTTTTCAGCATGTCGTTGACGGCAAGATCGGCCTCTGACACCGGGCCATGTTCACCGCCCTTGTCCCAGACCTGCGGGTTCCGCTTCCAGTGGCGAAGCGCGATGCGTCCGGCGGCCCGGGCGGCTTCGGTCAGCAGGGCGAGGTCATGCGCCGGCAAGGGTCATCCCCTCGATCAGTATCGAGGGCACACGGACGGACAGATGCGCCCGTGCGTCATTGGCCGGGACGATCCGGCCAAGCATGTCGCGCAGGTTCCCCGCGATGGTGCATTCGTTGACGGGATGGCTGATGCGGCCGTTTTCGACCCAGAACCCGGCGGCACCGCGCGAATAATCCCCGGTCGTCGCACTGATGGTAGAGCCGATCATCGAGGTCACCAGAAGCCCGGTTCCCATCCGGGCGATCAGCGCGTCGCGGCTCGCTCGCCCGGCGTGAGGTCGATGTTGGTGGTCGAGGGCGAGGGCGGGGCAGAGGTTCCGCGCGCGGCATTGGCAGTCGATTGCAGGCCAAGCTTGCGGGCGGTGGCAAGGTCCAGCACCCAGCCCGTCAACACGCCATCCTCGATGATCGCGCGGCGGCGCGTTGCCAACCCCTCGGCGTCGAAGGGACGAGAGCCGGAAATGCGCGGCCGGTGCGGATCTTCGGTCAGCGACAGCCCTTCCGGCAGAATGCGCTGGCCCAGAAGATCGCGCGCCCAGGACGCGCCCCGTGCAATCGACGACCCGTTGATCGCCGACAGCAGATGCCCGACGAGCGAGGAGGCCACGCGTTCGTCAAAAAGGACCGGATAGGTTCCGGTGCGCGGCTTTACCGCGCCATGGCGCTGCAGCGCCCGTTCGGCGGCAAGGGCGCCGATCCCGGCGATGGCGGGAAGATCAGCACCATGGACGCGGGATTCCGCGGCCCAGTCCCGCTCCATCCCCGTGCCCTCGCCGGTGAAGGCGACGGCCGACACAGACCGCGAAGACCGCGCATACCCGCCGTGAAATCCATTGCTGGCCGCCAGATACATCTCGCGGCGGCTATAGCTGGACGAGGCGTTCGACCTGGGTGATGCCCGCCAGGGCCAGCGCCGCCGCCTCGACCGCGCGGGCGTCGGCCTCCAGTTCTGCC
>JAAURK010000374.1 GCA_012032275.1 Tabrizicola sp.
CCTTGTCAAGCAGACGGCACCCGCGCCTCTGCCTGCGCCAACCCGCGAAGCTCGTGCAATGATGCGGCGGCGCCCTGTCGTCCGCCAGGCCCATGCAGCGCGATCAGCGCATGTCTTGTGCGCCCCGCCGCCAGCGCCGTCCGGCCAAGCGCCAGTGGAAAGAGATGCCCCTGCCGCAAAAGCCCCGCTTCAGGGCCTTCAACGGGCCATGGCGGCGAAGGGATCTGCGGCGCCGCAGCCCGGACAGGGGCCCTCAGCGCCACTGCCGCGCCGATCAGGGCGGGGATGACATACTGGATCAGCCGCCAGGCAAGCACCGCCGCCAGGATGCCCTCTTCCGCCCCGCCGGGAAGCAGGGCAAGGAGCACCATCTCGAATGCACCGACACCGCCCGGCGCGCCCGAGAGAAGGCCAGCACCAAGCGCCAGAAGAAAGGCAGGCAGAAGCGTGCCAAAGCCGATCTCACCGGGCATGAGAAGCCACAGCGCAAGCGCCGCCGCCCCGCAATCAAGCGCTGTCAGACCCAGAACATGCAGCATGGTGAAGCCATTCGGCCACCCCGGCCGGGCGCAAAGCAGCACCGCGACGATACCCGCGAGCGCGAGCGCAAGCACGGGCCATGCAGCAGCGGAAAAGGCCGCGTCCGGTACCAGCGCCAGCACAAAGGCCGTGACCACCGCCCAGCCCATCAGAAACGACACCGTCACCATCAGCGTCAGGCGGCTTGCCGCCCAAAGGCTCATCTGCGGCAGCATTCGCCAGCGCAGAAGCGCCCCCGTCACCAGCCCGAGCCCGACCGTCTGGGATATCGCCAGGGCGACAAACCCGCCCGGCGCGCCGTCCGGGCCGGAACGCCGGTTCCAAGATGCCGGTGAAGCGCACCGTCATAGCGGCCGACAGCCCAGAAACTGACCCAGACCGCGATGGCCGAGGCGGCGAAGGCAAGCGGCGACACCGCCGTTGCTGCCGCCATCACCGCCGCAATGTCCAGATCGCGGAGCCGGTCGGCCAGAAGCGCCAGAAACCCCGCACCAAGGGCAAGTGTCAGCCCGACCCGCCAGCCAAGCCGCGGCTCGGCCATGTCGGCCGCCAAACCATCCCGCATCCGCACCTCCGCAAAACCTTGCAGACCGTGCTAGACGCTTTCGATGGACAGCCCCTTAATCGCGAAAACTTTAGATGAAAATCGGTCGCCGCCTAGAGAGCCGGACCGACGCCTTCAGAGCTCGGTCATCAGCTGTGCCTTGGCCACCGGCATAAGCTCTGCCATCTTGATGCGCACCTCGTCGGCGCTGATCTTGCCCGACAGATCGCCCGCGACCTTGCGCACCACATCCTCGATGCCCGCCTCTTCGAAATCGGCGCTGACCACGTCCATCGCATAGGCAGCAGCCTCGTCGCCCGTCTTGCCCAGCAGCTCCGCCGCCCAGAGACCCACGAGCTTGTTCCGCCGCGCCTCGGCCCGGAACTGCATCTCGCTGTCATGAGCGAACTTCGTCTCGAAAGCCTTCTCGCGGTCATCAAATGTGGTCATGGCACCCCCCGGGGATCAGAACGTTTCCCCCCATATGCCCCTCCCGGCCCGGGGCTGCAAGAGGCGCCCGCGCGACAATCAGCCCAAGACGGCCCGGCGATGCGGCGTGAGACCAACTGCGGGCCGGGCATCTCGCTTCCACCGGCCGGCAGCAGTTCACCCTGACACAAGCCCTGCCTGACCGCGCCGAAAGCGGCAGAAATCATGCGCGGGGCGGGGCCTGACCAACATGACGGCCCGGAGGCGGTCAGCCTCTTTCACCCCGATCAGCCTTTCCGCCGTGCATAGCGGGTGGCAGAGACCGCGTCGGAAACGGCCGTCGTCTTGCTGTCGATCCACCCGGCCGCCCGCATCGCCTCGCGGATCCGGGCCTCCGGAAGCACGGGGTTCCGGCCCTTGGCGTTGACGCACCAGACGGGGCGGGCCGCGAGGTCTGGCAGTGCGTCCACCAACCGGGCAAGCGCGGCGCTGTCCAGCACCTCGGCCACCAGAACCGCCGCCGCGACCACCGGCGCCACTCTCCCGGCCAAAGCCTCTTGCAGCACAGGATCGGTGACCGGCCAGAGGCAGCCCGCCCGCACCGACGCATCAATCCCGAGCTTCTGTGCCAAACTGCGCGGCGGCTTCAGAAGCGCTTGCTGCAACGCCGCTGCACGGGTTTCGCCAATGGTTGCGACCAGCGGTCCCTCGGCCGTCTCCAGCACCAGATCGTCACCCTCCACCCGCACGCCATGCACGGCCGCACGCGGCACCCGTGCCCGGATCTCGCCGCGCAGGATCACCTCCGCGCTTTCGACCAGGATCCGTCCTGCCCCCTCGGCCCCGCGAAACCGCAATGCGCCTTCCGCCTCTTGTCCCATGACATCCCCCATCCCGCCGAAGCCTACCACCGATCGCTTGCGACCACATCGGCCTTGACGTATAGCCCAAGGGAACCAGCGACCCCTGATCGGAGAGCCCATGGCACGGCGCAAGAAGGTCTACGAAGGCAAGGCGAAGATCCTCTACGAAGGCCCCGAACCTGGAACCCTTGTCCAGTATTTCAAGGACGACAGCGCCCCGACGGTTGCCGCTCCTGCCGCTCTTGAAGGCAAGGGTGTGCTGAACAACCGGCTGTCCGAGTTCTTCATGACCGGCCTCAATTCCATCGGCGTGCCGACCCATTTCATCCGCCGCATCAACATGCGCGAACAACTGGTGCGGATGGCCGAGATCATCCCGCTGGAGGTTGTGGTCCGCAACTTTGCCGCGGGGCCCATGACCTCCCGGCTCGGCATTCCCGAAGGGACGCCGCTGCCCCGGCCGATCGTGGAGTATTACTACAAGGACGAAAAGCTCGGCTCTCCACTGGTGTCGGAGGAACATATCGTCGCCTTCGGCTGGGCCAACCAGCAGGATCTTGACGATATGATCGCGCTCGCGCTGCGGGTGAACGACTTTCTCTCCGGGGTGATGATGGGCGTCGGCATCCGGCTGGCCGATTTCCGCATCGAGGTGGGTCGCATCTGGGAAGGCGACTACATGCGCCTCATCGTCGCCGACGAGATCAGCCCCGACAACTGCCGCCTTTGGGACATGCGGATGCCCGAAGGACCGGACGGGATCCCTGCGGACCCCAAGCCCTTGGCCGATGTCTATACCGAGCTTGCCCGCCGTCTGGGCGTGCTGCCCTCGAACGTCACCCACACCACGAAACCGACGCTGATCAATTAGGCTGCGGGCCTGGCCCTTGAGCGCAGGTGCCGGCGTCAGGCGGCGCCGGCGGCAAGCGGTTCGGTCGACGAAACCCGCGGGGCGCAGGGCCACC